>JBBTEL010000043.1:6146-9296 GCA_038042325.1 Candidatus Methylomirabilota bacterium
GCATGAGCCATTTTCTGTCGATCGGGGACCTCAGCCGGGAGGAGGTCCTCCAGCTGTTCCGGCTGACGGCGTCCCTGAAGGCCCGTCAAAAGGCGGGCGACCGCGGGACGCCCCTGGCCGGCCGGACCATGGCGCTGATCTTCGAAAAGCCCTCGCTCCGCACCCGCGTCACCTTCGAGGTGGCCATGGTCCAGCTGGGCGGCGCGGCCGTGTACCTCTCGGCCCAGGAGATCGGCCTCGGCGTCCGCGAGTCGGTTCCCGACATCGCCCGGAACCTGAGCCGCTGGGTGGACATCATCACCGCGCGCACCTACCGCCACGCCACCGTGGAGGCGCTGGCGGCCCACGCGACCGTGCCCGTCATCAACGGGCTCTCCGATCTGGAGCACCCCTGCCAGGCCCTTGCGGATTTCTTCACGCTCTGGGAGCGGGGGGTGGACCTCGGGCGCGTTCGGCTCGCCTGGATTGGTGACGGGAACAACGTCTGCCACTCGCTGCTCCTGCTGGCCGCGCTCCTGGGCACCCCGCTGTCCGTGGCGACGCCGCCGGGCTACGCGCCGCATCCCGCGATCCAGGCGCGGGCGCGCGACCTCGGAGGCCGCCCGACGCTGACCACGGACCCGCGGGAGGCCGTCGAGGGCGCAGACGTGGTCTACACCGACGTCTGGATCAGCATGGGACAGGAGGCCGAGCGCGAGCAGCGGCTCGAGGCGTTCGCGCGCTACCAGCTCAACGAGCGCCTCCTGGGGCTCGCCCGCCCAGGCGCCCTCGTCATGCACTGCCTGCCGGCGCACCGGGGCGAGGAGATCACCGACGCGGTGCTGGACGGGCCCCAGAGCGTCGTGCTGGATCAGTCGGAGAACCGGCTGCACGCCCAGAAGGCGGTCATGCTGCACCTCCTGGGAGGCGGGGATGTTTGACCGGGCGTTCTTCGAGCAGCACTTCCTCGATCAGGCGAAGGGCTTCGCGCGCGAGCGCAAGATCGCCAGTCCCGTGGTCGAGTTCCTGCTGGACGACGGGAGCCTCCTGTACGTGCGAAGCCTCCTTCAGACGAGGGAAAACTGGCTCTGCCTCCAGGCCCACGCCGAGGACGGCCCCCGGCAGATCTACCTTCTGTACTACAGCATCAAGCGCATCACCCTCCACGCCCAGGCCCCCGCCGCCGTCAAGCCGCGGGACGTCGGGTTCCCGCTCGGGTAGGCCGCCCATGGCCCCGCGATCTCCCAAGAAGGTCGTGCTCGCGTACTCCGGGGGCCTGGACACCGCCGTGATCCTCCGGTGGCTCATCGAGACGTACCGCTGCGAGGTCATCGCCTTCTGCGCCGACCTCGGGCAGGGGGAGGAGCTGCTCACGGTCCGGGACAAGGCGCTGAAGACCGGCGCCGCGCGCGCGTGCGTGGAGGACCTCCGAGAGGAGTTCGTGCGCGACTTCGTCTTCCCGATGCTCCGCGCCAACGCGGTGTACGAAGGCGGCTACCTCCTGGGCACCTCCATCGCCCGGCCGCTCATCGCCAAGCGCCAGGTGGAGATCGCCCTCCGGGAAGGCGCCGACGCGGTGGCGCACGGGGCGACGGGCAAGGGCAACGACCAGGTCCGCTTCGAGCTCGCCTACGCGGCGCTGGCGCCCCACCTCGCCGTCATCGCGCCGTGGCGGGAATGGGAGCTCGACTCCCGGTCGGCCCTCATCGCCTTCGCCCAGCGTCACGACATTCCCGTCCCCGTCACCGCCGACCGCCCGTACTCGACCGACCGCAACCTCTTCCACATCTCCTACGAGGGCGGGATCCTGGAGGACCCCTGGGCGGAACCGCCCCCCAAGATGTTCCTCCTCACGGCCGCCCCCGAGGACGCCCCCGATGTTGCGGCGCAGGTGACGCTCGAGTACGAGGCCGGCAACCCCGTGGCCGTGGACGGGGAGCCCCTCGGCCCCGTCGAGCTCCTGGAACGCCTCAACCGCATCGGCGCTGAGCACGGCGTGGGACGCGTGGATCTCGTCGAAAACCGGTATGTAGGGATGAAGTCCCGCGGGGTGTACGAGACGCCGGGCGGCACGATCCTCCACGCGGCCCACCGTGCCCTCGAATCGCTGACGCTGGATCGCGAAGTCCTCCATCTGCGCGATTCCCTCGCGCCCCGCTACGCGGAGATGATCTACTACGGCTACTGGTTTTCCCCCGAGCGCGCGGCGCTCCAGCGCCTGATGGACGACGCCCAGCAGGACGTGACGGGCACCGTGCGGCTGAGGCTCTACAAGGGGAGCGTCAGCGTGCTTGGACGTAAATCGCCGAAGAGCCTCTACCGGCCGGATTTCGCCACGTTCGAAGCCGACCAGGTGTACCGGCAAAAGGACGCCGAGGGCTTCATCAACCTCAACGCGCTCCGCCTCAGAATCCGCGCCCTCCGCGACCGCCGGGGCTAGGCCGGTGCGCGTCCACGTGGTGCAGCAGGACCTGGCTACCTGCCTCGCGCTGGACGCGTGGACCACCATCCCCCCTCTTCCGGAACGGACTCGTGACCGCCGCGCAACCTTGACAACCTCGCCGCGGGGACCCATAATGGGTGCGGTTTTTCGCCCCGCAGACAGGTAACGACGTGAATATCCCCATCTCCCTCACGCTGGCTCGGATCGTCCTTGTCCCGCCCTTCATGGTGTTCCTGATCTCCTCGGAGCGCGTCCATGCCCTGATCGCGGCGGTGATCTTCATCGCGGCGTCGCTCACCGACTGGCTGGACGGCGTGATCGCGCGCCGCCGGAATCAGGTCACGACGCTGGGCAAGCTGCTCGACCCGGTCGCGGACAAGATCCTCGTCGCCGCCGCGCTGGTCGCCCTCGTGCAGACCGACACGCTCCCGGCCTGGATGGCCGTGGTGATTATCGGGCGGGAGTTCGCGGTGACGGCCCTCCGGGGAATTTCCGCGTGGGTCGGCGTCATCGTGCCGGCGTCCACGCTCGCGAAGTACAAGACGGCCACCCAGTACGTGGCGATCACCCTGCTCATCCTCGAGAAAGGCGTTCCCCCCATCGAGTACGTGCCGCTCTCCTGGCTCGCGTACGTGGCCCTGTGGGTGGCCCTCGCCCTCACGATGATCTCGGGCGCCGACTACTTCTATCGCTTCTTCCGCAAGGCGGACTACCACGCGCTGGTCCGG
>JBBTEL010000044.1:0-3202 GCA_038042325.1 Candidatus Methylomirabilota bacterium
CTAGCGAAGGCGGCGGATCAGGATTCGGGTGCGGTCGGGCTCCTGAACGACCCCGAGGATCTGCTGCCCGGTCCGCTTGGCCAGGGCCTCCATGTCAGGCACCGCACCCGGGTCGGTGGCGTGGACCTCGAGGACCTGGTTCACGGGCAGCGTCTTCAGGGCCTTGGCTACCTTGATGACCGGCCCCGGGCAGAGATCATCCCGGCAATCCAGAACCTGGTGGGGGGTGTCCATGAAGGCATAATCACATTCTCAATCGGAAATGTCAAGAACTATTTCCCCCCCCCAAATGCCGCCGCGCCCCGCGCACACCCGTTGACAGAAGCACCCACCAGCCAGTAACCATCCACCCCAAAGCCGGCAGGAGGAGCGGCCAGAGACTCCACTCGGACTGTCAACGCCAGCGCGGAAGATCCCAGGTACGCCCAGCCAATTACCACGACCGGGCGGACTCGCGACGTCACGACGAGTTATCCGGTGCCGAGGGCGGCGGGGTCGATCCCGTGGTCCTTGAGCTTCTTGCGGAGGGTGTTCCGGTTGATCCCCAGGAGGGCGGCGGCCTTGATCTGGTTGCCGCCCGTCTCGCGCAGGACGGCCTTGAGCAGCGGCTTCTCGATCAGCCCCACCATCAGATCGTAGAGGTTGGCGCCCGAGCGCCCGCGCAGGCCGCGCACGCACTCCGCCAGTTTCTTCTCGATGACCTCCTCGAGGGTGTGATCGGCGCTGACCGTGGCAGCGGCTGAGACCGGCCCGATCGGCAGGTGCTCGGGCAGGATGACGCCGCCCCGGGCCATCACCATGGCGCGCTGGATCACGTTCTCCAGCTCGCGCACGTTCCCCGGCCAGTCGCAGCCGACCAGCCGGTCCAGGGCCTCGGGGGCGAGGGCGCGCTCGCCGAGGTCGCCCGCGTACTTGGCCAGGAAGTGCTCCGCCAGGAGCGGGATGTCCTCCCGGCGCTCGCGGAGCGGCGGCAGCGCGAGTGTCACCACGTTCAAGCGGTAGAAGAGATCCTCCCGGAAGCGCCCCTCGCTCATCATCGCCTCCAGGTCGCGGTTGGTGGCCGCGAGCACGCGGAGGTCCACGCGGATCGGGTCGTGGCCGCCCACCCGCTCGAAGGTGCGCTCCTGGAGCGCGCGCAGGAGCTTCGCCTGGAGGTCGAGCGGCATGTCGCCCACCTCGTCCAGGTAGAGGGTGCCGTTGTGGGCCAGCTCCAGCTTCCCGAGCTTCCGCTCCTTGGCGTCGGTGAAAGCGCCGCGCTCGTGGCCGAAGAGCTCGCTCTCGAGGAGGTTGGCCGGAATGGCGGCGCCCGAGACCGCGACGAAGGGCCGCCCAGCGCGGCGGCTATAGTGATGGATGGCCCGGGCCACCAGCTCCTTGCCGGTGCCCGACTCGCCCCGCAGGAGGACGGTGACGTCGCTGGCCGCGACGCGGCCGATGGTCTTGTACACCTCCTGCATGCGCGGGTGCCGACCCACGAGAGCGCCGAACTCCCACACCTCCTGGAGCCCGGTCTTGAGGTGCCTGACTTCCTGGGTCAGGCGCTTCACCAGAAGCGCCCGCTCGGCGAGCAGGAGCAGTTCGTCCATGTCGAAGGGCTTGGCGAGGTAATCGTAGGCGCCCCGCTGCATCGCCTGGATGGCGGTCTCCATGGTGCCGTGGGCCGTCATGATGACCACCTGGGCGTCGGGCCGCGCCTCCCGGATCTTCCCCAGGAGGGTGAGGCCGTCGATTCCCGGCATCCGGATGTCGAGGAGGATCAGGTCGAAGGGCTCGCTGCCGGCCTCCTGGAGGGCGGCTTCCCCATCCTTCACGGCCACGACGCGATAGCCGGCCTGCTTCAGGCCCTTTTCCAGGACCCAGCGCAGGCTGTCTTCGTCGTCGGCGATCAGGATGCAGCCGTCGGGCATGGCCCCCTCACCCCACTCATAATCCCCTCACCTTCATCCTCTCCCCCCCGAGGGGGAGAGGGCCGGGTGAGGGGGGAGAGGGGAAGCGGAGTGAAGCGCGTCATCTGGCGATGGGGAGGAAGCACGACACGGTGGTGCCCTTGCCCGGGACGCTCTCGACCTGGATGGCGCCCTTGTGCTCCTCGAGGATCCGGTGGCAGAGCGCCAGCCCGAGCCCCAGACCGCGCTCCTTGGTGGTGACGAACGGATCGAAGATCTTGTCCCTGAGCGCCTCGGGGATCCCCTCGCCCTCGTCGGCCACCTGCACTTCGACGAAGTGCCGCGCGCCGGTCCCGAGGTCCACCTTGGCGAAGAGGGGGCTCATGCTGAGGCGCGTCGCCAGCGTGAGGCGGCCGCCCCGCGGCATCGCCTCGATCGCGTTACGCACCAGGTTGTGGAAGACCTGAAGGATCCGGTCCTCGTCGGCGAGAATCGGCGGAAGGCTCGGATCGTAGCGCCTGACGATCCGGACACCCCGGCTCACCGCCATCTCCTCGGACAGGAGCGCGACGCGCTCCAGGAGCTGGTGAAGGTTCAGCGGCCCGAGCCGGAGCTGGACGGGCCGCCCGAGGTCGAGCAGGGACTCGAGGATCCGGTTCACCCGATCCACCTCCTTCATCAGCACGTCGGTGTACTCCCGCCAGTGCGCCTCCTCCCCGAGTTCCTTCCCGAGGAGCTGCACGGCCCCGCGGATGGCGCCGAGTGGATTACGGATCTCGTGGGCCAGCCCCACCGCCATCCGGCCCGCCGCCGCCAGGGTCTCCCCCCGCCGCACCTCCTCTTCGAGCTGACGGATGCGCGAGAGGTCGCGGAGCACGGCGACCGCGGCCTCGACGCTGCCACTCCTCCCCGTGATGGGCGCGGTCACGATGCTCACGGGGATCGGGCGGCCGTCCGCCCCTTCGATCATCGCCTCGGCCTCCGACCGGCTCTCCCCCGTCCGGAGGGTCTCGCTCAGGTGCCGCGCCAGCGACGAATCGGGGGCGAGGACCTCCTTCAGGGTCCGAGCCTGGACGCGCCGCGCCGACTTGCCCGTCAGCGCCTCCGCCGCAGAGTTCCAGAGAATGATCCGGAACGCCTCGTCCACGCCGACGACAGCGTCGGGCAGCCCTCCGAGGAACGACTCGTAATCCAGTCGGGCCATCTACGCGAGGATTGCTCGGAGGGGGGCTACGCCCCCCTTCCGAAACCTCCCCCCGGGTTGCGCTGGCAAAGCCAGCGCTCGAACACGTCTTCCATCGTTCCTCCTACGCGAG
>JBBTEL010000044.1:3302-23969 GCA_038042325.1 Candidatus Methylomirabilota bacterium
TTGCGCTGGCAAAGCCAGCGCTCGAACACGTCTTCCATCGTTCCTCCTACGCGAGGATTGCTCGGAGGGGGGCTACGCCCCCCTTCCGAAACCTCCCCCCGGGTTGCGCTGGCAAAGCCAGCGCTCGAACACGTCTTCCATCGTTCCTCCTACGCGAGCTTCAGATCCGGAATCGCGTTCATCGTCAAGGAGGCGCGCTCGCCGGCCAGGAGACGCGCGTGGCCCGCCGCGGCGATCATCGCGGCGTTGTCGGTGCAGAGGGCCGGCGGGGGGATGAAGAGCTCCCACCCGCGCTCGGCGACCTCCGCCTGGAGCGCGCCCCGGAGCGCCGTGTTCGCCGCCACGCCGCCCGTCAGCACGATCCGGTGGACGCCGAGGGCGAGGGCCGCCCTCACGGTCTTCCTCACCAGCATTTTCACCGCCGTCGCCTGGAACGAGGCCGCGATGTCGGCGACCTGGCCGGCGGAGAGCGGCCGGTTCCGCTTCACGTGGAGCGACACTGCCGTCTTGATCCCGCTGAACGAAAAGTCCGGCGCCCCGCCGGTGATCTGGGCGACGGGAAACGGGATGGCTTTCGGGTCCCCGGAGAGCGCCGTTCGCTCGATGACGGGCCCGCCCGGGTAGCCCAGGCCCAGGAGCTTCGCCACCTTGTCAAAGGCCTCCCCCGCCGCGTCGTCGCGCGTCTGGCCGATCACCTCGTAGCGGAGCGGCTCGCGCGCCAGGTAGAGCGCCGTGTGCCCGCCCGAGACCACGAGGGCCAGAAAGGGATAGGCGGGGCTGGGCTCCTGAAGAAACGCGGCGAAGATGTGCCCTTCGAGATGGTTGACGCCGACCAGCGGGAGCTTCCGGACGTAGGCGAGGGACTTCGCCACCGAGCAGCCGACCAGCAGCGATCCGACGAGACCCGGCCCCTGGGTCACCGCGATGGCCTTCAGATCGGCGAGGGAGACCCCGGCGTCACCGAGCGCCTTCTGGATGACGGGGACGATGACCTCCACGTGACGCCGCGACGCCAGCTCGGGCACCACGCCGCCGTAGGGCGCGTGGATCGTGTCCTGGGAGGCCACGACGGAGGCCAGGACCTTGGTACCGTCGGCCAGGACCGCCGCCGCCGTCTCGTCGCAGGAGGTCTCGATCCCCAGGATCAACTAAACGGCTATTTCGCTTGCGCCTGCGGCGTCGGCGACGCGGGCCGGGCCTTGTCGAGAATGCGCATCGCCTTCAGGATGTCCACGGCCCGCTGGACCTGGACGTCCTTCTTCAGCTCCTCCTCGGGCGTGGGCGGCGGTGCCACGGGCTTCGCCGGGTCGGCGGCGACCGCCACCACCTTCGGAGGCTCCACGATGATGTCGGGCGTGATGCCCTTGCCGTGGATCGAGCGGCCCTTCGGCGTGAAGTACTTGGCCGTGGTCAGGCGGAGCCCCGATCCATCCGTCAGCGGGATGATCGTCTGGACGGAGCCTTTGCCGAAGGTCTGCGTCCCGAGGACGATGGCTCGCCCCCAATCCTGCAGCGCCCCCGCGACGATCTCAGAGGCCGAGGCGCTCCCCTGGTTGACCAGCACCACGATGGGAAAGTCCAGGTAGGGCTTCTTGGCGTGGGCGGTGAAGCGCATGCTCTGGTTCCGGACGCGCCCCTCCGTGTAGACGACGAGCTTGCCGTCCTCCAGGAACTTCTCCGAGACTTCCACCGCCGCGGTCAGGAGCCCGCCCGGGTCGTTCCGCAGGTCGAGGATCAGCCCCTGGAGCTTCTGGCCGTTCTTCGTGAACTTCTCCAGCGAGGCCTCCAGATCGTTGGGCGACTGCTCCTGGAACTGCCGCAGGCGGACGTACCCGATGCCCGGCTCGAGCTCCTGGCCCCGGACCGACTGGACCCGGATCTGCTCGCGGGTGAGCGTGAAGTCCCGGGGCTCGGTCCACCCCTCGCGCATGATCGTGATCGTGATCTTCGTCCCGGGCTTGCCGCGCATCCGCTTGACCGCGTCGGCGAGCGGCAAGTCCTTGCTGGAGATCCCCTCGATCTTCACGATCCTGTCGCCGGAGTGGATCCCCGCCCGGTGCGCCGGCGTCCCATCGATCGGCGACACCACGGTCAGCACGTCGTCCTTCAGCGTAATCTCGATGCCGAGGCCGCCGAAGGTCCCGGTGGTCTCCACCTGCATCTCGCGGTAGCTCTCGGGGTCCAGGAAGGAGCTGTGCGGGTCGAGGCCGCGGAGCGTGCCCTTGATGGCGCTGTAGATCAGCTCCTTGGGAGGCACCTCGTCCACGTACTGGCTCTGCACGATGGAGAGCACCTCGGTGAAGAGCTTGAGGTTCTCGTACGTCGCGCCCTGATCGGTGCTCTTGCTGGCGCTCGTGCCCCCGAGGGAGAGGGTGAGCACGAACAGCAACCCGGTGATGAGGACCGCCTTCTTGACCGGCTGGATGGGACCCATCGGTAAGAGCCTCCTCGCTGTCGAATTTACCCGCGTCGCCGCAGCCACTCGGCGGGATCCTGGGGCCGCCCCTGGTACCGTACCTCGAAGTACAGGCGGGGACCCGCCAGGGACCCGGTGTCCCCCACCGTGCCGATCGTCTGGCCCTGCCGCACGTCGTCACCTTCCTTGACCCGGATCTCCGCGGCGTGGGCGTACAGCGTGTAGAAGTCGTTGCCGTGATCGAGAATGATCAAGTTCCCGTACCCCTTGAACCACCCCGTATAGACCACGTGGCCGGCGGCGACGGCGACGATCCCCACCCCTTCGCCGGCCTCGATGTCGATCCCCCGCCTGAACGTCCGGGTGCCGAAGCGCGGGTGCACCTGCTCGCCGAAGGCGCTCACGATCCGCCCATCGGTGGGCCACGGCAGCGAGCCCCGGAGGGTGCCGAACCCAACGGCCGGGGGTTCTCCCCCCTTGCCGGGAGGCGGGAGCTTCGCCACGCGGCGCTGCCGGGCCTGGAGATCCCGGATCAGCGCCTCCAGCCGCTTGGCCGCCTCCGAGAGCTCGCCCACCATCCGCTCGTGGTAGGCCCGCTCCTCCCGGACCTTGGCCAGGAGCACCCGGCGCCGGGCCGCCTCCCGGTCCATCTCGGCCCGCTCCCGCTCCACCTGGGCCCGGAGGGTGGACAGCTCCTGCCGCTGCTTCTCTACCTGCCCCTTCCGCTCCCCCAGGTTCTCTGAAGTTCCACGATACTCCCGAATCAGCCGGGCGTCCACCACCGCGAGCGTGGTCAGGTGGCGGACCTGGACCGCCCGCGCCATGGGATCATCTTCGGCGAGGATCAGCGGCAGGGCGCCGCCCTGAGCCTGGAGCTTGTACATGGCCCTGAGGCGCCGGGCCAGGACCTCCTGCTGGCCGGTCCGCTGGGCCTCGAGCCGCCTGATATCCCGCTCCAGGCCTTGGATCTCACCCTGGGCTTTGACGATCCGGCGGCCGAGCGCCTCGATCTCCCGCCGCTTCTTGGCGAGGGTCAGCTCGATGGCCTCGAGCTCGGAGAGGAGCGACGTCTCCCGCTGCCGGGCCTCGGCCGCCTTGGCACGCTCTTCCCTGAGCTGCTTCTGGGTCTGCTGGAGGGTGCGCTCATTCTGGCGGAGCGTCTGGTCGTCGCGCTTCTGAGCCGACGCCGGTGCCGCCAGGAGCGCCAGGGCCACCAGTCCCAGACCGATCGTGCGCGCGCTCACGCGGGTCTCTCGCCCTTGGCCATCAGCCCGCCCAAGGCTCCCAGGAGGCCGCCCCCGCCCAGGAGCAGAGCGATCTCGGCCGGAGCAAAGAACGCGGCCCGGGGCAGCCCCAGGGTGAAGGATAGGAGCGGCTCCAGCGTCGGCAGCGCCAGGCGATAGGTGAGGTAGAGCCCCCCCACCGCCATCGCGGCGCCCACGAAGCCCTGGATCAAGCCCTGGAGGAGGAGCGGCAGGCGGATCACCATCTCGGAGGCCCCCACGAGCCGCATGATCTCCATTTCCTCCCGCCGCGCATGGAGCACCAGCGTCGTCGCCGTCGTCGCCGTCAGGATCGCCGCCAGGGCCAGGACGGCGCCGAGCGCGAGGCCGATCCCCTGGAGCAGTCCCTTCAGCTGGGCCAGCCACTCCACCCACGCGGTCCCCCCCTGGACTTCCTCCACCTCCGCGAGGGCCGAGAGCCGCTGGATCAGCGCGCGCGTGCCCTCGGGAGTCATGGCTGGGGCGGCGGGCGTGACCTCCACCGACGCCGGCAGCGGGTTCGTCGGCAATTCCGCCACCACGCTCGCCTGGCCGCCGATCTGCCGCCGCAGCGCCTGGAGCGCCTGGCTCTTGGAGACGTACCGCAGGCGCTGGATCCCACCGACGCCTTCGATCTTCTTGAGGAGCCCCTCGACCTGGCCCGCCGGCGGCTCCTCGCGGAGATACACGACGACGCGGAAGCGGTCGCGCCACTGGACCAGGGCGTGGCCCAGGTTCAGCGAGAGCACCCAGAAGGCGCCGAGGGCGGTCAAGGACAGCGTGATCAGGAGCACCGCGCTCACGGCCACGCGCCCGCCCCGCCGGAGATCGCGCAGCGCCTCGCCAATCAGAAAGAAGAGCATCGCGCTCAGTCCTCGTCCTTCAGGAGCCGGCCGCCGTTGAGGACGAGGGTGCGCCGCTTGAGCTGGTCCGCGAGCGTTGCCCGGTGGGTCGCCAGCAGGATCGTGGTCCCGCGGTTCCAGATGTCGCTCAGGAGGTAGAGAATCTCCTCTGCCATGGCCTCATCGAGGTTTCCCGTGGGCTCGTCGGCCAAGAGCAGAGCGGGCTCCTTGACGAGCGCCCGCGCCAGCGCGGCCCGCTGCTGCTCGCCCTGGGAGAGCTGCGCCGGGAGCGCCTGGGCCTTGGCGGAGAGCCCCACCGCCTTCAGCGTCTGCATGACCCGCGGCGTGATCTCGCGCCGCGGTGTCCCGAGCACTCGGAGGACAAAGGCCACGTTGTCGTACACGTTCCGGCCGGGCAGGAGCTTGGCGTCCTGGAAGACCACCCCGACGGCGCGCCGGAGGTGGGGGATCCTGGAGCGCCGCATGCCCGTGACGTCGAAGCCGGCGACCCGGATCTCACCCTCCGTCGGCACCTCGTCGCGGTAGAGGAGCCGGAGAAGCGTCGTCTTGCCCGACCCGCTCGGCCCGGCCAGCACCGTGAACTCGCCCTTTACGATCTCGAACGAGACCTCGGCGAGGGCCGTGACCTTCACCTGCCCCACCCGGTACACCTTCGACACGCCTTGGAGCTGAATCATCTAGGGATTACGCCATTATATGCCGCACCGGCGGGGCGCTCCAAGGATTGGAGCGCGAGCCGAATCAGGACTGCTTGGGGAGCCGTTCGAGCAGGATCTGGTTGACGATGGCGGGGTTGGCCTTGCCCTGGGTGGCCTTCATCACCTGGCCCACCAGGAAGCCGAGGCTCTGCTTCTTGCCCTTCTTCCAGTCCTCCACGGCGGGAGGGTTGCCCGCCAGCACCTGGTCCACGACGGCCGCCAGGGCGCCGGCGTCGGCCACTTGGACGAGCCCCTCGCGCTTGACAATCGTCTCGGCATCCTCACCGGAGCGGTACATCTTCTCGAAGACGTCCTTGGCGATCTTCCCGCTGATGGTCCCGTCGTCGATCAGGGCCAGGAGCCGCGCCAGGTTTCTCGGCGGGATCGGGCAGCGGGCGATGGCGGCCTCGTCATCCCCGGGCAACTCGCGTAGCAGCTCCGACAGCACCCAGTTGGACACGATCTTGGGCTTGGGGTACTCGCGCACCGCCGCCTCGTAATAGTCCGCCAGGGCCCGGCTCTGGGTGAGGAGCTCGGCAGCGTGGGCCGGCAGCCCGTACTGGGAGACGAAGCGCTGCCGGCGCGCCACGGGGAGCTCGGGGAGCGTCGTCCGGAGCTGGTCCACCCAGCGCTGCTCCACTTTGAGCGGCACCAGGTCGGGCTCGGGGAAGTAGCGGTAGTCGTGGGCGTACTCCTTCGAGCGCATCGAGAGGGTGTAGCCCTTGTCGGCCTCCCAGAGCCGCGTCTCCTGGACGATCCTCTCACCCGCGGCGAGCGCTTTAGCCTGGCGCCGCGCCTCAAATTCCAGGGCGCGCTGGACGTTCTTGAAGGAGTTCATGTTCTTGATCTCGACCTTGACCCCGTAGTCCGGCGCCCCCCGGGGGCGGAGCGAGATGTTGGCGTCGCAGCGGAACGAACCCTCCTCCATGTTCCCGTCACAGACGCCCAGGTAGAGCAGGATGGCGCGGAGGGCCCGGAGGTACGCCGCGGCCTCCTCCGGCGAGCGCACGTCGGGCTTGGAGACGATCTCCATCAGCGGGATACCCGAGCGGTTGAAGTCCACGAGGCTCGCCCGAGCAGTCTCCAGCGTCCCCTCATGGATGAGCTTTCCCACGTCCTCTTCCATGTGCAGGCGCTGGATGCCGATCCGCCGGGGGGTGCCATCGGCGGCGACTTCGAGCCGACCCTCCACCGCCAGCGGCTCCTCGTACTGGCTGATCTGGAAGTTCTTCGGCATGTCCGGGTAGAAGTAGTGCTTTCGGGCGAAGCGGCAGCCAGCGTTGATCGTGCAGTGGAGCGCGAGTGCGGACCGGATCGCGAACTCGATCGCCCGGCGGTTGATGACCGGCAGGACGCCGGGCATCCCCTGGCAGACGGGGCACGTCTGGGAGTTGGGCGCCCCCCCGAAGGCCGTGGGGCAGCCGCAGAACATCTTGGAGCGGGTCAGGAGCTGGGCGTGCACCTCCAGCCCGATGACGGTTTCGTAGTCGGTCGCCGTCGTCATTGCAGGGCGGGAGCGCGCGCGTGCCAGGGCGTGGCCTGCTCGAAGGCGTAGGCCGCGCTCAGGAGCGTGGACTCGTCGAACGGCTTGCCGATCAGCTGGAGCCCGATGGGAAGCCCGCTCTGGGTGAAGCCGCACGGGAGCGAGAGGCCGGGGAGCCCCGCCAGGTTCACCGGGATCGTGAAGACGTCGCAGAGGTACATCTGGAGCGGATCTTCCTTCTCCCCCAGCTTGAAGGCGACGTTGGGCGCGGTGGGGCAGGCGAGCACGTCCACCCGCTCGAAGGCCTGCTGGAAGTCCCGCCGGACCAGCGTCCGCACGCGCTGCGCCTTCCCGTAGTACGCCTCGTAATAGCCTGCGCTGAGCGCGTAGGTCCCGAGCATGATCCGGCGCTTCACCTCCGGGCCAAACCCCTCCGCGCGCGTGCGCCCGTACATCTGGATCAGGTCCTTCCCGCCCGGCGCGCGGTAGCCGTACTTGACGCCATCGTAGCGCGCCAGGTTCGAGGACGCCTCGGCCGGGGCGATCAGGTAGTAGGCGGCCAGCGCGTAATTGGTCGTGGGCAGGGAGACTTTCTCCGTCTTCGCCCCCAGGCTCTTCAGCACCTCGATGGCCGTCGATACCGCCTTCTCCACCTCTGGGTCCATGCCCTCGGTGAAGTACTCGCTCGGGATCCCGACGCGGAGCCCCTGGATCCCTCCCCCCAGCGCCGCCGTGTAGTCCGGTACCGGCACATCGGTGGACGTCGAGTCGAGCGGATCGTGGCCGGCGATGGCCTGGAGGAGCAGCGCCGCGCCGCGCACGTCGGCGGCGAAGGGACCGATCTGATCCAGCGAGGAGGCGAAGGCCACGAGCCCGTAGCGGGAGACCCGCCCGTAGGTGGGCTTCACCCCCACGGTGCCGCAGAACGCGGCGGGCTGGCGGATCGAGCCGCCCGTATCGCTCCCGAGAGCGCCGGCCGCGAGGCCCGCCGCGACCGCCGCCGCTGAGCCGCCGGAAGAGCCCCCAGGCACGCGCGCCAGATCCCACGGATTGCGCGTCGGGAAGAACGCCGAGTTCTCGGTGGACGACCCCATCGCGAACTCGTCCATGTTGGTCTTGCCCAGCATCACCGCTCCGGCGGCACTGAGACGCATCATCACGGTCGCGTCATACGGTGGGACAAAATTCTCGAGGATTTTCGACGAACAGGTGGTCCGCACGCCTTTGGTGCAGATCACGTCCTTGATGGCGAGCGGAACGCCGTCGAGGGGCCCGCGCGGGTTGCCGGCCTTCAAACGCTTCTCGGCCGCCTCGGCCCGTGCCAGTGCCGACTCCCGCGTGAGGGTCACGTAGGCGCGAACCTGCGGGTCCAGCGTCTCGATCCGCTGGAAATACGTCTCGACCACCCGGGTCGGCGTGGCCTCCCCGCTCCGGTACCGGGCCCCGAGCTCCGAGATCGTCGGCATGGCTACTCTTCGATGATCTTCGGGACGCGGAAGAAGTCGCCCTCGCGCTCCGGCGCGTTGGCGAGCATCTCCCCCGCCGGCAGGCACGGACGGACCTCGTCCTCGCGCATCACGTTGACCATCGGGATCGCGTGGGGGGTGGCCTCGACGCCCTCGGTGTTGAGCTGCCTGAGCTTATCGATGTAGGTGAGGATCGCGTCCAGCTGGGAGCGCATCCGCTCCTTCTCGGGCTCGGAGAGGTCGAGCCGCGCCAGCCGCGCCACGTGCTCCACCTCGGCCTGGGTGATTTTCGCTTGTGCCATCATCGTACTCCGTTCGAGCGCGGGCTACGCCCGCGCAACCCCCGGGGGGAGGTTCGGAAGGGGGGCGAAGCCCCCCTCCGAGGAGAGGGTCAGCTTCGGTTCCGCCATGGCTTCCTACTTGACCACTTGGTCCGTGGTGGTCACCTGGGCGAGAAACCCGTTCAGGCTCGCGAGGTGCGTCCGGTGGACCTGATCGTGAGGAATGATGCTGCCGTCGGCAGCCTTCAAATCCATGGCCGCCGTCGCGTCGGCCAGGAGCAGCACCTTCGGCTTCGGCGCCACCACCGGATAGATCTCCAGCGCGGGGCTCCCCGGGGCGAAGGTGGTGGCGTCGGGCAGCACCATCTTGCCGACCGGCGCGAAGTACTCCTGCTGGGCGTCGATGATGAGCAGCGCCGTTTTTTCCACTAGATCTCCTCCAGATGCGCGTATTGGAGCGACAATTTCTTGCGCCCCACGCTGGCGAAATGGACGGTCACGAGCACGTCCTCGCCCTGGCGCTCGATCCCGACCAGGAGCCCCTCGCCCCAGCGCGCGTGGCGGAGCCTGGCTCCCACGCGGTACGGCAGGTCGTCGTCCTCCCTCTCCCCCCCGGGGGAGAGGGGAGGGTGAGGGGGCGTGCCCCGGGCATTCAGCAGGGTGAGCTGCTCTTCGGGAATTTCCAGGAGAAAGCGCGACGGCTCGCCGAGGCCGTAGCCGTGGAGCCGCCGGTGGAGCGCGTAGGACAGATAGTGCTGCCGCTTCGCCCGGGTGAGCCCCACGTAGCAAAGCCGGCGCTCCTCCTCCAGTTCCTCCGGGTCGTCCATGGACTTCACGTGGGGGAAGACCCCTTCCTCCATCCCGGTGAGGAAGACCACGGGGAACTCGAGTCCCTTGGCTGAGTGAATGGTCATGAGCGTGACCACCCCGCGGTCCGCGCTCCACTCGTCCAAGTCGGAAAGCAGCGCCACCGTGTCGAGAAACTCTTCCAGCGTGGCGGACTCGCGCGTGTGCTGGAACTCCTCCGCCGCCGCGACCAGCTCCTCCAGATTCTCCAGGCGCCCCTCGGCCTCGGCCGTCCGCTCGGCGCGGAGCGCATCGCGGTACCCCGAGCGGATCAGCGTTTCGTCGATCAGCGCCGGCAGCGACAGCCCCGACTTTCGCTCGCGCAGGTCGGCGATCAGGCGGGCGAAATCCTCCAGGGCCCGCCGCGGCTTGGCGGCGACCTCGTCCCCGAGCCTGCCGCACGTCTCGAGGAGCGGGACCTTCTCTCGTCGAGCGACCTCCTCGAGGCGGGCCAGCGTGGCCCGGCCGATGCCCCGGGACGGCGCGGCGATTGCCCGCTTGAACGCGACGTCGTCCGCCGGGTTGATCGCCAGGCGCAGGTACGCGAGGGCGTCCTTGATCTCCCGCCGCTCGTAGAAGCGGACGCCCCCCACGATGACGTACGGGATCGTGCTCCGCCGGAGCGCGTCCTCCAGGACCCGCGACTGGGCGTTGGTCCGGTAGAAGATCGCCATCTCGCGCTCGTCCACGCCCTCGGCGCGGAGCCGCCCGATCGTCGCCGCGACGAACGCCGCCTCCTCATTCTCGTCCCACGCGCGGTACACGCACGCCCGCTGACCCTCGGCATTTTCCGTCCAGAGGGTCTTGCCTTTCCGCCCGGCGTTGTTGGCAATGACAGTGGACGCGATGGCGAGGATGCGCTTCGTGGAGCGGTAGTTCTGCTCGAGGCGGATGACCCGCGTCCCGGGGTAGTCGTGCTCGAAGTCGAGGATGTTCCGCAGCGTCGCCCCCCGGAACCGGTAGATGGCCTGATCGTCGTCGCCCACGACGCAGAGGTTCCGGTGCTCCCCGGTCAGGAGCTGGATGATCCGATACTGGGCGCGGTTCGTGTCCTGGTACTCGTCCACCAGGACGTACTTCCAGAGCCCCCGGTACCAGGCCAGAACCTCCGGCACCTTCTCCCAGAGGCGGACCGTCAGGAGCAGGAGGTCGTCGAAATCCAGGGCTCCCACTTGCGCCAGTCGCTCCTGATACCGACGATAGACCGCTGCGATCCGCTCCTCGCGCGGCCCGCGCGCCAGCCGCTCGACTTCCTCCACGGACAGCAGCTGGTTCTTCGCGTGGCTGATCCGGTACACGACGCTCGCCGGCGGCAGGGCGCGCTCGTCCACCTCCTCCTCGCGCAGGCACTCCTTCACGAGGCTGAGCCGGTCGTCCTCGTCGTAGATGACGAAGTTCGCCGAGACGCCCAGGTGGCGGATGTGCTCGCGGAGGATCCGCACGCAGGCCGAGTGAAAGGTGGCGATGAGGGGAGGGCGGATCCCCGCCGGGAGCAGGAGATCCTCGACGCGCCGGCGCATCTCCTCCGCGGCCTTGTTGGTGAACGTGACGGCGAGGACGTTCTTCGGGTGGACCCCCTTGACCCCGATCAGGTGCGCGATCCGGTGGGCGATGACCCGCGTCTTCCCGCTCCCCGCCCCTGCCAGCACCAGGAGTGGCCCCTCGGTGTGGGTCACGGCCTCCCGCTGGGGCGGATTCAAGTCGCTAAGAATCAGGTCGGCGGGCAGCGGGGCGGACAGCATGGGACTCTACGATACCACAGCGGAGGGGGCGAGACCGGCTACTTGGGCTGGAACCCCGGCGGCTCCGTCACCCAGTTGAAGACACCCAGAGTAATCTCCCGGAGTCCCACGCGCGCAGGATAGACGTACCCAGTCGTGGTCTCCGTCACGACGTACCCCGGAATCTCAAAGAGCTGCGGCTCGAAGCCCCCGGAAAAACTCCCCGGCCCCGGGACGTATACGTTGACGACCACCTGCTGAGGGGGCACCTCGATGTAGCCCACGACGGTGCCCTGGTTCACACGGCTCGAACCGGGGACGCCGACCCAAGGCATGGTCGGGTGAGGGTTGTTGGTAAAGTCGCCTGGGTTGCCAGGATTGCCCTGGGCGAAGGCTGTCACCGGGAAGACAACCAGAAGGAGCATGCCAAACGTTAGAGCTCTCATCGCGGCCTCCTACTCCACCGTCACGCTCTTGGCCAGGTTCCGCGGCTGGTCCACGTCGCACCCGCGGCGGACCGCCATGTGGTAGGCCAGGAGCTGCAGCGGGATGACCATCAGGATCGGCGACAGGAGGTCCACCGCCGGCGGCACCGCGATCACATGATCCGCCTTGGCGGCGATCTCGCGGTCGCCGGCATGGGCCACCGCGATCACCTTGCCGTCCCGGGCACGGACTTCCTCGATGTTGCCAAGCATCCTCTCGTAGGTGTGATCCCGCGGGGTCAACGCCACGACGGGCATCCCCTCGTCGATCAGCGCGATGGGGCCGTGCTTCATCTCCCCGGCCGCGTAGCCTTCGGCGTGGATGTAGGAGAGCTCCTTCAGCTTGAGCGCGCCCTCGAGGGCGATCGGGTAGTGGACGCCGCGGCCGAGGTAGAGGAAGTTCTGGTAGTGGAACAGCGACCGGGCCAGCTCCGCCACGGGCGCGTCCAGCTCCAGCGTCGCCTCCATGAGGCGGGGGATCTCGAGGAGGTCCTGGATGCGCTTGCGCCCCTCCTCCGCCGTGAGGGCCCCGCGCTGGCGGCCGAGGTAGAGCGCCAGAAGGTAGCACGCGGTCATCGTGGCGGTGAAGGTCTTGCTCGAAGCCACGCCGATCTCGGGGCCGGCGTGGGTGTAGAGCACCCCGGTAGCCTCGCGCGAGAGGGCAGAGCCCACCACGTTCGTGATCGCCAGGAGCGGGGTGCCCTTGGCGCGCGCCGCCTTGACCGCGCCGAGCGTGTCGGCGGTCTCTCCGGACTGGGAGAGCGCCACCACCAGCGTGTCGGGGCCGACGACGGCGTCACGGTAGCGGAACTCGGAGCCCAGGTCCACCTCGCACGGAATCCCCGCCAGGCGCTCCAGCATGGAGCGTCCCACGAGCGCCGCGTGGTACGAGGTGCCGCAAGCCAGCAGCACGATCCGCCGGATCTCGCGCACGGCGGCCGGATCCAGGTTCACGTCGGGGAGGACCACGTTGCCGCTCTCCGGGACGATCCGGCCGCGCATCGTGTCGGCCACCGCCCGCGGCTGCTCGTAGATCTCCTTCAACATGAAGTGGCGGTAGCCGCCCTTCTCCGCCATGATCGGGTCCCAGAGGATGCGGGTCGGCTCGCGCTGGACGGGCTGCCCCTCGAGGGTGGAGAGCTCGACCCCATCCCGCCGCACCACGGCGACCTCGGCGTCCTCCAGCACGATCACGTCCCGCGTGTGGGCGAGGATCGCCGGGATGTCCGATGCGATCACGGTCTCGCCGGCGCCCAGCCCCACCACGACCGCGCCGGCGCCATGCTTGGCCGCGACGAGACGATCCGGCGTCTTCGTGGAGACCACGCCGATGGCATAGGAGCCGCGGAGCTCGCGGAGCGCACGCTTCACGGCATCCTCCAGGCGAGGGGTGTCTTTGAGGTGGCGCTCGATCAGATGCGCCAGCACTTCCGTGTCGGTCTCGGACTTGAAGGTGTGCCCTTCGGCCAGGAGCCGCTCCTTGATCGGGAGGTAGTTTTCCAGGATCCCGTTGTGGACGACCACGAGGGAGCCGCTGCAGTCGGTGTGCGGGTGCGCGTTCTCCTCGGAGGGGCGGCCGTGGGTGGCCCAGCGCGTGTGCCCGAGCCCCACGCTCCCCTTCACCGGCTGGTCCCGCAAGATCGCCTCGAGCTGCTTGATGCGCCCGGCGCTCCGCCGGACCTGCAGCCCCTCCGGCCCCAGCACGGCCACGCCGGCGGAGTCATAGCCGCGGTACTCGAGTCGCTTGAGCCCGTCCAGGATGATGCCGACCGCGCTTCGCTCCCCGATGTAGCCGACGATCCCGCACATTTCCTTACCTTCCGGAGACTACCGGGACCCGTTCGGTGCGCGCCGGGGGCACCTCCCCTGCGGCGACGGCCTGCACCCGCTTGAGGGTGTCTGCCGAGTAGTAGCGGTTCCCACACTTGTCACAAATGCCGACGACCACGTTTTCCAGGATCACGAAGCCTCTTTTGTGCTTGAAGGCTTCCCGTTCGACGCGTTTTTCGCGAACGGTTCCTTCGCAGTACTCGCAACGATATCCAAACTTTTTCTTCATGTCCCGTGCTCCGTCACGCGGTAAACGGTCACGATGAGAAGGCGCCCCGTCTCGGTAAAGCGCCCCACAGATCCCACAGCCGTCCTTCCATCAGCCCCAGTCCCATGGACCGTGTGTCGAGGCCCCCGCGGATCATCCTTCTCAGTCTTGATCAATCTGCCATGCAGGATCGCCATCTCAACATCGATCAGATCAAGGTCATCCTCCGCCATCTCCTCAACTGCGTGGACCGTCATATCGTATGCCGCGTTTCGGATTGCCGCCCTGATGCGGTCGAGGACGCGCCGCGGCATCTAGTCGAGATCCTATGACTGTCCCTGTGCTTCCTTCTTCCCCGCCTTCTTCTTGCGCCGGGCGGCCCAGCCCGCCTTGGTCACCTGCTTGCCGCGCGCCACGGCGAGCGCCCCCGGGGGCACGTCCTTGGTGATGGTGGAGCCGGCCCCCACGTAGGCGCCCTCGCCGATCGTGATGGGCGCCACCAGGCTCGTGTTGGTCCCGATGAAGGCGCCCGCGCCGATCCGCGTCTCGTGCTTGGCCACGCCGTCGTAGTTGCACGTGATCGTGCCCGCGCCGATGTTGACATCCTCGCCGACCGTCGCGTCCCCCACGTAGGAGAGGTGCGGGACCTTGGAGCCGCGCCCGATCCGAGACTTTTTCAGCTCGACGAAGTTGCCGATCTTGGCCCGCGCTCCCACGCGCGAGAAGGGGCGGAGGTGGCAGAAGGGGCCGAGCGTGGCGTCGTCTTCAATGGTCGCCTCGGTCAGCACGCAATACGGCTTGAGCATCACGCGGTCGCCGAGCCGGCTGTCGGAGACGTGGCAGCCCACGCCGATGGCGCACCCGGCGCCGACGACGGTCGCGCCTTCGAGAACGCTGCCCGGTGCGAGGACGGTGTCAGGCCCAACGCTCACGGTGTCGTCCACGTAGGTCGTGGCCGGATCAACGATGGTGACGCCTTCGGCCATGAGCCGGTCGAGTATCCGCTCCCGCAGGAGCGCGGCGATGCGGGCGAGCTGCTTGCGGTCGTTGATCCCGAGGCACTCGGTGGGATCGTCCGTCACCACGACCTCCACCGGCTGGCCCTGGCGCCGGAGGATGCCCACGACGTCGGTCAGGTAGTACTCGCCCTGATCGTTCTCCGCGCGCACCTGATCCAGGGCCGCCCAGAGCCGGCGGGCGTCGAAGCAGTACACGCTCGTTCCGATCTCGCGGATCTGCCTCTGTTCGGGCGATGCGTCACCCTCCTCCACGATGGCCGTCACCCGCCTCGCCTCGCGTACGATCCGGCCGTAGCCGGCTGGGTCGTCCACCACAGCCGTCAGCAGCGTCGCCGCCGCCTTGCCCGCGCCGTGAGCGTCCACGAGCCCACGGAGCGTGGCCTCAGAGAGGAGCGGGGTATCGCCCGGAAGAACCAGGATCGTGCCCGAGCCGTTGCCACAGGCGCTCCGGGCCTGGAGGAGGGCGTGGCCGGTGCCGAGCCGCTCCTTCTGCTCGACGAAGTGGACAGTGGTGGTATCGCCAAGGGCTTGCCGGACCTCCTCGCCGTCTGGCCCCACCACCAGGACGAGCCGGCCGCCGAGACGCCGGGCAAGGTTCACCGGGTAGGCAATGAGGGGGCGGCCGCCGAGGCGGTGAAGCACCTTCGGCCGGCGCGAGCGCATACGCTTGCCCTCTCCGGCCGCCAGGATCACCGTCGTGAGCGAGCTCATGATACCGACAATTGTAGCACGACCCGCGCCACCTAACGTGGCGCGGGTGCCCGCTAAGGTGGCTCGCCTCCGCTCGCGCATCCCCCCCAGCGCAGGCGGCGCGGAACGCCTTGTCAGCGCGTCCGGCGCTTCCCCTGGGCAGTGCGGAGATGAGACAGGAGGCGCTCGATCCTGTTGGGGAGAGGAGACGCGAACTCGAGGCGGGCGCCGGTCACGGGATGGGTAAAGGCCAGGCTCGCGGCGTGGAGGGCCACGCCTTCGAGCCCGTCCACGAGCGCCGCCAGGGCGGGATCGGTGATCGGCGGTGTCGAGCGCAGCCGGTACGTCGCGTCGCCCACGATCGGGTGACCGAGCGAGGCCAAGTGAACGCGGATCTGATGGGTGCGGCCGGTTTCGAGCTGCGCCTCGAGGTACGTGAACCCCTTGAAGCGCTCCAACAGCCTGAAGCGCGTCACGGCGCGCTTGCCCTTGCCCGGGGGCAGGACCGCCATCCGGGTCCGGTGTCGCGGGTGCCGGCCGATAGGCGCGTCGATCGTTCCCTCCGCCTGCCTCAACTCGCCGTGGACGAGGGCAAGGTAGCGCCGCGTCACCTGCCGCGCGGCCAGTTGCTCCGTGAGCCCGGCGTACGCCCGGGGGCTCTTGGCGACGACGAGCAGCCCCGACGTGCCCTTGTCGAGGCGGTGGACGATGCCGGGCCGCCGCGGGCCGCCCACGCCTGCAGTCGATGGCGCGTGGGCCAGGAGGGCGTGGGCGAGGGTCCCGGTGCGCTGGCCGGCCCCCGGATGGACGACAAGGCGGGCCGGCTTGTCCACGACCAGGACGTCGGCGTCTTCGTAGATCACGCGGAGAGGAATGGGCTCAGCGGTCAGGGTCTCGGGCGGGAGCGGCGGGATCGTGACGACCACGCGCTGCCCGGCCTTGAGCCGCGTGGACGCCTTCACCGCGCGGCCGTCCACGCTCACGTGCCCCTCGGCCACGAGCGCCTTGAGGCGCGTCCGGGACAGGTCGGGAAGCTTCGTCACCAGCCACAGGTCGAGCCGACGCCCGGCCGCGCCGGGCTCAACGGTCAGGCTCTCGGGCATCAGGCCGGGCGCGGCCCGTTCCCGGTGACGAGCCGGAGGGCCAGGAGCGCGACGCCGATGCTGATCGCCGAGTCGGCCACGTTGAAGGCCGGCCAGTGATAGACCCGCCAGTACACGTCGATGAAGTCCACGACGGCGCCGAAGCGCCAGCGGTCGATGAGGTTCCCCACCGCGCCGCCGAAGATGAGGCCGAGGGCGAGGGCCGCGGGCCAGCCGCCGCCGGGCAGGAGCCGGACCGCCAGGAGCGCCAGGGCGCAGAGGGCGGCGAGCGACAGGAGCGCCACCACCCAGCCCCAGCCGAGCGGCACCGCGCCGAGAATGCCGAAAGCGAGGCCGGGGTTCATCACGAGGGTGAGCGCGAAGAGGCCATCCACCACGGACACCGGAACGCCGAGCGACAGCCGGGACAGGGCCAGGAGCTTCGTCGCCTGGTCGAGAGCCAGGATGACGAGGCCTACGGGGAGCCCGAGCCTCATCCCAGAGCGCGGACGACGGGGGCGCAGCGCTCGCAGAGCGCGGGGTGGTCCGGGTCCTCCCCCACCCGCTCGCTCCAGACCCAGCAGCGCTCGCACTTGGTCCCCCGGGCGCGCTCAACCTCGATCAGGAGGCCCGGGATGTCCTGGCCCTCGTAGCTAACCAGCGGCCGCGCCGCCGGGGATCCGGACAGCGACACCTGGGAGACGATGAAGAGGGTCCTCAGGAGCGCGTCCTTCCGCCTGAGCAGCGGCCCCAGGTCCTCCGGGGCCCGGTGGATCAGCACCCGGGCCTCGAGGCCGCTCCCGATGGCGCCCTGCTGCCGCGCCGACTCGAGCGCCTTGGCCACCTCGCGCCGCACCTCGAGGAGCCGGGCCCACTCGCGCTCGAGCCCCTCGTCCAGCCACTCGCGGGGGACCTCGGGGAAGCCCTCGAGATGGACGCTCTCCCGCTTGGCGCCCGGCAGGTACCCCCACGCCTCCTCGGCGGTGAACGTGAGGATCGGTGCCATCAGCCGCACCAGCGCGGTGAGAATCTCGTAGCAGGCGGTCTGGGCCGCCCGCCGCGCGGGCGCGGTGGCCGCGGAAGTGTAGAGACGATCCTTCAGGATGTCGAGGTAGAGGGCGGAGAGGTCCACGGCGCAGAAGTTGTGGAGCGCGTGGAAAACGGTGTGGAACTGGTAGTCCTCGTAGGCCTTGCGCACCCGGGCGATCAGAGCGCCGAGCCGGCCGAGCACCCAGCGGTCCACCTCGTCGAGCCGGGCGTACGGGACGCGATCCCGCGCCGGATCGAAGTCGCTGAGGTTTCCGAGGAGGAAACGGCAGGTGTTCCGGATCCGCCGGTAGGCGTCGGCCAGCCGGTTGAGGATCTCGTGGGACAGGCGGATGTCCTCGGTGTAGTCCTCGGCCGCCACCCAGAGGCGCAGCACCTCGGCGCCGTACTTGGGGATCAGCTCCTCGGGGCTGACGTAGTTGCCGAGCGACTTGGACATCTTCCGCCCCTCGCCGTCCACGACGAACCCATGGGTGAGAACGGACTTATAGGGGGGCTTGTCCCGCGTCCCGACGGCCTCGAGGAGCGAGGAATGGAACCAGCCGCGGTGCTGGTCCGAGCCCTCGAGATACATCTCGGCGGGCCACCGGAGGTCCGGACGCGTCTCGAGCACCGCCGCGTGGCTGCAGCCGGAGTCGAACCAGACGTCGAGGATGTCCGTCTCCTTGCGGAACGAGGTGCCGCCGCACTTCGGACAGCGCGTGCCGGGGGGCAGGAGATCCTTGGCCTCCCGCGCGTGCCACTCGTCGGTGCCCCGCCCCTGCCTCATGATGGCCGCCACGTGCTGGACGAGGCGCTCCTCCAGCAGCAGCGCGTCGCAACCGGTGCAGTAGAACGCCACGATCGGCACGCCCCAGATCCGCTGGCGCGAGATCACCCACTCCGGCCGGTGGGCCACCATGTTGTAGATCCGCTCCTGGCCCCAGGCCGGGATCCAGGTGACCTCGTTCTTGATGGCGTCCAGGGCCTTCTGCCGGAGACCGTTTTTCCCGTTCTTGTCGAGCGCGATGAACCACTGCTCGGTTGCGCGGAAAAGCGTCGGGTTCTTGCACCGCCAGCAGTGAGGATACGTGTGCTGGAGCGGCACCGACACGATCAGCATACCGGTCCGACGGAGATGCTCGATGATCTTCGGGTTGGCGTCCCAGACGGTCAGCCCGGAGAAGTGAGCGACCTCGGGGATGAAGCGACCGTCGTCGTCCACGGGGTTGTAGATCTTGAGACCGACCTTGCGCCCCAGCTCGTAGTCCTCCTCGCCGTGGCCGGGAGCGATGTGGACGAGGCCCGTGCCGGTGTCCATGGCCACGAAGTCCGCGGTCACCACGACGGAGTCGCGCTCGATCCACGGGTGACGGCAGACCGTGCCGTCGAGGTCCGCCCCCGAGAGCGCCAGCGGCGTCGTCTTCCCCCGGCCGCGAACCCCCTCGAGCTGCATGAAAGCGGGCGCGAGCGACCGAGCCACGACCAGCGCCTCGCCGTCCAGCTCCACCGCCGTGTAGGTCTCCCCGGGGTGCACGGCGATCGCCAGGTTGGCCGGGAGCGTCCAGGGGGTCGTCGTCCAGATGACGAAGAACGCGCGCTTGCCGCCGAGCGCCCGGTTGAGAGCGGCAGCCGCGGTTCTCACGGGGAACTTCACGTACACCGAGGGCGTCGTCTGGTCCTCGTACTCCACCTCGGCCTGGGCCAGCGCCGTCTTGCAGTGCATGCACCAGTGAACGGGCTTGAGCCCCTTGTACACGAGGCCGCGCTCCACGAAGCGCCCAAACTCCCGCGCGATCGTCGCCTGGTAGGTGGGCTCCATCGTGATGTAGGGGTTCTTCCAGTCCCCGAACACGCCCAGCCGCTTGAACTCCTCGCGCTGGATGTCGACGAACTTGGCGGCGTACTCGCGGCAGCGGCGGAGCTTCTCGACGGGATCCATGGCGGTGCGCACGTCCACCTGGGCCGTGTCGAGCCCGAGCTCCTTGTCCACCTGGTGCTCGATCGGGAGCCCATGACAGTCCCAGCCGGGCGCGTACACGGCATTGTAGCCGAGCATGGAGCGCGACTTCACGACGAGGTCCTTCAGGATCTTGTTGAGCGCAGTGCCCATGTGGATGTGGCCGTTGGCGTAGGGCGGGCCGTCGTGGAGGATCCAGAGGGGCCGGTCCTTCCCCGCCTGCCGGAGCCGGGCGTAGATGTCCATCGCCTCCCAGCGGCGGAGCATCTCCGGCTCCAGCCGCGCGAGGGAGGCCTTCATGGGGAAGTCCGTCTTCGGCAGGTTCAGCGTCGCCTTGTAGTCCATAGAGTGAATCCTGATGCTAGCACCCGATGACGTGGAGCGTCAAGGAACCGGGCCCCCCCTTGCGGGGAACCCGCGAGGGGTGAGGGGGATCAGCGGGGAGACAGCGTGACGATGCCGGCGGCCGAGTCGATATTCACGTTGAAGTGGTTCAGGAAGTCGCGCCCCAGGAGGCCGTCGGCATTCTTGAAATCGATATCGTGGGCGACGATGACGAGCGGCCCGGCCTTGGCCTCGCCAACCTCGATGGACTGCACGCGCACGATGTCCACGCTCGTCGTGCCCGTGGCGCCGCGGATCTCGGCCCGCGGGGCGAACCACGTGGAGATTCCCAGGCGCCAGAGCGCGAGGGGATTGACCACGGTGGTATCCGCGCCGGTGTCGAGCATCAGGGTCACCGGCCCGCCGCCGTTGATCTTGGCGTTGACCAGGATGGGGGAGCCGGGCTTGAACGGGATCTTGGTGACGCCGGGCGGAGGGGCGCCGGGCTGACGCGCCTCGGGCGCCGGCGGCGAGGTCGGCAGGGCGAGCGGCTTGGCCGTCGCGCGGTAGCGCTCGGGAACGCTGTCGAGCCCCTCGGAGTAGTGGACCCGCCCCTGGTCGTCGATCCAGCGGACCATCTGGGCCGGGGCGGCGACCGGCCCCGCCAGGAGGGCGAGGAGGATCAGAGGAAGCCGGAACCGTCTCACGGGGTCAGCCTTCCTACTCCTTGGGCTTCTCCGGCTCGCCGGGCCGCTCGGCTGGCTTCTTCGCCGTGTCGGTCTTTTCGGGCGCCGGCGGCGGAGGCGGCGGGGCCTTGGGAAACTCGATCGGCCTGGCCGTCGCGCGGTATTGGGCGGGAACGCTGTCCAGCCCTTCGGAGTAGTGGACCTTACCCTGCTCGTCCACCCAGCGATAGGCCTGGGCCAGCGCCACGGAGGGGGCGAGCAGCACCCCTAGGAAACTCAGGGCCAGGAGGGCGGAACCCAAGCGCTTCATGCCCATATTCT
>JBBTEL010000045.1:0-4471 GCA_038042325.1 Candidatus Methylomirabilota bacterium
AGGTTTGGCACCTCGATGTCGGCTCATCGCATCCTGGGGCTGGAGCAGGTCCCAAGGGTTGGGCTGTTCGCCCATTAAAGCGGTACGTGAGCTGGGTTTAGAACGTCGTGAGACAGTTCGGTCCCTATCTGTCGCGGGCGGAGGAGGTTTGAGGGGAGCTACCCCTAGTACGAGAGGACCGGGGTGGACGGACCTCTGGTGTGCGAGCTGTTCCGCCAGGAGCATCGCTCGGTAGCCATGTCCGGCAGGGATAAGCGCTGAAGGCATCTAAGCGCGAAACCCGCCTCAAGATGAGACCTCCCAGGGCGTAAGCCCTCTAAAGGCCCCTCGGAGATTACGAGGTTGATAGGCCGGAGGTGTAAGCGCCGTAAGGCGTTCAGCTTACCGGTACTAATCGGCCGTGCGGCTTGACCACGGTTTCCTTATTGTTCGTGTCGCTTCGCTGTCCCGAGAATCGTCCACGGTTGTCGAATATTTCCCGGTGGCGTTGCCGGAGGGGCCACACCCGTTCCCATCCCGAACACGGAAGTTAAGCCCTCCAGGGCCGATGGTACTGCGCTGGTAACGGCGTGGGAGAGTAGGTCGCTGCCGGGGTAAACCTGAGAGCCCGGGCCCAACGGTCCGGGCTCTTCTCTTTTCCACGAGGCTCGCGGATCTGATGGCCGTGGGGTGGTGGTACCAGCGGAGATCGGGCAGCCGAAGTAGCCGAGCGAGAGAAATCCGGCGGGGGCGGGCGTGGCGACAGCCCGGGGTGCCCGCCCCGAGTAAAGGAGGCCGCGATGGCCGAGCAGGATGAGCAGCAGAAGCTCCAGGGATACTTGAGGTCGCAGGGCGCCAAGCTCTCCGCCGAGCAGATCCGCGACCGGATCCAGGAGGCATCGGACGAATTCCTCAGCGTGGTTCAGGGCGCGCCGGAAGCCCTCGTGAGAAAAGCGCCGGCGCCGGGAGAGTGGTCCCTGGCGGAGATCCTGGACCACCTCGTCACCACCGAGGAGCGCATCACCGGCGTCATCAATGGACTGGTCGCCGGCCGAAAGCCGCCGGCCCCGCTCGAGATCGGCGCCACCTCCGGCATCGCCTCGCAGCCGTGGCCCGAGCTCCTGGTGCGCCTCAGCCGGAGCCAGGCGGCGCTGTCGGCCCTGCTGACGGCCAACCGTCACGAGCCCCACGTGGACCTTCGGTTTCCCGAGGGCTATTTCGGCGACATCAACTGGAAGGAGTACGCGCTGATCCTGCGCCTGCACTACAAGGATCACGCGGGCCAGGCGCGCAACACGCTGGAGGCCCTCGGGGGGACCGGAGCTACAAAATAAGCCGGACGATGTCGATGTAGATCCCGCTGACGAACTGGAACACCGGATCCACGACGTACCGGGTGAGGCCCGTCATGAGCAGCAGGAGCAGGATGAAGGGAGCATACTGCTCGAGCTGGTGCAGCAGGGACCAGGAGCGGCGCGGCAGGAAGTAGGGGAGGAAGTGGCCGCCGTCCAGCGGCGGGACCGGGATCAGGTTGAAGATGCCCAGGCTGAGGTTCAGCACGTAGACGGCTTTGAGGAGTTCCGCCAGCGGCCGGGCGACGAAGGGCACATCGACGACCCGCGGCAGGAGGCCGAACGCGACCAACGCCAGGAAGGCGACGACGAAGTTGGAGGCCGGCCCGGCGGCGGCGATCCACGCCATGTCGCGAATCGGGCGCCGCAGGTTGAACGCGTTAACCGGAACGGGCTTGGCCCATCCGAAGCCCGCGAGCACGAGGGCGAGCGCCCCGATGGGATCGATGTGCGGCAGAGGGTTCAGCGTGAGCCGGCCCTGAAGTCGCGCGGTGGAATCTCCCAGCCGGTCCGCGACGAGGCCGTGGGCCAGCTCGTGGACGGTCACTGCCACCAGCAGGGCTGGGATGAGCAGGACGAGCTGTTGCAAGAAGGCGGCGGGATTGTTGAGCAGGAGGTCGATCATCCGACGTCCCGGGCGCCGCGAGGGTCGGGCGCGGACTCACTGGACGCCGTCTCGCCGGGAATGTGGTATCCCTCGTCGAGCCAGACGCCGAGGTCGATGAGCCGGCACGTGAGGGAGCAGAACGGCCGGTGCGGGTTCCCCTGCCACACGAACTCGCGTCGGCAGGCCGGGCAGCGGGGGCGGGTTATGGTTTCCATGTTCTTTGTTCTTTCGGGTCATCCTATAGTGACGTCTAACCTCTGTCAATATCGTCCGTTTTTGGCGCTTGAGAATTATTTCCCATTGACACCGTATTCCCCATCCGGTAGAGTCGTCCACCGATGAGCGAATCGAAGATGTGGCGTCGCGCTGTCCGCGTGCTCGTTGCGGCGCTGAGCGTTCTGGTGCTCGCCGCGCTCGCGGCCGCGCCGGCGCTGGCCGCGGCCCCGCGGCACGGGGGCGGCGAGGCAAGCCTCCAGGTCCCTGACCTCGGGCAGGTCACGTTTTTGGGGATGAACGGCCGGACGCTCCTGATGACCGGTCTCCTGGTGTGCGCCCTCGGCTTCCTCTTCGGGCTCGTCATCTACACGCAGCTCAAGCGGCTGCCGGTGCACGCGGCGATGCGGGAGATCTCGGAGCTCATCTACGAGACCTGCAAGACCTACCTGATCACCCAGGGCAAGTTTCTCCTCGTCCTCGAGGCCTTCATCGGCATCATCATCGTCCTCTACTTCGGGGTGCTGCTGCGCTTCGAGGCCGTGAAGGTGGCCATCATCCTCGCCTTCAGCCTGATCGGCATCGGGGGCAGCTACGGGGTCGCCTGGTTCGGCATCCGGATCAACACCTTTGCCAATTCGCGCACCGCCTTCGCAAGCCTCGGGGGCAAGGCGTTCCCGTTGCACGCGATTCCCCTCAAGGCCGGCATGAGCATCGGGATGCTGCTCATCAGCGTCGAGCTGTTTCTCATGCTCTGCATCCTGCTCTTCATCCCCGGGGATTACGCGGGCCCGTGCTTCATCGGCTTCGCGATCGGGGAGTCGCTGGGGGCCGCGGCGCTCCGCATCGCGGGGGGCATCTTCACGAAGATCGCCGACATCGGCTCGGACTTGATGAAGATCGTCTTCAACATCAAGGAGGACGATCCCCGGAACCCGGGTGTCATCGCCGACTGCACCGGCGATAACGCGGGTGACTCGATCGGCCCGACCGCGGACGGCTTCGAGACCTACGGCGTGACCGGCGTGGCGCTGATCTCGTTCATCCTCCTGGCGGTCAAGGAGCCGGCCGTGCAGGCGCAGCTGCTTGTCTGGATCTTCATCATGCGCGTGCTGATGATCGTCGCGAGCGGAGGCTCCTACCTGATCAACGATGCGATCGCACGCGCGCGCTACGTCGGGGCCGCGAAGATGAACTTCGAGGCACCGCTCACCTCGCTGGTGTGGATCACCTCCATCGTTTCCGTCGCCTTGACCTACGTCGCGTCCTATATGCTGATCCGCGACCTCGGCGACGGGACCCTGTGGTGGAAACTCTCCACCGTCATCACGTGCGGCACGCTCGCGGGGGCCATCATCCCCGAGCTCGTCAAGGTCTTCACCTCCACGAAATCGCGCCACGTGCGTGAGGTCGTGGCCGCGGCGCGGGAGGGCGGGGCGTCCCTGGATATCCTGTCGGGGCTCGTGGCCGGAAACTTCAGCGCGTACTGGCTGGGGCTGGTGATGGTCCTGCTCATGGGGGTCGCGTACGCGGTCAGCACGGCGGGCCTTGGGGCGCTGATGGTCGCCCCCGCCGTCTTCGCGTTCGGGCTCGTGGCGTTCGGGTTCCTCGGCATGGGGCCGGTGACGATCGCCGTGGACTCCTACGGCCCGGTGACCGACAATGCCCAGTCGGTCTTCGAGCTGTCGGTCATCGAGCACATTCCTGGCATCAAGGGGGAGATCAAGAGGGGGCACGGCTTCGACGTGGACTTTGAATCGGCCAAGCACATGCTGGAGGAGAACGACGGCGCCGGGAACACCTTCAAGGCGACGGCGAAACCGGTGCTCATCGGCACGGCGGTGGTCGGCGCCACCACGATGATTTTCTCGATCATCGTCCTGCTCACGGCCGGGCTGACCCAGAACCTCGACAAGCTCTCGCTCCTCCACCCGCCGTTTCTCCTCGGGCTCGTGACCGGGGGGGCCATGATCTACTGGTTCACGGGTGCCTCCACCCAGGCGGTGACGACGGGCGCCTACCGGGCGGTCGAGTTCATCAAGGCCAACATCCGCCTCGAGGGCGTGACGAAGGCTTCGGTCACCGACAGCAAGAAGGTGGTGGAGATCTGCACGCAGTACGCTCAGAAGGGGATGTTCAATATCTTCCTCACCGTGTTTTTCGCCACGCTGGCGTTCGCGTTCTTGGAGCCGTACTTTTTCATCGGCTACTTGATCTCGATCGCGCTCTTCGGCCTCTTTCAGGCCGTCTTCATGGCCAACGCCGGCGCCGCCTGGGACAACGCCAAGAAGATCGTCGAGGTGGAGCTGAAGGAGAAGGG
>JBBTEL010000046.1:0-1753 GCA_038042325.1 Candidatus Methylomirabilota bacterium
CCGCTGCCTTCGTGGCGTACGGAGTCCGCCGGCGGGGCAAATTCCGAAACGGCTGCCCTCTCCAGCCGGCGATGCGCGAAGGGGTGGCGGGTGTGGTATTATGAGGTTCCTCGGGGGCATCCGAGGGGAACCAGGGACACAGACCACAGGAGGAACACAATGGCTGAGCTCAAGGAACGGGTCCAGGCCCTGCTCGAGAACTCCATCAACCCGGCGGTGGCGGGTCACGGCGGGCACATCGAGCTGATCGACGTCAAGGACAACACTGTGTACATCCAGATGTCCGGCGGCTGCCAGGGGTGCGGGGCGGCCGATGTCACGCTGAAGGCGGGGATCGAGCGGATGATCAAGGAGGAGATCCCCGAGGTGACCGAGATCCTCGACGTCACCGACCACGCGTCCGGCCAAAACCCGTACTACTCGCCCTCCAAGGGCTAGCGGTTCCACGCGTCACCCTGCCCTGCGCCCCCCCTCACCTTTGTCCTCTCCCCCCTCACCCTACCTCTCCCCGCTGGGGAGAGGAGAAGAGGTGAGGGGCATCTAAGTGGGGGGTGAGGGGGGTTTTTCTGTCATGCTGCGCCTGCTTCTCCTGGTCCCGACCACGACGTACCGCACGGAGGACTTCGTCCAGGCGGCAGCCAGACTGGACGTGGACCTGGCGGTGGCCTCCGAGCGCCCCAACGTCTTCGGCGAGCGGCTCCCCGATAACCTCCTGACCCTCGACTTCAACGACCCCGAAGCGGCCGCCCGCGAGGTGGCGGCCCTGGCCCGCCTCAACCCGTTCAGCGCGGTGGTCCCCGTGGACGACCGCACCACGGTGGTCGGCGCCGCCATCGCCAATGCGCTGGGGCTTCCGTCCAACCCCGTCGCCGCCGTGTCGGCGACCCGGAACAAGCACCAGATGCGCCTGGCCCTCGGCAAGGCCGGCGTCCCCTCGCCGCCGTACTTCCTCTTCACTCTGGCCGACGACCCGGCGCTGGCCGCCCGGAAAGCTCCCTACCCCTGCGTGCTCAAGCCGACCATCCTGGCGGGGAGCCGCGGGGTGATCCGAGCCAACCATGAGGGTGAGTTCGTCGCGGCCTTCAGGCGGATCGAAACCATCTTGAAGAGCGCGGACGTCGTGGCGCAGGGCGCCGGAAACGACGAGATCCTGGTGGAAGGGTTCATCCCGGGGAGGGAGGTGGCGCTGGAAGGGTTGCTCGTGAAGGGGGCGCTACGGGTGCTGGCGCTCTTCGACAAGCCCGACCCCCTGGACGGGCCGCTCTTCGAGGAGACGATCTACGTGACGCCCTCGCGCCTGCATGCTCAGACCCAGACCGCCGTCGCCGACCTCACCGCGTGGGCGGCGAGAGCCCTCGGGTTGAGGGAGGGGCCCATCCACGCCGAGCTCAGGGTGAACGAGGCCGGGCCCTGGGTGATCGAGATCGCCGCGCGCTCGATCGGCGGACTCTGCTCCCGGACGCTCCGCTTCGGCACCGGCCTCACCCTGGAGGAGTTGATCCTCCGCCACGCCCTGGGGATCGAGATCGAGAGCCTCGAGCGCGAGCGAAAGCCGGCCGGTGTCATGATGATCCCGATCCCGCGGGGGGGAATTCTGGAGGAGGTCCGGGGGCAAGAGGCGGCCAAGGCCGTGCTGGGGATCGAGGAGATCACCATCACGATCCACCAGGGGCAGGAGGTGGTGCCGCTTCCCGAGGGGTCGCGCTACCTGGGGTTTATCTTCGCGCGGGGGGACACTCCGGAGGAAGTGGAG
>JBBTEL010000046.1:1853-3499 GCA_038042325.1 Candidatus Methylomirabilota bacterium
GCCTCAGGAATTTTGCCCGAATCGGGCCCCGGTGGGGGGCTCGACAGAAGGCGCCCGGGGCGCTATGGTGGTCAGGGCCACAAGGACGGGGATGGCCACACCGCGATTGCGGGAACTCACATCGAGCACGGGAACAGGAGCTTACATGGCGCTTTCAAAGACCCAGCTGGTGAGCTTCTATCGAACCATGCGCCTCATCCGGCGCTTCGAGGAGCGGGTGGTGGAGCTGGTGAACCGGGACGAGATTCCCGGGGTCACCCACGAGTACGTCGGGCAGGAGGCGGTGGCCACCGGCGTGTGCGCCGCGCTCCGCCCCGATGATGTCATCACTAGCACCCACCGGGGCCACGGCCATATCCTGGCCAAGGGCGGCGCCCCGCGGCGGATGATGGCCGAGCTGATGGGAAAGGCGAGCGGCTACAACCGCGGCCGCGGCGGCTCCATGCACATCGCCGACCTCTCCCTCGGCATCTACGGCGCCAACGGCATCGTGGGGGCGGGTGCCCCTATTGCGTGCGGGGCGGCCCTGGCGGGGAAACTGGCGCGGAGCGACCGGGTGGCCGTTTCGTTCTTTGGCGACGGGGGGATGAATCAGGGCGTCGTGCACGAGGCGCTGAACCTCGCCGCCATCTGGAGGCTGCCCGTGGTTTTCGTCTGCGAGAACAACGGCTACGCCATCAGCGCCCCCATCAGCCAGATGGCGAAGGTGGAGCGGCTGGCCGAGCGGGCGGCGGGCTATGGGATGCCGGGGACGTCGGTGGACGGGATGGACGTCCTGGCCGTCCACGCCGCCGCCGACGAAGCGGTGGAGCGTGCCCGAACGGGCGCGGGACCAACGCTCCTCGAATGCCGGACCTACCGCTTCGTCGGCCACTTCACGGCCGAGAAGGCCCGCGGCATCAAGTACCGGAGCGATGAAGAGATCGCGCGCTGGCGCGAGCGCGACCCGGTGGTGACCTACCCGGCGTGGCTCCGTCAGCAGGGCGTCGACCCTGCCATGGTGGACGCAGAGGTTGAGGTGCTGCTGAACGAGGCGGTGGCCTTCGCCCGCCAGAGCGCGTTCCCGGAGGCGGAGGAGGCCCTGGACGGCATGTACGCGGTCCCATACCCGGGCCTTCCCGCCCGCGGCTGGTAGAGAGAGAGGGCACAACCATGCGAGAGATTCGCTACCTGGAAGCGCTCAGCGAAGCGTTGCGAGAGGAGATGAGGCGCGATCCCAAAGTCATCGTCTTCGGGGAGGACGTCCGCGTGAGCATGCGCGGCGTGACGAAGGGGCTCCTCCAGGAATTCGGCCCCGACCGGATCTACGACACGCCCATTTCCGAGGCGGGCTTCACCGGCCTCGCCACCGGCGCGGCGATGGCGGGCATGCGGCCGGTCGTCGAATACCAGATCAACGCCCTCCTCTTCGTGGCCTTCGACCAGCTGGTGGACCAGGCCCAGAAGCTCCGCTACATGATGGGCGGCCAGGGGACAATCCCGGTCACGTACCTGGTGCCCGCCTCGGGCGCGCGCCGCGGGCTCGCCGGCCAGCACTCCGATCATCCCTACCCGCTCCTCGTCCACATGGGGATGAAGGCCGTCATACCCTCGACCCCGCGGGACGCCAAGGGCCTGCTGAAGACGGCGATCCGCGAGGACGACCC
>JBBTEL010000047.1:0-6308 GCA_038042325.1 Candidatus Methylomirabilota bacterium
TTAGGAAACTGCTGCTCTATCCACCTGAGCTACGGGGGCTCACCTTTTAGCCTCGCATAGTTAGGCGCATGGCCGCAAGGGATCAGGGTGACAGGGTGACATTTTTTGACCATCCTTGAAAAACCCCGTCAGCCAAGAGCGGAAAACCTGGCTAAAGGGTCTGGAGTTGATCTAAGATTATTGCGCTTTTCCAATGAGTTATCCTGGGGGTGTGCCTTCAGGACGGAACGGGGAGCTTGGCATTGAACCTGCACAACTCCCCACCGGACGCTGAGGATGAGAGATTTGAGGCGGGATAGAACGACGCGGATCAGGAATCAGGGAGGCTTCACGCTCATCGAGCTGATGATCGTGGTGGCCATCATCGGGATTCTCGCCGCCATCGCCGTGCCGCTCTACCAGAACATTCAGTCCCGGGCGCGGACGGCGAAGGCCACGGCGGACATTCGCACGGTGGCCTCGGCGCTCGTCGAGTACGCCATCGGCTGCGACGGGTTACCCGGCACAGCCAGCGATGTCTGCAATCCGGGCGGGGCGGCGCCAGGCTCCCTGCTCGCCGTGCAGAACAACCCTGTGACGGGCCAACCCGTCGGCCCGTTCTTCGCAGTCTTCCCCACTCCGCCGCCGGGCTGGGGCGCTGCCTACGCGATCAACATCCCGGGTCCGGGGGGCCCGGGCACCTTCCAGATCGGCGCGGGACCGCCGACCAACGGAGACAACGGCGGCAACCCGCTCACGGCCCCGTAAGCGCCGCTAGAAGAAATCCGCGGGGTCCACGCCCCGCGCGGTGAGCAGGGCGCGCAGTTTCTTGAGCCCGGCGCCCTCGATCTGCCGCACCCGCTCCCGCGAGAGCCCCAACCGCCGGCCGGCCGCCTCCAGCGTCAGCGGCTCTTCCCCGCCCAGGCCGAAGCGCAGGCGGATCACCGTCCGCTCCTTCTCTGGCAGATCGTCCAGAAGCCCCCTCAGGTCTTCCCGATCCCTCAGCAGGGTACCGAGCGGCCCGGCCGGGGGAATCTCCTCCAGCTCCGCCAGCTGCTCGGCCGGAATCTCGAGGGACCGGGCGACCTCTTCGAGCGAGGGCGGCCGGCCGAGCTCCTGGGTGAGCCGCTCCCGCTCCTTCCGGTAGCGCCCAAGCAAGAGCTCCACGTGCACCGGCAGCCGGATGACGCGCGCCTGGTTGGCGAGGGTCCGCACCACCGCCTGGCGGATCCACCAGGTCGCGTAGGTGGAAAAGCGCGTGCCCTTGTCGGGGCGAAACTTCCTCACCGCCCGGAGGAGCCCGAGGCTGCCCTCGGCGATCAGATCGGGCAGCGGCAGCCCCCGGTTCCGGTAGCGCCGGGCGATCGCAAAGACCAGGCAGAGGTTGGCCTCGATCATGCGCTGGTCGGCCCCGGCGTCGCCGGCCAACACCCGGCGGGCCAGGGCCTGCTCCTCCTCCGGGGAGAGCCGCGGGATCCGGGAGATCTCCCGCAGGTACTCGGAGAGGTTGACCGCGGCCGGGCCGGCCTCCGGGCCCGCGATCTCGGCGGGCTCGATCAGATCGTGCGGGTCATCCCGGTCGAGGTCCGAATCCCTCATGGCACGTAGGTCTCCTCAGACGGGCTCTCGCCGTCGGTCACGAACTGGAGCTCCCGCTGCGGGAGGAGAAAGATGGGATCGAACAGCTTGCCGTTGTTCCGGATCTCGAAGTGCAGATGATAGGTCGAGGCCCGGCCGGTGCGCCCCACCGTGGCGATCACCTGCCCGGCTTCGACCGCGTCTCCCGCGCCCACGAAGTTCCGGAGGTTGTGGGCGTACACCGTCATGAAGCCCTCGTCGTGCTCAAGCTTCACCACGCGGCCGTAGAATTGTTCCCAGCCGCTGAATACCACCCTCCCTCCCGCGGCGGCGAACACGGGCGTCCCCAGCTCCGCCTTGATGTCGATCCCCCCGTGCCAGCCGTTTCGCCGCCGCCCGAACGGAGAGCTGATGGGCCCCTCGACGGGCCAGCGGAAGGAGAGGGCCTTGCCGTCCAGGTCGGGAACCGCGAGGACGAAGTTGGCGGGCGCGCGCCCCGACGCGGCGGCCGGGCCACGGCGCGCGGCGCGGACGCTCCCCGAGGGGATGACGAGGCGCTGGCCGAGGCGCAGGGCGTCCGGCCGCTGAAGGCCGTTGCCGTCGATCAGGGCGCGGAGGCTCACCCCGAACCGCTTGGCGATCCCGCTCAGCGTGTCCCCCTCCTTGACGTGATAGATCGTCCCCCCGCTCTTGGCGGCAGGGACGGCAGGCTTCGGGTGGGCGTGGGCCAGGGCGGGCACCGTCAGCGCCACGACGCCCAGGGCCAGGAGCCACCGTCGCGCGCGGCGCCGGGTCCCCGCGCCGAAGGCGTGGGTGTGCGGCGATCTCATGCGTCGAATTCCGCGAAGCGGATGCCGAAGGAGGCGAACCGACCCGTCGGCAGAAGCCACGTCACCAAGACTTTCTCCACGCGGGCCAGCGGCGGGCCCTTCCCTAGATCGCGGACGAACCCCTCGATGGTGTCGCGCGGACCCTCCACGCGCACCCGGACCCGGCCGTCCTTCAGGTTCATGACGTAGCCCCTGAGCCCGAGCTGCAGCGCCTTCCGCTGGGCGAAGTTCCGGTAGCCGACTCCGTGCACGTCGCCGTCCACGAGGATCTCCGCCGCGCTCCGCAGGGGGGGCTGGCTCATCGCGGCTTGGCGTGCACCTGCTCGGCCCGCTCGATCGCCCGGGCCACCGCCGCGTCCGGCGCCTCGGCCGGGATCACGCCGTCCAGGTGGGTCCAGGCTCCGAGCCCGACCACCGGGATCCCCATCTTGAGCGCGAGGGCCACCTCCGAGAGCGTCCCGTATTCCCCGGGCAGCGCGATGACGGCGTGGGAGGAGCGGACGACGATGGCGTTGCGGGCATGGCCCAGATCGGTCACGATCGCGACGTCCACGAAGGCATTGGCGTCCCGGTGGCTCGGGCCGGGAAGGATGCCGACGGTCAGCCCGCCCGCTTCCCGGGCGCCGCGCGCCGCCGCCTGCATCACGCCACCGAGCCCGCCCGTGACCAGCACGGCGCCGGCGGACGCGACCGCGCGGCCCACCGACTCCGCGAGCTCGGCGACCGCGGGGGGACAGTCGGAGGCGCCGACGACGCCGAGCTGCCAGGAGGGAAAATGGTCGGGGCGACTGGATTTGAACCAGCGACCTCCTGCTCCCGAAGCAGGCGCGCTACCAGGCTGCGCTACGCCCCGATCTTCCACTTGACTCCCGCCGCGTGGCCCTCAGGCCTCCCACCCGTACTTGCCGATCAGCTTCACGAACACGCACCCGGAATCGGCGGAGATCTTCTTTTCCCCGCCGACCCGGTCCACCACCGTGAGGGTCTGGGCGAACGGATCCCCGACGGGCAGCACCATCCGCCCGCCCTCCACCAGCTGCTCGAACAGCGGCTCGGGCACCGCCGGGGCCGCCGCGGAGACGAGGATCCGGTCGAACGGCGCCTCGTCGGGCCAGCCGAAGGTCCCGTCGGCCGTCCGCACCCAGACGTTGGTGTACCCCATCGCCTCCAGGGTAGCGCGCGCGCGGGCCGCGAGCGAAGCGATCCGTTCGACGGAGCAGACCCGCCGCGCCAGCTCGGCGAGGACGGCGGTCTGGTAGCCCGTGCCCGTGCCGATCTCCAGCACCTTCTCGCTGCCGGTCAGGTGGAGCAGCTGCGTCATGATCCCGACGATGTACGGCTGCGAGATCGTCTGCCCCTCGCCGATGGGCAGCGGGTGATCGCCGTAGGCGCGATCCCGGAGCGCCTCCTCCACGAAGAGGTGGCGCGGGACCTTGCGCATCGCCTCCAGCACCCGCGCGTCGGTGATCCCCCGCCGGACGAGCTGCTCCTCGACCATGCGCTCGCGCTCGCGCGCGAAGCGGGCCGTCGGCGGGCCCGGGAGATCGCGCGGCAGCGGCGCCCCCAGCATAAAAATTACCGCTTCCGGCGCGGCCGAAGCTGCGCGTTCAGGGCTGCCTCCCAGTCGCCGAGGCGCCGGAGCGCCGCGTAGTGGGTGAGGTCGAGGTGGAGCGGGGTCACCGCGGCGTACCCGTCCTGGACGGCGATGATGTCCGTGGCCTCCCGGTCATCCCACAGCGGCGGCCCGGCGCCGATCCAGTAGTACGTCTTCCCCCGCGGGTCCTTTTCCTCCACCATCTTTTCCTTGTACACCCGGTGGCCGAGCCGCGTGAAACGGATCCCCTTCGGGCGGCCGCCGGGGACGTTGACGTTCAGCAGCGTCTTCGGGGGAAGCCCCTCGACCACCGTCCGCATCGCGATCAGCCGCGCGATCTTCCCCGCCTCCCCGAAGCCCCCCTGCTCCGGCCCCACCAGGGAGACCGCGATCGAGGGGATGCCCAGCAGCGTGCCCTCCATGGCCGCCGACACGGTCCCGGAGTACGTGACGTCGTCGCCCAGGTTCGAGCCGTGGTTGATCCCCGACACCACGAGCGTGGGCTCGGCCGGCAGGAGCCCGAGCACCGCCAGGTTCACGCAGTCCGACGGCGTGCCGTTGACCGCGAACCGACGCTCCGCCAGGCGATCCACGCGCAGCGGGCGGTGGAGCGTAAGCGCGTGCCCCACCGTGCTCTGCTCCCGCTCCGGCGCGACGACGTACACGTCGCCCAGCGGGGCGAGCGCCTCGGCCAGTGCCGCGAGCCCCGGCGCGTTGATCCCGTCGTCGTTCGTCACGAGCACCAGTGGCGTTGACATTAAAAATGGCAGATCGGGGCATCTCAGATGCCGAGCTGCTTCCGGATCAGCTTACACAGGCTATTCGCAATTTCAGTATGACGGGGAACCGGAGCGTTTCGATCGGTTTCACTCCTCGCGCTTCAAGCGGGAAGCGCGATCGGCCTACGCCGGGCGCGGCGGCGAACAACGCGCTGGCCCTTGAGCATCATCTGATAGGCGTCCCGGATATTCTCCTCGAGCTCTTGAAGCGTCCTCCCCTGGCTGAAAACGCCGGGAACTTCCCGCACCTGGCCTACGAGCCCGTTCCCATCTTTCCAGTATTCCAGCGTGAATCTCGCCGTCATGAAATCTCCTGGTAAGAGTTACTGGTCGGGGCGACTGGATTTGAACCAGCGACCCCTTGCACCCCATGCAAGTGCGCTACCAGGCTGCGCCACGCCCCGAACCATGAAGCATTGTACGGGAGCGAGCGGGTGAACTCAAGGGGCGCGGCCGCGGTGGTCGCGCGAGAGGAGGGAGCGGAGGGCCTCCAGACGCCCGCGCACGCGCTTGAGGGCTTCGCCGTGGGCGGGGTCTCGGACGCCCGGATCAGGCGGCTCGGCCTCCCCGCGGGATTCGGCCAGGAGGCGCTTCTTCGCGCCCTCCAGGGTGAGGCGCTCGTCGTAGAGGAGTGATTTGATCCGCACGACCAGCTCCACGTCCCGCTTGCGGTAGAGGCGCTGGCCGGCTTCGTTCTTCTTGGGATGGAGGAGCTTGAACTCGGATTCCCAGTAGCGGAGGACGTAGGCCGGCACGCCGGTGAGGTCCGCCACCTCCCCGATCCGGAAGTACAGCTTATCGGGAATCGCCTGGGCCATGGCGCCAGACGGCCGCTACTGGTTGATCCGGGCTTTCAATCCCTTGCTCGGCTTGAACGTCAGCACCCTTCGAGCGGTGATCTCGATGCTGGAACCCGTCTGGGGGTTGCGCCCGCGCCGGGACGCCTTCTTCCGGATCCGGAAGTGACCGAACCCGACGATTTTCACATCCTCCCCGCGCTCGAAGCATTTGGAGACGAGGTCGAAGACCGACTCCACCACCGCTGCGGATTGCCGCTTCGAGAGCCCGTGCGCCGCGACCGCATTGATCAGATCATTCTTCGTCAGGGGGATCACCTCCCTCCCGTTCCGACCGTCTCGCGGACCCACGCCACGTAGGCCGGCGAGCCGGATTCCACGGGCAAGGCTAAGATCTCGGGAACCGAATACGGGTGCAGGGCGAGGATCCGGCGCTGGAGGGCCGCGTAACGCTCGCGACCGGTCTTGATGACGAGCAGCGCCTCCCCTTCGTCCTGGAGCCGCCCCTCCCAGAAGTAGATCGAGCGGACGCCGGGCACCACGTTCACGCACGCCGCCAGGTGCTCCTCCACCAATGTCCGGGCCAGCGTCGCCCCCACGTCGGTGGACGGCACGGTGACCAGGACGACGAGCGTGTCCACCTCGCTCATCAGCGCGCCTCGCACGGCGGGGCCCATCGGATTTCGCTCGCCTCGTCCGCTGGGGCCCCAGCCCCAGACCGGTCTGCGGCTCGCACTGCGGCCCCGCGACG
>JBBTEL010000048.1:0-2829 GCA_038042325.1 Candidatus Methylomirabilota bacterium
GCCAGCGCCAGCAGGCGCTCGTCCCGAATCCGCTCAGTTGAATACGTGTCCACGCCCACCTCGTCTTCCACCAGCGCCGCCGCCACCGAGTAGGCCAGGCTGAACTGGGCGTCGTAGGGAGTGCGGGGCCGGCGCTTGGCGTCGAGCGGCTCGCAGACGATGGGCACCTCGCCGGCCGGCACCAGGCACTCCACGTCCTCGATCGCGTCGGGCGTGAGCCCGTGCTCGCGCTTGAGCCGGGCCGCGCAGTCCATGTAGGCGTGGTTGTAATGGCAGCACGGGTACGGCTTGAAAGCCACCCGCAGCGTCTCCCACCGCTGGCCGAGGTCCGCGGTGACGGGGGACAGATCGGGGAGGCTTCCCAGAAATGTCCGGTAGAGCCCGAAGCGACCCTCGAAAATCGTGGCGGGTCCGGTGAAGCCGCCACGCGCCAGGCCCGCCGCCAGCGCCCCCGAGTGGCCCGCCCAGCCGGGGTGGAGGCGCTTGACCCAGGAGCCATCCTCCAGATGCTCGAGGACCCCGGAGGCGAGGCTGCCGGCGATCCCGAGCGCGGCCGTGAGCTGGGCGCGGGACAGCCCCAGGCACTTCCCCGCCGCGAGGGCGGCCGCAAAGGTCCCGCAGACCGCGGTCGCGTGCCAGCCGCGCGCGTGGAACTCCCCGGGGGCCGCCATCCCGATCCGCGTCATCGTCTCGTAGCCGGCCACCATGGCAGTCAGAACCGTCGCGCCGTCGAGACCGAGCGATTCGCCGAGCGCGAGGGCCGTCGGCACGACCACCGCCGAGACGTGGCAGATCGCCGCCGTGTGCGTGTCGTCGTAATCCAGGCCGTGAGCCAGGCTCCCGTTGGCCAGGATCGCCATGGGCGCGGCGGCGCGGAGCTTGGTCCCGATCACCGTGCACTCCCCGCTCCCCCACACCTCGACGACCCCCAGGACGGCGGGGGCGAAATCCTCGGCCGTGGAGGCCAGCGCGATCCCCAGGATGTCGAGCACGCGAAGGGCGACGTTCTCCCTCACCTCGCGGGGAATGGCGCCGGGCCGGAGGTCCTGGGTAAACTCGGAGAGGACTTCGGCGCATGTGGCCATTGGCCCGCTCATTGTGGAGGATCGGCCCAGGAAGGGTCAAGCTGGCCCTGCTGGCCGGGCTCGGGCTCCTCGCCGGGTGTGTGAGCCCGGGGCCGGTCGCCCTGCGCCATCCCGACTTCCGTCCGGCGGACCTCCGGCGGCCGGCGGTCGTGCTCCAGGTCTCGGGAGAGTTCGCGAGCCGGGAGCGGGCCACGATCTCCGACCGGTTCGAGGCGGGGCTCATCGACGCGCTGAACGGCCAGGGCATCTTCCCCCTCGACGTCGCCGTCAGCACATCTGGGACGCTGGACCGCGGTCAGGCCCTGGCCCGGGCGCGCAGCCTCCGGGCCGACGCCCTGCTGCTCCTGGAGATGAATCTCGGACGCAGGGACCTCCTCTACTGCCGCGAGACCCGCCGGCCCTTCGCGGCTCGGACCACGGTGCTGGCGGTGACGCTCGAGGTGCTGAGGGTCTCGGACGGGGCGCGCCTCCTGCTGGAGCCGCCGGGGGACCCGCCGCTGACCGACATCGAGGTTGAGTGCGGGCCCGAACGCTCGATCCGTCGTCTGTCGATCGAGGAGCTGGCGGGCGCGGGAATCTCGCGGGCGCTGACGCTGCTACTACGCCCCTGACTCCGACTGTTGAGGTGCTAGTTCGAGCGCGGGCTTCGCCACGATCCGCGCCACGTGAAGTGACGCGGGTGCCCGCAGAGGTGGCTCGCCTTCGCTCGCGCTTGCGTTCAGGAACGGGGGGGCGGAGCCCCCCTCCGAGGAATTCACCAGGGCAGCCCGAGGATCTTGCTGACGCTGTTCTGACCGAAGTTCGTCACCCAGATGTGGGTGCCGTCGAAGGCCACCCCGGCCGGCTCCCGCCCGACCCCGATGGTCGCCGTCACCGCGTTCGAGGTCGCGTGGATCCGGCTCACGGTGTTCATCACGCCCGTGCCCGCCTTGTTGGCCACCCAAACGTGCGTGCCATCGAAGGCCACGCCGGTCGGCTCGCGGCCCACCTGGACGGTGGCGGCCACGAGGTTGGTGTTGACGTTGATCTTGCTGACGTTGTTGGCCTGGGAGTTGGCCACCCAGATGTTCTGGCCGTCGAAGCAGATCCCATGCGGGGCTTTGCCCACCACGACCGTCGTGACCACCACATCGGTGTTGACGTTCACCTTGCTGACGGTGTTGGACCCGCTGTCCGCCGTCCAGATGTGGCTCCCGTCGAAGGCCAGGCCGGAGGGCCACCGCCGCACCTCGACCGACGCCACCACGACGTTCGTCACGGCGTCGATCTTGGAGAGCTTGTTGTCCACCATGTTCGCCACCCAGATGTGGGCGCCGTCGAACGCGAGGCCGTGGGGCGACCGGCCGACCCCGATGGTGTCCGCCACCTGGTGGGTGGCGGCGTTGATCTTGCTGACGGTGTTGTCCACCAGGTTGGTGACCCAGAGGTGGATCCCGTCGAAGACGATGTCCCAGGGATTGATCCCGACCGGCACCGTGGCCGCCACCTTGTTGGTGGTGATGTCGATCTTGCTGACCGAGTCGCTCCCGCTGTTGGTGACCCAGAGATGGGTGCCGTCGAAAGCGGCGGCCGTCGGGTTCGATTCGACGGGGACCCGCACCTGATTGAACCGGTGGAGCGGCACGAGCAGGCTCCGGTCGGGCTCGAGCGTGATCTCGACGTGCGGCGTGATCTTCCAGCGGATCTCCCTGAGATTGAACATGGCTAGGATTATACGAGAGAACGGGGCGAAAACAAAACCTCT
>JBBTEL010000049.1:0-7323 GCA_038042325.1 Candidatus Methylomirabilota bacterium
TCGGTGCGAGCTTCGCGCGCGCCGTCGAGATGCACCGCACGATCATGGAAGTCGAAATGGCGCACAATCTCCATCGCGATTACGAGAAGGGCGGCGACCGGTTCAGTGCCAGGCTGCGCAAGCTCATCGAGCGCGGTCGCGGTTATGCGGCGGTCGACTACGCGGCGGCGGTCGCGGGCATCCCGTCACTCAACGACGCGCTCGATCCGGTGTTCGACGAGTTTGACGCGATCGTCACGCCGGCGGCGCCGGGCGAAGCGCCACACGGACTCGAGACCACCGGCGATCCGATCTTTTGCACCACGTGGACCTATCTCGGCACCCCGGCGGTGACGTTGCCGCTGCTGCGGTCGCCGGTGGGGATGCCGCTCGGCGTGCAGCTAGTCGGACGTCGTGACGGCGACGCGCGCCTCTTGCGCACGGCTCACTGGCTTGTCACGACACTCGGCAGCGTAAGACGTCGTCCCGGCAAGAAGGCGACGGCCGCCGGGCGAGCCGATTCGCCACGCACCGGCAAGAGGAAATCGTCATGATGACCCTCATCACCGGTATCGTCGGCATTGCCATGGTGGTGGCGTTCCTGGGCTTTCTGGTGTGGTGGATCAAGGACCTGCCCTTCACCATCATCGTGGTGGGCGTGGTCCTCCTGCTGCTCTACGACTTCGTGCGGACCCTGCGCTATGGCGACAGCGGCGGTGGGCGCTGAAGCCTGGTGACCTGGCTGCCGAAGGTGGTGTTCGGAGGGTAGGGCCATGAGCACTGACGTCTCGCGGATGTACATCAACGGGGAGTGGGCGCTCGCCGAGGGCGGCGCGACCTTCGACGTCATCAACCCGGCCGACCAGTCCGTGGTCGCGCGGGTCGCCAACGGCGCCACGCCTGAGATCCTCCGGGCGGTGGAGGCGGCTCAGGCGGCGTTCAAGGAATGGTCGGGGCTCGCGCCCAAGGAGCGCGGGCGGTTCCTCCTCGCCATCCAGGAGCTGATGGAGGAGCGCCGGGACGAGCTGGCCCGCCTCATCACGCTCGAGAACGGCAAGCCCTTCGAGGAGGCGAAGAAGGAGGTCCAGTTCTCGCTCGGCTACTTCGGCTGGTTCGCCGAGGAGGGGCGGCGGATGACCGGCGAGTGGATTCCCTCGCCCCAGCCGGGCAAGCGCTACTGGGTCTTCCACCAGCCGGTCGGGCCCGTCGCCGCCGTGACGCCGTGGAACTTCCCGGCGACGATGGTCACGCGCAAGATCGCCCCCGCGCTGGCGGCCGGCTGCACCGTAGTCCTCAAGCCCGCGTCGGCCACGCCCCTCACGGCACTCGCCATCGCCCGGATCGCGCAGGACGCCGGGTTGCCTCCGGGCGTGTTGAATGTGCTCACCACCAACCGCTCCCGCCTGGTCGGCAACGAGCTCCTGACCCATCCCCTGATCCGGAAGATCGGCTTCACCGGCTCCACGGAGGTCGGGAAGTGGATCATGGAGATGGCCTCGAAGCAGATCAAGCGGCTGTCGTTCGAGCTGGGCGGGAACGCGCCCTTCATCGTCTTCGAGGACGCCGACCTCCCGCGCGCCGTGGAGGGGGCGGTCGCGATAAAGTATCTCCGGGTCGGCGGCCAGTCCTGCATCTGCGCAAACCGCATCTACGTCCAGCGCGGGGTCGCGGATCAGTTCATTCCGGCGTTCATCGACGCCGTTAAGCGGCTCCGCGTGGCGCCCGGCTTCGAGCCCGACGCCCAGATCGGCCCGCTCATCAACGAGGAGACCCGCGCGAAGGTTCACGGGCTCGTCGAGGATGCCGTGAAAAGGGGGGCGCGCCTGGTCGTGGGCGGCCACTACCTCACGGAGGGGGTGTACGCCAAGGGCTTCTTCTACGCGCCCACGGTCCTCCTCGACGTCACCGACGACATGCCGATCGCCCAGGAGGAAATCTTCGGGCCGGCCGCGCCGATCCTGGTGTTCGACACGGAGGAAGAGGTCCTCCGCCGCGCCAACGCGACCAGGTTCGGCCTGGCGGCCTATTTCTACTCGCGGGACATGGCCCGCGTCGTGCGGGTGTCGGAGGGGCTCGAGTACGGGCTCGTCGGCGCCAACGACGCGGCCGGGTACACGCACGAGATCCCCTTCGGGGGGTTCAAGGAGTCCGGGCTCGGCCGGGAAGGCGGGCACGAGGGCATCGAGGAGTACACGGAGGTCAAGTCCGTGGTGGTGTCCCTGCCGTCTTGACGGCCCGCTCGGGGCGTGCTACACAAAGGGCGAAAACTCAGGAGGGGGCGAAGGAGGGGTGAGTATGCCTTTATACGAGTTTTTCTGCCCGAAGTGCGACAAAGAAGTGTCCCTGACCCTCACCATCTCGGAGCGGGAGCGCGGCGAGTACAAGTGCCCCACCTGCGGGGGCAAGGACCTCCAGCCGCTGCTGGGGACGTTCTTTTCGAAAACGTCCCGAAAGAGTTAACGGGAGGAAGCGAATGAGCCTGAAGGGCAAGCGGGTCGCCATCCTGGCGGAGAACATGTATCAGGAGATGGAGCTCTGGGTCCCCTACTACCGCCTGAAAGAGGAAGGGGCGGAGGTGAGGGTGGTGGGGGCGGGCGGGGCCAAAACGTACACGTCCAAGCACGGTTACCCGGTCAACGTGGACGCGCAGGCGGACGCCGTGAGCGCGGTGGAGTTCGACGCCGTGGTCGTCCCCGGCGGCTACGCGCCCGACATGATGAGGCGCCATGACGCCATGGTGAGGCTGGTCCGCGAGGCCTTCCAGCAGGGCAAGGTCGTGGCGGCCATCTGCCACGCCGGCTGGATGCTCGCCTCCGCGGGGATCCTGAAGGGGAAGAAGGCCACGAGCTTCTTCGCCATCAAGGACGACGTCGTCAACGCCGGCGCCACGTGGGTGGATCAGGAGGTGGTGGTGGACGGAACCCTCATCACCTCCCGGAAGCCTGACGACCTTCCCGCCTTCTGCCGGGAAATTGTCCGGGCGCTCTCCAAGGGTTAGCGACCCGCTTCCCCTCGAGATCATCGCCTGCCCCCTGTGCGGGGAGACGCGGTTCCACGCGCTCTTCTCGCAGGGGGATCTGGCCCTCGGCGTTCCCGGGCGGTTCCATCTGGCCCGCTGCCCCGGGTGCGGCCTGCTCTATCAGAATCCGCGCGTGCGGGCGGACCGCCTGGACGCCTGCTATCCCGCGGGCTACCCGCCCCACGCTCGCGATCCCGATCTCTCCGGGCTTCCGCCGCGGCTGCGCCCCGCGGTCCGGTCGGTCCTGGCCCGCCGCCTCGGCTACCGGCACCTCCCGCCCGTCTCCCTCGGTTGGCGCGACCGCCTCCAGGCGGCGCTCCACGGCCGTCGCCTCGTGAACGCCTTTCCGCCTTTTCTCGGAGGCGGCCGGCTCCTGGACGTCGGCTGCGCCACGGGACGGTTCCTCAGCCTGATGAGCGCCCTCGGCTGGGAGACGTCCGGCATCGAGGCCGACCCGGCGGCCGCGGCCAAGGCGCGCCAGGTGACGCCGCGCATCTTCGTGGGCGATCCGCCCGAGGCGTCCTTCCCCGACGGGCACTTCGACGTGGTGACCGCGTTCCACGTCCTGGAGCACCTGCCGGATCCGCTCGGGGCGCTCAGGAACATGCTGCGCTGGACCGCCCCGGGCGGGCGCGTCATCGTGGAGGTCCCCAACGTCCGCGGCTGGGGCGGCCGGTTCTTCGGCCGTTACTGGTCGGGGCTCGAGCTGCCGCGCCACCTCATCCAGTTCACGCCCCAGACGATGAGGGCGATGGTCGAGCGCGCCGGCGGCGAGATCGTCCGCGCCTTCCACAAGTCCAAACCTCGCTACCTGATCCGCAGCCTCCGGTTCCGTCTCAGGAACGGAGGGGGGCCGCTTGCCGGGGAATGGATCCTGAAGCTCGCGCTGGAGCTGGTCCTGCCCCTCGCGGAGGCGACGGGGCGCGGCGAGGCGGTCAGGTTTTTCATCCGCCGGAGCGGAGAGCAGAGCGCGTGGTATGATGCTCCGTGACTGAGCGCCGCATGATCATTCTCGGCATCAACGAGACTCACTGCGCCACCGCGGCCGTCCTCAAGGACGGGAAGATCGTCGGCTGCGCGAGCGAGGAGCGCTTCACCCGCGTGAAGAACGACGCGGGCTATCCCCGGCGCGCGGTGGACGCGCTCCTGGCGCAGCTCGGTCTCGCGCCGCGCGACATCGACGCGGTAGGCCTGGCCGGCGCGCGCATGGCGGCCAAGGAGTGGCTCGACCGCGTGCTCCAGGACGAGGCCTATAGCCGGGAGTACTACGGGGTGCGCCTGCCGTCCACGCGGCGCGCTCTCGGGAAACGTTTCCGCAAGCTGGGCGCCAAGTTCGGGCTGATCGATGCCTCCCGGGGGAAATTCGGGATCCCCCAGGCCGAGAGATTGGCGCTCGTCACCGACCATCTGGGCATTGCCACCGACAGGATCGTCTGCCTCGACCACCACACCTGCCACGCCGCGGCGGCGTACTTCGGCTCCCCGTTCCGCGGCGCTCCGGCGCTCGTCCTCACCAATGACAACTCTGGGGACGGCTTGTGCGCCACGGTCTCCACCGCCGAGGGGCCGCGCCTCGCGCGCTACGAGGCGACGCCGAGCGCTCCGGGCTCTCTCGGGGCCCTCTACTCCTTCGTGACCCTCTACCTCGGCATGAAGTTCGGCGAGCACGAGTACAAGGTGATGGGGCTCGCCCCCTACGCTTCAAGAGCGGAGGCGCAGCGCGCCTACCGGGCGCTCAAGGGAATTTTTGACCTCGTCGAGGGGAGGCCGTGCCGCTTCCAGTGGCTCAGGCCGGGGGAGCGCTACCAGCTCCTCCTGCGCGCGTGTCTCGGGCTTCGCTTCGACGGGGTGGCGGGGGGCGCCCAGCAGCTGCTGGAAGAGGTCCTGCTGCGCTGGGTGAGGATCGCGCGCTCACGGCGGGACGGCTCGCGGCTCGCCCTGGGCGGCGGCGTCTTCATGAACGTGAAGGCCAACATGCTCATCGGCGAGGAGCCGGGGATCGAGGACCTCTTCGTCTTCCCGAGTTGCGGCGACGAGTCCAACGCCGTGGGCGCCGCCTACCTCGTCTACCTCCAGGAGTGCGCGCGGCGGGGCATCGCCCCGGCCCCCGAGCCCTTCGGGCCGGCCTACCTGGGCCCCGAGGTCGCTGACGCGGAAATCGAAGCTTTTATCCGCGAGCGTAACCTGGAAGCGCGCTACAAGGTGACGCTCCACGACCGGATCGAGGAGAAGATCGCGGAGCTGCTCGTGTCCGATGGCGTGGTGGCCCGGTGCGCCGGCAGGATGGAGTTCGGCGCCCGCGCCCTCGGCAACCGGTCGATCCTCGCCAACCCGTCGGATCACCGCGTGGTCCCGCTGATCAACCGGATGATCAAGAACCGGGATTTCTGGATGCCCTTCGCCCCGACGATCCTGAAGGAGCGCGAAGCCGACTACCTCGTGAACCCCAAGGGGCTCGCCTCGCCGTACATGATGCTGGCGTTCCGCACCCACGAGAAGCGGCAGGCGGAGCTGATCGCGGCGCTCCACCCCCAGGACGGCACCGCCCGGCCGCAGATCCTGGAGGAGACCTGGAACCCCGAGTATCACCGGATCATCCGCGAGTTCGAGCGCCGCACGGGTATCGGGGCGGTGCTGAACACGTCGTTCAATCTCCACGGCGAGCCGATCGTCTGCGGCCCCGCCGATGCCGTGGACACCTTCGAGCGCTCCGGCCTTCCACACCTGGCGCTCGGCCACTTCCTCATCTCCAAGCGCTAGGACCCCCTCAATCTGCCCAACTCGAATGCCCCTCACCTCTTCTCCTCTCCCCATGGGGGAGAGGCAGGGTAAGGGGAGAGGATTAGGTGAGGGGGTTCAGTAGGCCCGCGAGCGATCCACTAAGTAGCGGAGTTTTCGGCCTGCGAGGTAGCGCCGCAGGTTGTCGTTAGCATGGCGCCGGCGATCCGCTTGTCCGCGAGCGCCCTCCTCCTCGGCGGGCCCTGACGAGCCGGGCGTATGCTTCGGCCTCATCGGGGTGATAGACGAGAACCCGGCGCGGGGTCACCGCGGGAGCAGGGCGAGGAGCTGATCCTCGAAGGTGAAGTCTACTGGGCGCTGGTCCAGCCCTTCCTTGCGGTACCATTCCCAGGTCTGCCGGAGGCCCGAGGCCAGGGTGTAGCGCGGGCGGATCCCGAGCCCGGCGCGCAGCTTGGAGGTCGTGTACACGGCGTGGCAGTCGTACACGAGGTTCTGGCCGAAGACCGGCCCGGGCTTGTCGAAGCGCTTCAGGAGGGCGGGATCGAAGTGGCGGAATTCGACCGGACGGTCCAGGGCCTCGGCGATCTGCTCGACGAAACCGACCTGGGTGACGCACTCCTCTCCCGTGACGTTGTAGGCCTGGCCGAACGCCTTCGGGTTTCCGAGGATCGCCGCCAGCGCGTCGGCCAGATCGTCCACGTGGCCGAACTGGCGGAGCCAGCCGCCGTGGCCGGGCACCAGCACCGGTCGCCCGCGGAGGATGCGGTCGAAGAAGAAGGTCTCGTTGTTCCGCGTGTTGAGCGGGCCGAGGACGTGGGTCGGCCTCACGATCGTGACGGGGAGGCCGCGGGACCGGTGGCGCTCGAGCAGCGCGTCCTCGCCCGCGATCTTATGGCGGGCGTAGTCGCCCCAGTAGTATCCTCGGGGCGTCGCCTCGCTGAACGGGATCGGGAGCGCGTGGTCGTACACCCTACCGGTCGAGACGAAGAGCACGTGCGGCGCGTCGGCGAGCGCGTCAGCCAGGGCCGCCACATCCTCGCCCGTGGTCGGCGCGTAGGTGATGTCGTAGACGCCGTCGAAGCGGGCGCCGGCGAGCGCGGACTTGAGCGCTGCGTGGTCCTTCCTGTCGCAGGGGATCACGCTCACGTCCGCGGGCAGCCGATCGTTCTTGCGGCCGCGGTTGAGCACGGTGACGGCGTGGCCGTCGCGGATCAGCGCGCGGACGAGAGCGAGGCTGATGAACTCGGTTCCCCCGACGACGAGGACGCGCATGACGGCCGTCATCATAATACAAGGGGGTCACTAATGGCCAGACCGGTGAGCGTGACGTTGCTGGAGAATCTGCGGCACGAGGTGCGGGTCGGCCGGCACGTGCTGGTGGCGGACGAGCCGCCCGAGGCGGGCGGGGACGACGCGGGCCCATCGCCCTATGAGCTGCTGCTGGCGGCGCTGGGCTCCTGAACCTCCATCACGGTCTTGCTGTACGCAAGACGCAAGGGCTGGACGGTGGACCGGGTGGAGGTCAAGCTCACCCATGCCAAGCCCCGCATCGAGCTGGAGCTGCTCCTGGGCGGAGACCTCACCGC
>JBBTEL010000050.1:0-1898 GCA_038042325.1 Candidatus Methylomirabilota bacterium
TCTCTCGATCACCCTGTGGGTGGTGATCGCCGCCTTCATCGGCACCTCCTTCTTCGTCTGGGGAAAGGGGAGCATCACGGGCGGCGACTCCAACGCCGTGGCCACGGTCAACGGTGAGGAGATTCCCCTCGAGCGTTACCAGCGCCGCTACCGCTCCTACCTCGAGTTCTACCGCCAGGTCTTCAAAGACCGCTTCACCACCGAGACCGCCGAGCGCCTCGGGATCTCCCAGCAGGCTGTGGACTTCCTGGTGGAGGAGGTGCTGGTCCTTCAGCGCGCCCAGGCGGAGGGGATCCAGGTGGGCGACGACGAGCTCAGGGCCAAGATCCAGGCCATCCGCGCCTTCCAGGAGGACGGCAAGTTCTCGCGGGATCGCTACGTGGCCCTCCTGAACCGCGAAAAGATCGACCCGGCCACCTTCGAGGCCGACCAGCGGCGGGAGATCGTGCGGCGGAAGATGGAGGCCACCGTCAAGGAGGGGATAAAGGTTTCCGACGCGGAGATACGCCAGGCGTACGAGTTCAGGCGGGAGAAGGTCCGGGCCGCCTGGGCCCAGGTTGAGATTTCCCCCCTCATGACGGACGTCAAGGTGACCGACGCGGAGCTGGAGGACTTCCTGAAGAAGAACGCGCTCCGGTTCCAGGAGCCCGAACGGCGGCGGCTCCAGTACGTGCTCCTGAGCCCGAAGACTTTCATCAAGCCGGCGACAGACGCGGAGGTGGAGCGGTATTACAAGGAACACGTCGCCGAGTTCGAGAAGCCGCGGCGCGTGAAGGTGGCTCACATCCTCGTCCGCGTGCCTCCGGTCGGGGGGAGCGAGGCCGAAGAGAAAGCCAAGGCCAAGGTGGAAGAGGTCCTCAAGCGGGTGCGGGCGGGGGAGGATTTCGCCAAGCTCGCGAAGGACGTCTCCGAAGATCCGGCGTCGGCCGGTTCGGGCGGCGACCTCGGCTACGTTGCACGGGGCGAAATGGTGCCGGCGTTCGAACAGGCGGCCTTCGCCCTGAAGAGGGGCGAGGTCTCCCAAGAGCCCGTGCGCACGCCGTTCGGCTATCACGCCATCAAGGTCACCGACATCCAGGAGGGCGGGCGGCGCCCGCTGAAGGAGGTCGTCGCGGAGATCAAGGAAAAGCTCCAGGGCGAGCAGGGCGAGCGCGCGGCCCTGGCCAAGGCGGAGGAGGTCAAGGGCCCGCTCCAGGGCGCCAAGGATTTCTCCGCCGAGGCGCGGCAGCGCGGCCTCGAGCCGAAGACGGCGCTCCTGGCGCGCGGCGACTCCCTCGAGGGAATCGGCCGGGCCCAGGCCGTGGAAGAGGCCGTGTTCGCGGCGGCGCTGGGCGGCGTGCTGGGACCCCTCAAGACCCCGGGCGGGTACGCGGTCGTCAAGGTGGTCGAGCAGCGGCCCGCCGCCGTCCCGCCGTTCGCCGAGATCAAGTGGAAGGTGGCGGACGCCGTCAAGCGGCAGAAGGCTGAAGCCCTGGCTCTCGGCAGGGCTCAGGCGCTCACCACGGCGGCGGAGAAGGGGGAAGACCTCCTGGCCGCGGCGAAGAAGCAGGGGCTCCCCTCAGGCGACACCGGGCTCTTCTCGCGCGCGGAGCCGGCCGCCGACCGGCGCGCGCCGAGCGAGGTCATGCGCGCGGCCCTCCAGCTGGCGGTGGGCCAGGTGGCCGAGCCCGTCACCCTCCCCCAGGGGATCTACGTGGTGAAGGCGCTGGAGCGCCGGGCTCCGGACCCGAGCGGGCTCGAGAAGGAGCGCGAGGAGCTTCGCCAGCAGGTGCTGGAGCAGAAGCGCACCCAGGCGTGGGAGCAGTGGGTCAAGGGCCTGAGGGCGGGCGCCAAGATCCAGGTCTCGTCTCGGCTCGCGTCGCCGTGAGGCTGAAAAAGGCGGAAGCCCAGTTCATCGA
>JBBTEL010000051.1:0-12823 GCA_038042325.1 Candidatus Methylomirabilota bacterium
GGGGAGCCTACGGAGCTTTGCGCCAGTCCTCGACCCTACTGAAGGCCGCGAAGGCGCTCGGCCTGACGATCCCGCAGTCGCTGCTGCTGCGGGCGGATCAGGTAATCGAATGATGGACCACAAGGAGGGGTGAGATGATCGAGATACCGAGCACGGTGCCCATCAAAGCCTGGACCGATGGCGTCGAGTTGGACCAAGGTGCGCTCCAGCAGTTGTTCAACGTGTCCCGCCTCCCCGTGGTCGGTCCCCATGTCGCCGTCATGCCCGATGTGCATTGGGGCATCGGGGCGACGGTCGGCTCCGTGATCCCCACCACGAAGGCGATTATCCCGGCGGCCGTGGGTGTGGACATTGGGTGCGGGATGATGGCCACGCGGACCAGCCTGACGCTGAACGATCTGGAAGGCCGGCTGCCCGCGATCCGTGACGAGATCGAGCGGACCATCCCGGTGGGCGGCCCTGGCGTCAAGGGCTCGTGGGGTGACACACGGTTCCGGGGCATCCCCACGTCTGTTGAAATAATATGGCGCAACTATCTGGCCAAGCCCTTCGCGGACCTTCACTCCTTGCATCCTAAGATCAAGGCGAACCCTACGGTGGAGCAGTTGGGGACGCTCGGCACCGGCAACCACTTCATCGAGGTCTGTTACGATGAAGAGGGCCGGATTTGGGTCATGCTGCACTCAGGCTCGCGGGGCGTCGGCAACCGCATCGGCACCTATTTCATCCAGTTGGCCAAAGAGGATTACTACCGGCACCACGACTCGAAACTGCCGGACATAGATTTGGCCTACTTGGAGGAAGGCTCCGAGCACTTCGACGACTACGTGGCGGCCGTGGGGTGGGCGCAGCAGTACGCGCTCCTCAACCGGAAACTTATGATGGGCTCCGCCCTGATCGCCCTGCAACGGGCGCTCCCGGACAAGGTTGAAGGGCAGTCCCTGCCGATGGAGGTCACTAGCGAGGCGGTCAACTGCCACCACAACTACGTGCAGCAGGAGACCCACTCCGGCCGCTCCCTGTGGATCACTCGTAAGGGGGCGGTGAGCGCCGGCCTTGGAGAGTTGGGCATCATCCCCGGCTCGATGGGCGTGCGCTCCTTCATCGTGCGCGGCAAGGGCAACCCGGAGTCTTTCATGTCTTGCTCCCACGGGGCAGGCCGGCGCATGTCTCGCGGGCAGGCCAAGCGCCAATTCACCGTCGAGGATCACGCCACCGCCACGGCCGGCGTCGAATGCCGGAAGGATCAAGGTGTGCTGGATGAAACGCCGGGCGCGTACAAGGACATCGACGCGGTGATGGCAGCCCAAGCCGACCTCGTGGAGATCGTCCACACGCTGAAGCAAGTCGTGAACGTGAAGGGCTGAGAATGAACCAACCGCTGAACGTGACAATCAGTAGGACAGCGGACGGGACGGCCGACTATATGCAGATCATGTCGGCCGATCTGATGTCAGTTAACATTGTTCTGATCTCCCCGAAGATCGAGGTCCAGGACGCCCGATCCTATCAGCGGAAAAAGAAGTGAGCCGCCGAGTGTGCTATCATGAACGCCATGGATGAGCCTGTGACCGCTGAGACCGAGCAGATAGAAGCCGCCGAACTCAAGAAGATGTTTGACATGGGGTACGCCACCCATACGTGCCGGGTGGAGTTGTGCCTGGTGACCCTGGCCACGGAGCCGGAGGGCCTGCTCTTTTGCCCCGAGCACTGGTCGAAGCTGCCCAAGGCGTACAAACACACTCTCCTGGAAACCTACGGCGGCCCCGGCTGGACCGAGGCTGTCGAGACTGCGACGCAAGTGCTGAGGGCACAGGAACGCATGATGGAGGACGCTCTGAAAGCGCCTGCCCGCGCGCCCGCCGCATGACCTTGTGCTGGAGTGCGCTGGAATGAACCTGAATGCGCTCCTGGTGGGCACAAATTGGGCACAGTGCATTACCTGAACTGACGGGCGTGCCTCTTTGCACCGTCACTACCCAAGCTCGATGAGTGACTTCCTCATGCCGAGAATCGTGAAAGTCGTGACCCGGTAGAACTGCAGGAACCACGCGGCGGCCTCCGGACTGTCGTCGGCTCGAGCCAGACGATAGCAGAAGGCGCCGACTCCGGTAGAGAACTCGGGTGCGTTCCCCAATAGCTCGCCCGCGACCCTCTCGGTCAAGTTGTCCCAGGTTGGCCCCATGCTCGTCGTGAACACCCCCGGGGGGTGTCTCTGAGGTGGGTGGTCGGAAGTGGCAAGCCTCGGAGCACGCGGGGTCAGCAGGGCAGGCACCCCGAGAAGGACCCCCTGTCACCTGTTCCGAATGGGCGAAATGGCTGGTTGGAGGGCGCGCGGCTCACTCAGCAGCATAAGAGAGAGGAGAAAATGGCTCCATATCGGAAATTCCAGTCAACACGATCGAGCCCTCCTGAAGGAGGGACCGCTGTGCCGAAGACGACGCAGCTCACCCTCACACTCGAGTCGAAGCCGGGAGTCCTGGCCAAGATCTGCCAGGCGCTGGCCGGCGCCGGCGTGAACATCACCGCCATCTGCGCTGCCGAGACGGCCGGGCGGGGCAAGATCCGCATGGTGGTCAGCGACCCCGCGCGCGCCAAAGAGGCGCTGAAAGCGGCCAAGCTCCGCTGCGGCGAGGAAACGGCCCTCCAGTTGACGCTGGACGATCGCCCGGGGGCCCTGGCGCGCGTGGCCGAGAAGCTCGCCGCCGCCAAGATCAACATCAAGTGCGCCTACGCCACCACCGTCGGACCGGGAGGGACCGCGACGGTCGTCCTCTCTGTGGCGAACGCAGACAAGGCGGCGGCGGTGCTCGGAGGGTAGCGGATCTCCGCATGCAGCTCAAGCGTGAGGCCGTGGAGCAGATGATGTCGGAGCGCCCGCCGGATACGAGGCTGGAGGACGTGCTGGAGGTCTTCGAGGTCTTCGCCAGCAGCTCCCTCACCGACGAGGTGTATATCCTGGAGCCAGATGAGAAATCGCCCGAGGCCACCCATAACCAACCCCGTTGACGGGGTGCCGCACGAGTTCTATGAACCAGGTCTTCATGAATTGGATGGACGACTGCAGGGGGGAGTCCCGTTTCGGCTCCTTCATGGCAGCCGTTGGGCGGCGGCGATGACGGGCAGAGGTAGCGGAGATCGGGTGTGGGAACGATCTAAGTTGATGGCTTAGGAGTGTAGCGATGGCAAGGTGCGAAGCTTGCGGAAGAGAACTCAAGGACGAAGCGCAGCGATTCTGCAGCGACGAGTGCCGCGGTGTCTTCATGAAAAGATCGAGGCAGGGTACACCGAGGTCCCCCGGACGAACCGCCGCAAGAAGGCGGCGCAGGCGTGGACGCTGAAAGTCAAATTGGGGCACGACTCGCGCCCTCCCGCGCAAGGTCTTCAGGAATCACGAAGGCAGGGAGGCGCGTTTGGACACCGATCACCTGCACGCCAGTCGACGTCGGGGAACGACGGGTCTATCGAGCGAGCGGCGCGGCCAACGGCGGCGAAATCATCAAAAGCCTGGGCCAAGCCCAGGCTTTTGATCTCGGTGGTGCAAGGGCCCGCTTTGCTTTGTCGGCAAACAGGCCGCTCGAGTTCCGGTTCGAGATCACAGCCTGAACCCGTGTTTCAACCCCTAAGGTTCGAAGCAAAACCTTAGCGGCCCCAGAACTGATTGTTCTAAGGAGCCCTCCGCCGCCGCGCGCCGGCTGTCACTTTCGAGGAACAGTTGGGATGTTGTGCTTCTGGGCGCAGGTCAAGTGGGCAATATGGCCCGGCGTATGGGGCTCGTTGACGGACTTGTCCTTCTCGTCGATCATCTTGTGGCAGTAGACGCAGACCGCGAGGATGGGCATGTCGCACCTCCGTGTGCTGTCTTGGCCCCTAGTCGAGGCCGCCAGGACGCGGCACCGCCTGTACCCTGGGGGTTCGTATCTTCGAATCGCGCCCCGATCCTGTCAAGCTAAGTGCATGGCGGTTACCGCTTCGGTGGGCCACCTTCTCTGGCCTTTGGGAGTGACGCCAATCTAGACGTCGCGAATACTTCTGTCAAGGTCCTCTCCCCGATTCCTCGTCTTCCGGCGAAGTACCCAGCGCGTCGGATCGTCTTTGCAGCGGGAGATGTACACGCGGCGCTTACCTCCAGCCAGTGGCGCCGCCTGGACGATCGAGGCGAAGTCTAGAACCGGGAAGATGAAGAAGTCACCGCGGTATTCATCATCCTCGGAATCACGTACGCGATGTAGAGCTTCTGGCTGACGTTGTCGAACTCACCGTCCTTGAAGAAGCGCCAGGATGTCACATCGAAGAGACGGCGCTCCCAGGCTGGGCCGACTCGGTACAGCTTCCCGAACTTGACCTGTACCTCCCGGTAGACGGCGGAGGCGCCTGTAGTCCGGCGCAGGATGAGATCGACCTTGTCGACGTCTAGGAACCGGCTGTAAGGATTCCAGCCCTTTTGGAAGAACTCGAACTTGGCATAGGTTTCGCCGAGGACCTCGTAATGACCAGCTTTGCGGCGAAGTTCTGGTTTCACGTCGAGTCCGGGGCGCCTAACTACTGAGTACGCCGGTCAGCCTATCCCGTTTGTAAAACCTCTACTGGTTGCGGCGATTCTCCCGTTCTTTCGCGGACGTGTCAAGGTCCTCCATAGAAGCCGGTTGCCGACAAACACCGGTCAGCCTAATCCTGTTAGGGTCGCGGATGACCCGGACTCACTCCAAGCTCGTCGGCAGGGCTACGGATTCCTTTTACCCCTTCGATTGAGGACATGGGTATAAATAAGGTGCCATGGCCCCGTGCATCCCCAGGCGGGATGCGGTGGCACTTTGAACAAAGCCTGGCGGACACCGCGGGTTCAGGTCGTGATCTCGAAGCGAAAGTCCAGCGCCCTGTTTGCCCACAGGTAATTGCGGGCCCCCGCAACCAACTGCTCGAAAGCACCGCCTAGAGGCCCGGCCAGAAACCCCGGATTCAGAACGCACCGTTGCGGGGGGTGGTGCGCTAGGACGGGGCCAACACCATCGCCGATGTGGGCGGGCACGCAGGGGTTTGGGAGGACCAATGGGCGTGACGGGGCCGAGCAGGACTGGACGACGGCCAACCCGCCTGGGAGGCAGGGGGGCTCAGCTAGCCATGGCCGCCTCCCGGCCCCAAACCAGGGAAAGATTCGCGACCGCAGCGGCCCAGAGCCAGTGCGCCCGCGTCTTGGCACGCCCGAAGTAGCGAGCACTGCCGACCCCGAGGTTCTTGAGGCGGCCGATGGCGTGCTCCACCGCCATGCGCTGGCGCAGCAGGGCCCGGCCCTCCTCGCTACGCGCGTATCGCTCTCGCCGACGGCGTTCGTGAAAGTCCGGCGGCACCAGCAGGGTACGCGCCGCGGCCGTGGTGCAGGCGGGCTTCAGGGCGCAGGCGCCGCAGCTCTCGGAGGACCACACGTGCAGGGTGCCGTCGCCCCGGCGCTTCACCTGGGCCGACGCGACCCCGGCGGGGCACTGGGCTGTGTTGCCATCCTCACTCACCTGGAAGGCACCAGGTCCGTGACGGCCCTCGGGCGGCGACGGCATCTTCGTCACCAGCTCGACCTCGGCGTCGTGCGCCTGCGTGAGGCCGATCCGGCTGCTGTACGCGGTGTCGCCCAGGGCTTGCTCGACGGGCTGGCCGGCGATCTGCTGGGTCTGATCCAGGAGCGCCTTGACCTGGGCGCCAGCCGCTTCTGCAGGCTGGTCGGGATTCGACGGGGTTTAGCGACGTTCTTCTTCGAATCGTCGGAGTGCCTTTGTCACCGTCTTATCGGTGACGCCCAGGCCCCGCGCGATCGCAGAAGCCGAAAGCCCGAGACGGCTCAAAATGCTTGCCTTTTTAGCTATTTGTTGGTACTTGAATGGAGGCCTTGTTTCGGTGAGCGAAAACGCTAGCGGCAGCTCGGCAACGGTTCGAATTGGTTGCGATCGCGTCCACCAATTTTCCCCACCCGATGCGCCCCTCACCTCTTCTCCTCTCCCCGGCGGGGAGAGGCAGGGTGAGGGGCGCGGGGGAAAAGTTTCTCCCCACTCCCCGGTGTTGCTAGAATACCCCTCACCTGGAGAGACGGGGTATGCGGCGACAGCTCCTCGCGTGGTGCATCTCCCTCCTGTGCCTAGGCTTTCTCTGGCACGAGGCCGAGGGGCGGAGCCTACTCGTCGCGGCCGAGGCGCGCCAGGGGACCCTCCGCGGTCAGCTTCCGGTCATCCAGGGTGACGAGGGAGTGTCCTATGTCTCGCTGGATCGGCTGGCCCGCCTCCTGAAGCTCAAGGGAACCTGGTCCGTAAAGGCCAGGACGGCCACCCTGAAGGTGGATTCGAAGACAGTGAGCCTCACGCGGGACCGGGCGCAGGTGCTCGTCGGTGGCAAGCCCCTCACCCTCGGGGCGCCGCCGCGCATCCTGTCGGGCGGTTGGGTGGTCCCCGAGGAGTTCCTCACGCGCGTCCTCCCCAAGCTCTACGCCTCCGTCAGGGTGGCGGACGCGGAGGTCAGGCCGCCGGTCAAGCCGGCGCGGGCCGCCGCCGCCCTGGAAGACCTCCGATTCCGGTCGTATCCCTCCTTCACACGCGTCGTGCTCGAAGCGAGCGCCCCGTTCGGCTTCCAGCTCCAGGACGGCAAGGGCGACGTCCGGGTGCGGCTCAGCGGCCTCTCGCTGCCGGGGCCGCAGGTCGAGGAAGTGGGCGACGGGCTTGTGAAGGAGATCCGCGTGGCGCCGGCGGGGCGCGACGCCGAGCTCAGCGTGAGCCTCGAGGGCGCCCGCGGCGAGATCAAGGCCCTGACGCTCCAGGATCCCTACCGGCTGGTGCTGGACATCCATAGCGCCAGGCCGGCCCCAGCGCGGGGCGCGCTCGGCGGCCCGGGGGAGGCGCTGCGGCGGATCGTGCTGGACGCGGGCCACGGCGGGTTCGACCCGGGCGCCGTCGGCCCCGGCGGCCTGCAGGAAAAGGAGGTGGTGCTGGACGTGACCCGGCGCGTGGCGCGCCTGGTGGAGGAGGGGCTCGGCATCAAGGTGGCGCTGACCCGGACGGGCGATCACTTCGTTCCGCTGCGCGACCGCACCCAGTTCGCGAACAAGGAGCGCGCCCAGCTCTTCGTGTCCATCCACGCCAACGCCCACCGGGACCTGGGCTCCGAGGGCATCGAGACCTACTTCCTCTCCTCCGAGGCCACGGACAACGACGCGCGCCAGGTGGCCGCGCTGGAGAACGGGGTCATCCAGCTCGAGACGGGCAACTCCCAGTCGAGGATGGATATCCTGAAGACGATTCTCTGGGACCTGGCCCAGTCCGAATTCCAGGAGGAGTCCAGCCACCTGGCGGAGACGGTCCAGGACTCCGTGACCCGGACCCTGCGCATCGCCAACCGCGGGGTGAAGCAGGCCGGCTTCTACGTGCTGGGCGGCGCCGCCATGCCCGCCATCCTCGTCGAGATCGGCTTCGTCACCAACAAGAAGGAAGAGCGGCGGCTCATGGACGCCCAGTACCGAGATCGCGTGGCCCGGGCGATCTACGCCGGCATCGCGGAGTACAAGCGCCGCTACGACCAAAAGATGGGCGTCGCGGAGGTCCCGAAGTGAGCCGTCCCGACGGGCGCCGCCCGGACCAGCTCCGCCCCATCACGCTGACGCGCGACTTCATCCGGCACGCCGAGGGGTCGGTGCTCGTGGAGTTCGGCGCCACCCGGGTGATCTGCACGGCCTCCGTGGAGGACAAGGTGCCGCCGTTTCTCCGGGGGCAGGGCCAGGGCTGGGTGACCGCCGAGTACGGCATGCTGCCGCGCTCCACCGCGACCCGCACGCCGCGCGAGACCACCCGGACCGGCGGCCGATCCCAGGAGATCCAGCGTCTCGTCGGGCGCTCGCTGCGCGCGGTCGTCGAGATGGCCAAGCTGGGGGAGCGGACCTTCTGGGTGGACTGCGACGTGATCCAGGCCGACGGGGGGACGCGCACGGCGGCGATCACGGGTGGCTTCATCGCGGTGGCGGACGCCTTCGCCAAGCTCGTCGAGGTCCAGCGGCTCCCGAGCCTCCCGCTCCGCGACCAGGTGGCCGCGGCGAGCGTGGGGGTCGTGGCGGGGACGGCGGTGCTCGATCTCGACTACCCGGAGGACTCCTCGGCCGAGGTGGACATGAACGTGGTGATGACCGGCTCCGGCGAGTTCGTCGAGATTCAGGGGACCGCCGAGCAGGTCCCCTTCGGCCCCGACCGCCTGCAGGAAATGCTCGCCCTGGCCCGGCGCGGGATCGAGCAGCTCGTCGCCCTCCAGCGGCGGGCGTTGGCCGCGCGTGGGACTCAAACCTTCAAGCTCTAGGCCGCGTCTGGTCGTTGCCACCCTCAATCCAGCGAAAGCGCGGGAGCTGGCCTCCCTGCTCGGCGATATTCCCTTCGAGGTCGTGGGCCTCTCGACCATCCCCGGCGCCGCGCTCCCGCCCGAAGGCGACGACTCCTACCGGGCGAACGCGCTCGCCAAGGCGCGGGCCGCCGCCCGCCTATCGGCCGCCGTGGCCCTGGCCGACGACTCGGGGCTCGAGGTGGACGCGCTGGACGGGCGGCCCGGGGTGCGCTCGGCCCGCCACGGCGGCGCCAGCCTCTCCGATGCCGACCGCTGCGCGGCGCTCCTGGCGGAGCTGCGCGGGGTCCCTCGCGAGCGGCGCACGGCGAGATTCAGGTGCGTGATCGCCTTGGCCTCACCCAACGGCAGGGAGGAGGTCGTCGAGGGCGTGGCGGAGGGGATTATCACCGACGTGTCCCGGGGGACGGAGGGCTTCGGCTACGACCCGCTCTTCTTCTATCCACCCCTGGGCCAGACGTTCGCCGAGCTGGATCCCGCCGTGAAGAACCGGGTGAGCCATCGCGGCAAGGCCCTCGCGCTCGCCCGGGAGGTGTTGAAGCGCTGGGTGTCGTAAGATATACTCTGGCGTAATTTTTCGGGGTGTGGCGCAGCCTGGTAGCGCACCTGCCTTGGGCGCAGGGGGTCGGAGGTTCAAGTCCTCTCACCCCGACCAACTCATGACGACGCGGGTCCTGGCCCTCCTGCTGTTCCTCCTCCTCGCCCTCGGGGGAGGCCTGCCGGCGCTGGCCAATAACTGTCCCCTTCAGATCCAGCGTGCCGAGGAGCTGATCAAGAAGGCCGAGCGGGGGAAGCTCCCCCCGGAGGCCCAGGCACTCCTGGAGGAGGCGCGGAAGCTCGTGGCCGAGGCTCGGGCGAACCACGAGGGCGCGAAGGGGAAGCCGGACCACGCCGACGCGATCCGGAAGGCGAAGATCGCCCACACCCTCGCCGAAGAGGCCGCCACCCTTGCCGGGCCGTAAGCGTCGGGAACCAGAGAGGAGAAATTGAGCATGGCAGAGACGATCACGCTCACCGCGGAGGACCGCCACCAGCTCGCCGCCTACCGGGTCGCGCCGTCCGGCCCGCCCCGCGCCGGCCTGGTCGTGGTTCAGGAAATCTTCGGCGTCAATTCCCACATCAAGAAGGTGTGTGACGGCTTCGCCGCCGATGGCTACGTCGTCATCGCGCCCGCGCTCTTCGACCGGGTCGAGCGGGGCTTCGCCCTCGGGTATCGCCCGGAGGACATCGAGCGAGGACGCTCGGTCAGGGGAAAGATCGACCTGAACGATATGGTGAAAGACGTGCGCGCGGCGGTGCGGGCGCTGGCGACTGGTGGGACGAAGGTTGGCGTCGTGGGCTACTGCCTCGGCGGCACGCTGGCCTGGCTCGCCGCCACCCGGATCGACGGCATCGCCTGCGCGGTCGGCTACTACGGCGGCGGGATCGCCGATCACGCCGCCGAGCCGCCGCGCTGCCCGGTGCTGCTCCACTTCGGCGAGACCGACCAGTCGATCCCGCCCGAGCACCATGCCCGCATCAGGGCCGCCCACCCGAAGGTGCCGATGCACCTCTACCCGGCCGGTCACGGCTTCAGCTGCGACGAGCGCGCGAGCCACGATGCGGCGAGCGCGACCCTCGCGCGGCAGCGGACGCTCGACTTCCTGCGGGCTCACATCGGGTAGGCTGGTGTATCATAAGTGCCTGATGCGCCTGTAGCTCAGCTGGATAGAGCGTCGGACTTCTAATCCGAGGGTCGGGGGTTCGATTCCCTCCAGGCGCACCAGAAAATCAAGGGACTTACCATCCAGGCGGCTATTCCGCAGCCGTCCTACATGGCCAAGACTTCGCCAAATTGCTTAGTCACTCACCCCGTCGTCGTGCCGAGCCTGATGAAATCGCGTCGAGAGGCATCCATGTCTGCCTCCCCCTTGGTCTGCGAGGCACTGCATCGTGACAGAGGCAAGCGCCCCACAAGCGAATGAGTCGGGCCAGCGAGCGGGGATGTGAGACGATGACAGCCTATGCCATTCTCATCTTTCGGGCTTCACCCCGATCTCCTCCGCGGCGTCAAGGAGATGGGCTTCACCCGCCCCACCCCGATCCAGCAGGACGCGATCCCCCCGGCCATGGAAGGCCGCGACGTGCTCGCCTGCGCCATGACGGGCAGCGGCAAGACGGCGGCCTTCGTGCTGCCCATCCTGCACCGCCTCATGCCCAAGCGGCGCGGCGTGACCCGCGCGCTGATTGTCACCCCTACGCGTGAGCTGGCAGCCCAGATCGAGGAGCACCTGAGCCAGATGGCCATGCACACGCCGATGTCCGGCGCGGCCGTCTTCGGCGGCGTCGGCATGGGACCGCAGGAGCACGCCTTCCGCACGGGGGTGGACGTGATCGTCGCCACGCCGGGACGGCTCCTCGACCACTTCCGCTTCCCCTACGCCAAGCTCGAGGGGCTCGAGATCCTGGTGCTGGACGAGGCGGACCGGATGCTCGACATGGGCTTCCTGCCCGACATCCGCCGCGTCCTCAAGCACCTCCCGCCGCGCCGCCAGACGCTCTTCTTCGCGGCGACGATGCCGCCGCCCATCATGACGCTGACGCGCGAGTTGCTGCGCCGGCCGGCGATGATCAACCTCGAGCGCAAGGCGGCGCCCGCCGTGGGCATCACCCAGGCCGTGTACCCGGTCGCCCAGGACGTCAAGTCCTCCCTGCTGCTGGAGCTCATCAAGCGGGGCGAGATGAAGAGCGCGCTCGTCTTCACGCGCACCAAGCACCGCGCCAACCGCCTGGCCGACTTCCTCTCGCGCCACAGGGTCAACTGCGAGCGCATCCACGGCAACCGGAGCCAGGCGCAGCGTACGGCGGCGATGGAGGGCTTCAAGCGCGGCCGGTTCCGGGTCCTCGTCGCCACCGACATCGCCGCACGCGGCATCGACGTCGAGGCCCTGAGCCACGTCATCAACTTCGACGTACCGGCCGTGCCGGAGGACTACATCCACCGCGTCGGGCGCACCGCGCGCGCGGAGCTGACGGGCGACGCCTTCACCTTCGTCTCGCCGGAGGAAGAAGGCGATCTCTCCGCCATCGAGCGCGTCGTGGGCAAGCGCCTGCCGCGGGTGGTGCTGCCGGACTTCGACTACAGCCGGCGCGGGTCGGAGAAGCTCGAGGTGCCGCTGGCGGAGCGCATCGCGGCGATCCGTGCGCGCAAGACCGAGGACCGCGCCCGCGCCAAGGCGAAAGCCGAGCGGCGGGGCCAGGTGCCAGCGGCCCAGGGCCAGCGGCCCGGCGCTCAGCCCCCGTCCCATGCCCGCCCCGGGCAGCATGGACGCCCGTGGCAAGGGCAGCGCCCCATGCGGCGCCGGCCCGGCGGCCGCTAGCCGGCGCCGGGTGCTTCGGCCAGCCAATAGGCCACGGTACGCCAGAAGGAGCCCCGGACGCCGAGGCAGAGACGCCCTCCCATCCGTTGCTTCCCCAAGGTCCCGGGCGTGGCTGCTGTGCGGGAATTGTGCGGGGACAGGTGCGGACCAGGCCCAAAGCGGCCCAAAGCCGACGACCGCCTACGGCGCCAATCATTAGGAAATTCTTGGGTATTCTTGGGTTCTGTGGGGGAACTGGCGGGACTTCCAACTAATCCGAGGGTCGGAGGTTCGACTCCTCCCAGGCGCACCATTCCTCCGTTGACGACCCCCTCCGCCTGGGCAGGATTATGGACAAGAGTTCGCTTGAATCCCAGACAGGTCCTGACTATAATTATGGTCAGAACCCATGGCCCGGCGGGCGCCCTATGACCTTGTGTACGACCCGGAAGTCGGGCAGCACCTCCTGGCAATCGAGCGAAAGTACCACTCACTCATACGCCGCCAGATCGAGAGGCAGCTCAGGTACCAACCGGAGGTGGAAACGCGCAATCGAAAGTCGCTTCTGCGTCCATCGGCCCTGGGTTCGGTGTGGGAGCTGAGGTTCGGGCCGGATAATCGCTTCAGAGTGTTCTATCGGACGGATCGGGCCCTCCGGCAAGTCCACATTCTCGCCGTAGGGGTCAAGGTGAAGGACCGACTCCTTCTGGGCGGAGAGGAGTTTGAGCTATGAAGATTGCCCCGCTGGCTGAAGTGAAGGCTCGCCTCAGTGCCTATATCGAGATGTGTGTCGAGGGACCGGTTATTGTCACGAAGAACGGCCGGCCCGCTGCCGTCCTACTGGCGGTTTCCGATGAGGAGGAGCTGGAGCGTCTCGTTCTCGCGCATACACCGAGGTTCATGGCGATGTTGGCGGCCGCCGAGCGGAGGATCAAGAGGGGACGTGGCGTCAAGCACCGTGAATTCTGGAAGAGCGTTAAGAAACGGTGACCCAACCATAATTTTGAGGCGACGTCCGCCGGCCAGGGAGGACCTGTTCACTGTGCGGGATTTGTGCGGGGACGGATACGGGCGGGACTTCTAATCCGAGGGTCGGAGGGTCGACTCCTCCCAGGCGCACCACACTT
>JBBTEL010000052.1:0-1371 GCA_038042325.1 Candidatus Methylomirabilota bacterium
GGGGGAGGGAATGGTAGTCTCAATCGGTGCCTCGTGACCCTCGGTAGAGGACCTTGAGCCACGGCGGGACGATGAAGGTCGAGACCATGACCATGGTGACGAGCGCCGAGTAAAGCTCCTGTTCGATCACCCCGCTGGCGAGGCCGATGCCGGCGAAGATCAACCCGACCTCCCCCCGCGGGATCATGCCCACGGCGACCGGCCAGCGCCTGACCCCCCGCTGGTACACCCCGAGCCCGGCCGCGAGCTTCCCAAGCACCGCCACGGCGGTCAGGGCGAGGGTGAAGCGGAGCGCGCTGTCCCCGAAGGGGTTCAGCGTCCCGGGATCCACCTTCATCCCGACCGTCACGAAGAAGACCGGAACGAAGAGATCGGCCACCGGCTTCAGTCGCTCCTCGATGTGGGCGCGGGGCTCGGTCCGGGCGAGGACGAGACCGGCGGCGAAGGCGCCGATGATCGCCGCGAGTCCGATCCGCTCGGAGAGCGCGGCCAGCAGGACGCAGAAGAGCACCGCATACACGATCAGGCTACCGCGGGCCCGCATGGTCCCGACCCAGCCGAGGAAGGTCGGGGCGAACCGGATCCCGAGGGCGACGGCCACGACCAGGAAGATTAGCGCCTTGGCGAGGATGAGGCCTGCGGTGGTAAGGGAGAAGACCCCTGTCTGGACCAGCCCCGTCACCACGGCCAGGATCACGAGTCCGAGGATGTCGTCCAGGACCGCCGCGCCCAGAATGACTTTGGAGGCTGTCTCCCGGAGGCGGCCCAGGTCCGAAAGCACCCGGGCCGTGATCCCGACGCTCGTCGCCGTGAGCGTTGCGCCGATGAAGATCGCGACGAGCGTGGGCTTGCCCCACCAGATGGCGAGCCCGTAGCCGAGGGCGAAGGGGCAGGCGACCCCGATGAAGGCCACGACCGTCGATTGGAGGCCGGCCCGGAGCAGTTCCCCCAGGTCCGACTCCAGGCCGATCTCGAAGAGGAGGATGACGACCCCGATCTCGGCCAGGGCGTGGAGGATCTCGGACTCGTGGACCAGGCCGAGCACTCGCGGCCCGATCAGCACGCCCGCCAGCAGCTCGCCCAGGACGGCCGTCTGGCCGACGCGCTCCATCGCCTCGCCGGCCAGCTTGGCCGCGAGCCAGACGATCGCCAGGCTGAGCAGGAGCCCGCCGAGTCCCACCTCCTTAGCTTACTTCATTCGGCCATCAGGTCCTTGCATGGAGAAATCCTCCGTCCAGTTTGCAGACTTCGAACGCTAGATCAGCGAAGACGGCGGATCAGAAGGGCCGGACGGAGGTCAGGCGGGTTCGGTGGGGCTCTGCGGGGATCGGTCGGCGGAAGGGTCCCGGCGCGGGAGAAGCGGGATGAGGT
>JBBTEL010000053.1:0-7262 GCA_038042325.1 Candidatus Methylomirabilota bacterium
GGACGGCCGTTCCTCCAGATTCCCGGGCCCACGCTGGTGCCGGAGCGCGTCACGCGGGCCATGTCGCAGTCCATCATCGACCATCGCGGGCCGAAGTTCGCCGCGCTCGTCCACGAGTGCCTGGCGGGCCTGAAGGGCGTCTTCCAGACGGAGAAGGGGCAGATCGTGATCTACCCCGGCTCGGGCACGGGCGCCTGGGAGGCCTGCCTGGTCAACACGCTCTCCCCCGGCGATCGCGTGCTGGCGTGCGTCAATGGCCATTTCTCAACCGGCTTCGCCAGGACGGCGGCGGCCTACGGGATCGAGGTGGACCGGCTGGACTTCCCCTACGGCGCCGGTGTGTCGGCGGAGCAGGTGGAGCAGCGGCTCTCCGAGGACAAGGCCCACCAGCTCCGGGCCGCGCTCGTCGTGCACAACGAGACCTCCACGGGGGTGACCTCCAACGTGGCGGCAATCCGCGCGGCGCTCGACCGGGCCCGGCATCCCGCGCTCCTCCTCGTGGATGTGGTCTCCTCGCTCGCGTCGATCGATTTCCGCGTGGACGAGTGGGGGGTGGACGTGGCGCTGACGGGCCCCCAGAAGGGGCTCATGCTCCCGCCGGGTCTCGCGATCCTCGCCGTGAGCGACAAGGCGCTTCATGCCGGCGAGAAGGCCAAGTGCCCGCGCGCCTACTGGGATTGGGCCCCCGTGCTCGAGCGCAACAGGCGTGGCGAGTTCCCCTACACGCCGGCCACGAGCCTCCTCTTCGGGCTCCGGGAGAGCCTCGCCATGTTGACCGAGGAGGGGCTCCCCAACGTTTTCAGGCGCCACGCGCGGCTGGCGGAGGCCTGCAGGCGCGCGGTCCAGGCGCTGGGCCTCGGGCTCCTCTGCCAGACCCCCGCCGAGTACTCGAACACGCTCACCGCGGTGCTGATGCCGACGGGGTTCGACTCCGACGCCTACATCGCCCATGCCTGGAAGATGCTGGAGCTCTCCTTGGGGGTGGGGCTGAGCGAGGTGAAGGGGAAGGTGTTCAGGATCGGCCACCTGGGGAGCCTGAACGAGCTCGACCTGCTCGGAGGGCTCGCGGGAGTGGAGCTGACGCTCAAGAGCTTCGGCGTGAATCTCCGCCTCGGGGCGGGGCTCGCCGCCGCCCAACAATACCTCCTGGAGACCGCCTCGCCCCCTTAGCGGGGCTCGAGCGCGGGCTTTGCCCGCGCAATCCGTCTTTGGGGGGAGGAATCGGAAGGGGGGCGGAGCCCCCCTCCGAGGTTCTATCGGAGCCAGCCGTCCTTCAGGAACGACTGGTTCTGCTGCCCATTTACGACGATGATGATCGGCCCCGTGTAGTGCCCCAGGCCCCGCTTCGCTGCCGCGTACTTCCGATACTCGAAGACGTTCCCGAAATAGAAGCCGTCCCGGCAGAACGCCCAGACCGGGCCGCGATCGATGGCCGGGGAGCAGGGCGTGAGCTTCACCGATGGGAGCGAGACGGGATTCGGCCGGAGCTGCCCGTTCACGAGGACGCCGATCTCCTGACCCTTGGCGTTCAGCACCCTCGCCGGCACCGGCGACTCGTCCCTGACGGTGGTTTCCGCCAGCGCGATCATTCCGGCTGAAAGCAGGCTCAGGGAAACCAGGCTGATCCCGATCAGCCCAACGCTTCGCTTCGTCATTCCTTGCTCCTCCCGCCGACGTGGCTAACAAAAAATGTCGGCACTGGCAAGAAAGGGGAGCAAGGAGAGTGCCAGGCCAGAAATGCTGGAAAACTAGCGGGATTTCGGCTCGACCGTGGGGAGATGGGGGACCGAGGACGGGTCAGCTTGGCCAGCGTTCTGACAAAACGGCAGGGGAGGGCCTCAGCGGGAGAAACCGCTGACGGCCCGCGCGCTCCTGCTCGAGCCGGATCCGCCGCGCCGCCTGTCGCGCCTCCTCCGCGGCCGGCCCCTCCTTGGGCACCGGCTCCACCGCTGCCGGCCGCCTGGCGATCTTCCACAGCTGGAGATCCATCTGCTGAGCCGATGCCGCCGGCGCCGGCAGCAATGACGCGAGAAGTCCCGCGATCGCGAGGACCGACGCTCTCATCTTTACGGTTCCATTTTATACCCTCTGACGCTACGATGCTGGTCGCATGAGACAAGCCGAGCTGTCCCCCTACCGCGTCCGGGCCCGGAACACCAGCGCCTACGCGGAGAACAAGATCCACGACGACGCCGTGGCTCGCCGCCTCGGCTTCAGGGGCGGCCTGGTCCCCGGCGTCACGATCTACGCCTACATGACCCACCCCGTCGTCGCCGCACTGGGCCCGGAATGGCTCGAGCGCGGCGCGTTCTCCGTCCGCTTCAGAAGGCCGGTCTACGAGGGGGACATGCTCACGATCACCGCGCGGGAGACGGCCCGGGCGGAAGCCTCGATCACCCGCGAGGTGACGGCGCTTAACCCCGAGGGGGAGGCCTGCGCTCTCGGGACAGCGGCGCTGGTCAGGGGCTCCCGCCCCGAGATTCCCAAGCTCGCCGCCTACCCGAAAGCCCCCCTGCCGGCGGCGCGCCCGGCGGCCACGCGCGAGCGGTTGGCCGACCTCGAGGTGCTGGGGAGCCCCGAGCTCCCCGCCGACCCGTCCGAGGCCGCGGCCTATCTCGACGAGGTGGACGAACCCCTCGCCCTCTACCGGGAGCCCGGAGCGCCAGCCCACCCAGGGCTCTTCGTCCGGCAGGCCAACCGCGCCCTGGATCGTAACGTCCTCATGGGACCGTGGATCCACGTCTCGAGCAACGTGCGGCACCTCGGCCTGTGGCGTGCCGGCGAGCCCCTCGCGACATGCGGCCGCGTCGCGAGACTCTGGGAGAAGAATGGTAACGAGTACGTCGAGCTGGACCTTCTGATGGTGGGGGAGGGGCTCCGCCCGGTCGCCCACGTCCGTCACCGCTGCATCTATAAAATCGCCGAGGGGGAGTTGTCAGTCTGACCCATTACCTGCCGTCCTCGCCGGACGCTCCAGAGCAGCTTCGATTCCTGGAAGGACCTCGGCGAGAACTATCTGAGGCGCCCCGCTCACTCCGCACGGGCGGCCGCGGGCGTGAGGACGCGGTAAGGATCGAGGACGTCGCGCAGGCCGTCGCCGAAGAGGTTGATCCCCAGCGTCGTGACGAAGATCGCCCCGCCCGGAAAGGCCGCCAGCCACCAGCTCGTCAGCATATAGACGCGCCCTTCCCCCAGCATGGCCCCCCACGAGGGCGTGGGCGGCTGGATCCCCAGGCCCAGGAACGAGAGAAACGACTCCAGGATGATCATCCGGGCCACCTCGAGGCTCGCCATGACGATGACCGTGTTCGCCAGGTTGGGCAGCACGTGGACCCGGATAATGCGGGCGCTGCCGAGCCCCAGGGCGCGCGCCGCCTGAACGAACTCCCGCTCCCGGTACTTCAGCGTCTCGGCCCGCACCACCCGCGTATAGACGGGCCACCCCGTCAGTCCAAGGACCACGATCATGTTGCCGAAGCTCGGCCCCAGCACCGCGATCGCGGCCAGCGCCAGGAGGAGAAACGGATAGGCCAGCATGATGTTGACCAGATTGTCGATGACCGTGTCCACCCCCCCACCGTAGTAGCCGGCCAGGAGCCCCATGAGCACGCCGAGGGTCATGGCCACCGCGACGGCGAGGGCGCCGGCGCTGATGGAAACCCGGGCGCCGTAGATGATGCGCGAGAGCAGGTCGCGCCCGAGGGGATCGGTCCCGAGCGGATGGCGCCAGCTCCCCCCCGCGTCCCACACCGGCGGAATCAGGCGGTCGCCGATCGTCTGGAGGTAGGGGTCGTGGGGCGAGAGCCAGGGCGCCAGGACGGCGGCCGCGACGGCGAGCAGGACGATGCCGCTTCCCACCGCCAGGAACCGAAGGCGCCGCAGGCTACCCATGGGCCTTCCCGAGGCGGATCCGCGGATCCAGGTACGTGATGGCGACATCCGCCAGGAGGTTCGCGACGACGATGAGCAGCGCCAGCAGCACCACGGACCCCTGGACGACGGGGTAGTCGTAGGTGCGGATCGCCTTCACCGCCAGCGAGGCGACCCCGGGCCAGGCGAAGACCGTCTCGGTGACGACGGCGCCGCCGAGAAGGCGGCCGAACTGAACTCCCAGGATCGTGACGATGGGGATGGCAGCGTTCCGGAGTGCGTGCTTGAACAGCACGACGCCCTCCACCACGCCCTTGGCGCGCGCCGTGCGGATGTAGTCCTGGGTGAGGACGTCCAGCATTCCCGAGCGGGTTAATCGCATCGTCAGCGGCGCCAGGTACGCCCCCAGGGTGATGGCCGGCAGGATCAGGTGCCACACGGTCCCCCGCCCCGACGCCGGCAGGACCCGGAACTTCACGGCGAAGAGGATGATGAGCATGATCCCGAGCCAGAAGATCGGCATCGCCTGGCCCGCCACGGCGCCCACCGTGCACAGCCGGTCCGTGATGGAGCCGCGCCGGATGGCGGAGATCACGCCCAGCGGGATCGCAATGCCGAGCCCGACCAGCATGCCCGCGAGCGTCAACTCGAGGGTGGCCGGCATCCGCTCGAGAATCAGCCCGAAGGCCGATTCCTGGGTGAACAGCGACTGGCCGAAGTCGCCGCGCGCGGCGTCCTTCAGGAAGGCCAGGTACTGGATCCAGAGGGGGCGGTCGAGGCCGAGCTTCTCCTTGAGGAGGGCGACGTCCTTGTCGGAGGCATCCTGAGGCAGGAGGAGGAGGACGGGGTTGCCCACCACGTGGAGGAGCCCGAAGGTGATGAGCGAGATGCCCAGGCACACGAAGAGCGCCTGAAAGAGCCGGCGGAGGATGTAGACCTGCATGGGGCTGCTATTGTACAGAAAAGGGGGGCCGCTTGGCCCCCCTTTCCGTCGCGGTCGCTGCCCTGGACGCGGCTATTTCCAGGTGGCGGCGTGGATCCGCATAATCTCGTCGCTGGACGCCTCGTAGATGAGCTTGGTCGAGGCCGCCTCGATGGTGAACTGGGCGTACATCGGGACCCAGTAGGCCTGGTCCACGATGAAGCGCTGGAAGCGCGAGTAGAGCTCCTGGCGCTTCTTGGGGTCCACGGTGGACCGGGCCTCCTCGAGCCACTGGTCCATCTCCTTCGCGGAGTTGTACGTGTAGGGCTGGCCCGCGCGGAAGTGGATGTAGTAGATGAAGTCCGAGTCGAAGACCGAGTTGTACCCCCAGGACGCCATCGTCATGCCGTCGAGCTTGGAGCCCCGGAAGTTGGCCAGGTACTGACCGACATCCGCAAAGTGGCGGAGCTTGACCCTGATCCCGACCTTGCCGAGGTAGCCCATGGTGGCCTGGGCGACCTGGTCTACGTTGACGATGGACCCGGCGTAGGTGTTCATCGTGACCTCGAAGCCGTTCGGGAATCCCGCCTCGGCCAGGAGCTTCCTGGCAGCGTCAGGATCGTAGGCGTATGGCTTGATCGCCGGGTCGAAGCCAAAGGCCATGGGGTTGGTGCCGGCGGGGGTGCGCACCGCCATCCCCCCCAGCACCTTCTGCACGATCTCGTCCACGTTGACGGCGTGGTTGATGGCCCGCCGGACTCTCACGTCGGTCAGCGGCGTCTTCCCCGCCCGGCCGTCTCCATCCATCTGGAGGAAGACCACTCTGAGAATCTGCGTGGCCGTCACGCGAGCCACCCCCGACTTCCCGATTGCCGAGATCTGATCGGGTGGAACGGCCCGGAGGATGTCCACACCGCCCGAGAGGAGCTCGGCGATCTGGGTGGCCGTCTCCGGGATCACCCGGAAGACGATGGTCTTGATCGCCGGGGCCCCCTTCCAGTACTGCTCGTTGGCCTCGATGGTTGTCCGCTCGCCCTTCCGCCACTCCACGAACTTGAAGGGCCCCGTGCCCACGGGGTTCCGGGCGAAGTGGGCGTCGCCCTTCTCCTTGATGTACTTCGGCGGCACCATCCCGAAGTTGCCGAAGGTCAGGATCTCGTGGACCGCCGGATAGGGTTTCTCCGTCACGATCCGGACGGTGTGTTCGTCCACGACGTCCACGGACTTGATCCAGGTGAAGTTGCCCCGGATGGGAGACTTCTGCTCCGGGTTCAGCACCCGATCGAAGGAAAACTTCACGCTCTCCGCATTGAAGGGCTCCCCGTTGTGGAACCTGACCCCTTTCCGGAGCTTCATCTCCCAGGTCGTAGGATTCACGCTCTTGATGGACTCAGCCAGGTGGGGGACGGGCTGCCACGTCCTCGTGTCCCGCGCCAGGAGCGTGTCGAAGATGTGCTGGTTGATGATGATCCCCATGCGCTCGGTGTGCATGTGGGGATCCATGGTCGAGGTGTCGGAGCCCAGGGCCACCACCACCCGCCCCTTCGGCGCCGCGGCGACCGGCCCGGCGGCCAGCGCGGCGAATGTCACCATCAGGATCAACGCTGTCAAGACGCGACTTCTGCTCATTTGGTGCCTCCTATGTGGCGGCGATCTCGAAGAGCGCCGCCGCCGTGGTCCGGATACCGTTGATGAACCCCTCGAGCGTAATGCTCTCGTTGGGGGCGTGATTCGCCTCGTCGTGAGGCGCGTAGGGAACCCAGACGCTCGGGAGCCCCAGGACTTGCGTGAAGAGGTAATCAGGAATGGTCCCGCCCAGGTTGGGGACGATGACGGGCCGGCGCCCCCACGCCTGCTCCACCGCGCGGACCACCGCCTTGCCGAGCGGATGGTCCACCGGGGTGCGCGAGGGCGGCACGGCGCCGAGGCGCTTCACCTCGATGTCGCCGAAGCCCCGGCGCTTGAGGTGGACGCGGATCTTCTCCTCGATCTCGTCGGGGTCCTGGTCCATCACGAGGCGCGCGTCCAGCTTGGCGCGGGCGACATGGGGAATGATCGTCTTCATCCCCGGCCCCTGGTAGCCCGCCGTCAGCCCGGCCACGTTGAGGTTCGGCTCGAGCAGAAGCCGCCGGTAGTACGCGCGCCCGCCCGCGCCCGTTAGGGGGATGCAACCGAGGTCGCCCCGCACGCTCTCCTCGTCGAACGGGATCGCCCGGAGGACGCGACGGTCGGCGGGCGACGGCCGCCTCACCCGGTCATAGAAACCGCTGACCGCCACCCTGCCCCCGCTCGACCAAAGCGAGGCCAGCGCCTGGGCCAGCCGCACCGCCGGCGCCGGCGCCACGCCCCCGTAGAGCCCCGAATGGAGATCGCGCTTGGCCCCGTGAGCGGTCAGTTCCAGGTACAGGATCCCCCGGCACCCGAAATACACCTGGGGCCCCGACGGATGCATGGGGCCGTCGGAGGCATA
>JBBTEL010000054.1:0-3298 GCA_038042325.1 Candidatus Methylomirabilota bacterium
CTCCCGTACAATCGCGCTCGTGACTTCGCGGGTTTCGACGGCGATCGGGAAACTGGATGAGATGCTCGGCGGCGGGCTGCTCCCCGGCACGCTCGCGGTCGTGTACGGGGCCACGGGCATCGGCAAGACCCACCTGGGACTCACCTTCGCCCACTACGGCCGGAGCGCCGACGGCGCCCCCGGCCTCGTCTTCGACATGAACGGCCGCGGCGACTCGCAGCAGCACCACGAATACGCCCAGCGCCTCTTCGGCTGGCCCCTCGGGCGCTGGACGCACGCCGTGACGCCCATGGCGGACCCGTACCCGCCGGACGGCCAGATGCAGGCGTACTACTCCGACGCTTTCCCGTGGGTGGGGAAGGTCCGCGACTACCAGGTCGCCACGCCGGACGGCGTCGAGCTCGACTGGGGCTGGAAGGCGGCCTACAACCGGGCGCTCTACACGGTCCGCCCGTTCTTCTACTTCCACTTCGCCGCCGGGTCGCGCCGCGTGACGGTGGACGGCGTGGAGCCCATGAACGTCCCCGCCGAGGCGATCCAGTTCTTCCTCCTCGACGAGCTGTACCGGAAGGTGATCCACCGGGACGCGGAGACGCTCGGCATGGAGATCTGCCTCCCGGTCTGGAAGCACCGCGCGTTCATCGACGCGCACCGGTACGACCATCGGGCGATCACCACACTCCTCCTGGTGACGACGGAGGAGACCCGGCTCGAGGACCTCCTGGGGCGGAAGACCGAGGCCGGCGACCTGGGCGCGGTCGCCAACACCATCGTCGTGATGGGCAGCGAGCGCGTGGGGACGCGGGTCGGCCGCTTCCTCTGCGTGGTGAAGCACCGGGGGAGCGCCATGTCGGACGAGATCGCGGAGTTCCGGATCGGCGCGCGGGGGATCGAGCTCTCGTGAAGATCCGCCCGTTCCGGGGCTACCGGTACAACCCGGCCAAGGTCCCGGACTTCTCGCGCGTCGTGGTACCCCCCTACGACCAGATCGACCCCGACACGCGCGAGGCCCTCCACGCGCTCCACGCGTGGAACTTCGTCCGCGTCACGCTGGGTCGTCCCGAGCCGGGCGACGCCGGCGATGCCGATCGCCACCGGCGGGCCCGGGGGTGCCTCGACCGGTGGATCGCCGAGCAGGTCCTGATCCGCGACGCCGAGCCGGCGCTCTACCCATGCCTCACGACCTACCAGGCGGGAGGCGAGACGCTCAGCCGCACGGGGGTCATCGCTCTGGGCGAGCTCAGCGAGTACGCCGAGGGCGTGGTGCTCCCCCACGAGCGCACCCACGCCGGCCCCAAGGTGGAGCGCCTCCAGCACCTCGAGGTGACGGAGGCCGACACCGGGGTGATCTTCATGCTCGCGAGCGACCCGTCCGGCGAACTCCTGCGCGCCGCCGCGCCTCCCCCGTCGCCGCCCGTCGCCGCGGCCCGCGACCTCAAGGGCGAGCTCCACCAGCTCTGGCGGATCGCCGATCGCGCCGCCATCGCCCGGGTGCAGACGCTGATGGCGGACACGCGCCTGATCATCGCCGACGGGCATCACCGCTACGAGACGGCGCTCGAATACCGCCGGCGCCACCCGGGCGCCGATTGGAAGTTGATGGCAATTGTGCCCCTCGAGGCACCCGGGCTCACGATCTTTCCCACTCACCGCCTGGTCCACGGCGTCCGGGGGTTCGACGTCGAGACGTTCCTGACTCGGGCCGCGCGGTGGTTCGAGATCGAGCGAGGACCCGCCCTCGGCGAGACGGCGGCGGAGGCCAGAGCGCTGGCGGGGGCGCTCGATGCGCGCGCCCGGACGGGGCGCCTCGCGGTCGCGGCGGTCGCGGGGGCCGAGGCCCCGGGGTGGCTCCTGACGCTGCGCCCGGAGGCGTTTGACGCCGTGCCGTGGCCGGCGGGGACGTCGCCCGCCTGGCGGCGGCTGGCCGTCTCGGTGCTGCACGAGGGTCTCCTGAAGCCGTTCCTTGGCGTCACGGAGGAAATCCTCCGCGAGCAGACGTCCGTGGACTACACGGCCGACGCCGTCGAGGCGGTCACGCAGGTCAGGAAGGGAAATTATCAGGCCGGCTTCCTGATCCCGCCCACCACTCCCGCCGAGCTGCAGGCCGTGGTGCGGGCGGGGGAGCTGCTTCCTCAGAAGTCCACCTACTTCTACCCGAAGCTCCTCGACGGCCTGGTCTTCTCCCGCCTCTCGGACGAGGCGTGAAGCGTCCGCCAAGCGTCCCGTCCGCGAAGGACTTGGTCAGCCTGAGGGACCGGCGCTTCCACCGCCGCCGGCATCTTCAGATCAGGAGCGAGCGGGGGGCCTTGGCTTTTGTCAACGCTGTAGGTTTATGCTCCACGTTCTACCGGTTTCCCGAGGGGCTGGCGTGTCTCTGGGAGGCGGTGGCGGGGCGACCCAATCCCCGATGGCCTCGCCGCTCCCACCACGACGCAGGCATCGGCCTGACCTGGGAGCTGAAGGACACGCTCCCCGCTCGGCGGCAGGTGTACTACGGCAAGCTCCTGAAAGGGCGCCCGGTGCTCGTGGCGCTCGACCTGTTCCCGGCGTTCTACGCCCTCGTCAGGGGACGGCAGCGCTCCCGCGATTACCGCCAGGAGTACGAGGCGGGCCGCCTGTCGTTGACCGCCAAGCGGATCATGGACAGCCTCGCGCGCGACCACCCCCAGTACACGCGGGAGATCCGCGGCAACTGCTTCATGCTGGAGCCGTCCAGAACCCGAGAGTTCGAGCGGGCGATGGCGGAGCTCCAGCAGGGTCTCTGGGTGGTGAAGAGCGAGGAGCGCTACGAGCCGACCTTCTCCTACCGCTGGGACCTGCTCGAGGCGTGGCTGCCCGAGCCCGTGGCGGAGGGGCGGCGCCTTCGCCGGCCCGCGGCGGCGGAGCGGCTGGTCGCGCGCTACCTGGAGGGCGCGGTGTTCAGCACCCCCGCGCTCCTCGGGCGGCTTTTCGCGCTGCCCCGCTCCGAGGTCTCCGAGGTCGTGGACCGTCTCGTGAGGGGCGGAGCCGTCCTCGCCGACTGCGTCGTGGACGGGTGGCCCGGGGGCTGGCTGGTTCACGCCGGTGCCCTCAGGGAGGCGCGTCGGGGATGAAGCCTCCCGAGGGGTTCAGGTACATCGACGCCCACACGCATCTCCATCCCGACTGGCTCTTCAAGGCGATTCGCCGCTGGTTCGCCGAGCACTCCGACTGGAAGATCAGCCACCCCACCGAGCCGCAGCGGGTGGCGGCCTTTCTGCGGGCCCACGGCGTCGAGCGCTTCGTCTTTTTCAGCTACGCCCACAAGCCCGGGATTTCC
>JBBTEL010000055.1:0-2908 GCA_038042325.1 Candidatus Methylomirabilota bacterium
GACGCCCTGGATCCGCTCCACGCTGCTCACCGTGACGCGGACGCAATGAGCGCGGCCGAGGGTCGAGCGTGCCACTGACCGGAGACCTCCAGCGGCGCAAGCGGAACCTCCTGATCATCGGCGGGATACTGCTCCTGCTGGTGGCGGTGGTGGCGACCGTGTACGAGGTGGGGGTCCGCTCGCCGCAAATCCCCGTCGCCTCGAACCTCCTCGTCTTCGCCCTCTTCAACCTGACGCTGATCGTCTTCCTGCTGCTGCTGGTCCTCCTCATCCGCAATCTCGTCAAGCTCTTCTTCGAGCGGCGCCAGGAGGTCCTGGGCTCGAAGTTCAAGACCAAGCTGGTCGCGGTCTTCCTCTCGCTCTCGCTGATCCCGGCCCTGCTCATCTCGATCATCGCCTCCAACCTGCTCAACACATCCATCGAGGGCTGGTTCAAGCCCCAGGTGGAGAAGCCGCTGGACCAGGCGCTGGAGGTGGCGCAGACCTACTACCAGACGCTCGAGACCACCGTCCTCCGTCACGGCCGGCAGCTCGCGCGGGTGATCGCCCGCGACCGCCTGCTCGCCGACGACCGGCGGGAGGCGCTGGCGGCGTACCTGGTGGAGCAGCAGGAGAGCCTGGGGGTGGCCGCCATCTCGATCTTCACCCCCCGAGGGCAGGAGCTGGTGCACGTCAAGGATCCGGTCCTGGCCTCTGTGCCCACGCGCGACGTGAACATGGAGCAGGTCAAGCGCGGGCTCGAGGGCCAGGAGATCACGACGGTCCGGGAGCTGGACAACGGCGACCTGATCCAGGCCGTCGTCCCGATCTGGTCCGGCAGCGGGAGCGCGCGCGAGGTCGTCGGGACCCTGATCGTGGCCACCCACATCGCCCAGCGGCTCGAGGCGCGGGTGCGCGGCATCTCGCAGGCGTTCCAGGAGTACAAGCAGCTCAAGCTCCTGAAAAACCCCATCAAGGGGATCTACATCCTGCTCTTCCTCCTGATGACCCTGATCATCGTGTTCTCGTTCACCTGGTTCGGGCTCTACATGGCCCGGGGCATCACGGTGCCGATCCAGCTGCTGGCCGAGGGCACCCGCGAGGTGGCCGCCGGGAACCTGAACTACAAGGTCGAGGTCCAGGCCCAGGACGAGATCGGCATCCTGGTGGACTCCTTCAACCGGATGACCGGCGACCTCCGGGCCAAGCACAACGAGCTGGAAGAGCGGCGGCGCTACACGGAGACCGTGATCCAGGCCGTGGCGACGGGCGTCGTCTCCCTGGATCCCGCGGGGCGGCTCACCACGATGAACGGCGCGGCCGCCCGCATGCTGGGGGTCCCGGCGGAGACGGCGGTGGGGCAGCCCGTCCGCCAGCTCTTCGCCGGACCGCAGTTCGCCGAGGTCGGGGCGCTCATCCAGCGGATGGACCGCATCCGCCGGGGCACGCTCGAGCGCGAGATGCGCCTGCGCCGCGACGGCCACGCCGTCACCCTCCTCGGCTCGGCCACGGCGCTCCGCGGCCCCGAGGGCGAGTACGCGGGCATGGTGCTGGTCTTTGACGACCTCACCGAGCTCCTGAAGGCCCAGCGCGTGGCGGCCTGGCGCGAGGTCGCCCAGCGGATCGCCCACGAGATCAAGAACCCGCTGACCCCCATCCAGCTCTCGGCCCAGCGGCTGCGCCGCCGCCTGGGGGACCGGAGCCCCGACGACCGCCGGCTCGTGGAGGAATGCACCGGCACCATCATCCAGGAGGTCGAGGGCCTCAAACACCTGGTGGACGAGTTCTCCCGCTTCGCCCGGATGCCCACGCTCCAGCCGAAGCCGACCGAGCTCCACCGCCTGCTGGAGGGCGTGGTGGCCCTCTACCGGGAAACCTATCCCGCGCTGGCGCTCAAGACCTCGTTTGCGCCCGACCTGCCGACCCTCGAGGTGGACCCCGACCAGATCAAGCGCGCGGTCCTCAACCTGGTGGACAACGCGATCGAGGCGGTGAGCGGAGCGGGCGAAGTCACAGTGGAAACGGTCTTCATCCCGGAGACGAAGCAGGTCCGGATAGTTGTGAGCGACAACGGCGTGGGCATCCCGCCGGAGGACAAGGACAAGCTGTTCCTCCCGTACTTCTCCACCAAGGCCGCCGGCATGGGGCTCGGGCTCGCCATCGTCCACCAGATCGTCACCGACCACGGCGGGAGCATCTGGGTGGAGGACCACGTGCCCAAGGGCAGCCGGTTCGTGATCGAGCTGCCCGCCGAGGGGCCCCCGGCCCGCGCGGAGGCGTAAGTGGCGGGCGAGAGCATCCTAATCGTTGACGACGAGAAGGCGATCCAGACGTCGCTCCAGGGCGTGCTGGAAGACGAGGGCTACCGGGTCGCCGCCGTCGGGAGCGGGCCCCAGGCCCTGAGCCGGCTCGTCGAAGAGGCGCCCGACCTCGTCCTGCTGGACATCTGGATGCCGGGGATGGACGGCCTGGAGGTGCTGGAAGAGATGATGCGCCTCCGCCCCGATCAGACCGTGGTCATGATCTCCGGCCATGGGACGATCGAGACCGCCGTGAAGACCACCAAGCTCGGCGCTTACGACTTCATCGAGAAGCCCCTGTCGCTGGAGAAAACGCTCCTGATCGTGGCGCGCGCCATTGAGCACTCGCGGCTCGAGGGCGAGAACCGGGCGCTGCGCGAGCGCCTCGAGCGCGGGCAGGAGATCGTCGGGCAGAGCCCGGCCATCCAGGAGCTGCACCGCCAGATCGCCATCGCGGCACCCACGAACGGCCGCGTGCTGATCCACGGCGAGAACGGGTCCGGCAAGGAGCTCGTGGCCCGGGCCATCCACGCCCTGTCGGCGCGGCGCGGCGGGCCCTTCGTCGAGGTCAACTGCGCGGCGATCCCGGAGGAGCTGATCGAGTCCGAGCTCTTCGGCCACGAGAAGGG
>JBBTEL010000056.1:0-3661 GCA_038042325.1 Candidatus Methylomirabilota bacterium
GCCGGCTTCCTGGCTCTCGAGCAGGGGAAGATCGTCGCCTATGTGACGGACGGCATCCTGCTGGCCGGGCTCGCCGCCAAGACCAAGAATCCCAAGGACTACGAGGTGGTGGGAGACCTCTTCACGAAGGACCCTTACTCGTGCATCGTGCCCGAGAACGACTCCAAGTGGCGCGACTTCGTGAACCACGCGCTGATGGAGCTGATCGACAACGGCAAGTACTTCGAGATGTACGACATGTGGTTCGGGGAGAAGGGCGTCGTCCAATACCCGATGAGCGCCCAGGTGCGGAACTACATGCTCATGCAGTCGATGCCCGAGTAGCCACGGCCGCAGGGCCCGGCAGGGCCTGTCGCCGGCGCGCCCTCCGTCCGTCCTCGCACCCCGCCCGGTGTGGGGACCCCGCTCCGGGCGGGCGGAGGGCTAGCGCCGGCATCACCCGCCGGGCCCGTCGTGCATCCTATGACCCTCGCGGGGTTTCTCGGGCTCCAGTACGACTTCCGGTGGAGCGTCCTCTGGGAGAGCCCGTTCGGCTACTGGCTCCTCCAGGGGGTCAAGAACACCATCATCCTCTCCCTGCTCGCCTGGGTGATCGCCCTGATCCTCGGGATCGCCTTGGGCATCCTCAGGACGGCGCCCTGGCGCGTGCCGCGCGCGGTGGCGACGGCGTATGTGGAGTTTTTCAGGAACACCCCACTCCTCGTCCAGCTCTTCTTCTGGTACTTCGCCGTCCCCCAGATCCTCCCGGCGGGGCCGATCCGGGATGCCGTGAACAGCCTGAACGTCGACACGCCGCTCCTCACCCTCAACTACGAATTCCTGGCTGCGCTGGCCGGTCTCGGCGTCTATACATCGGCCCGCGTCGGGGAGACCATCCGCGCCGGGATCCAATCCATCCCCCGCCAGCAGACTGAGGCGGCGCTGTCGTCGGGGCTCAGCCTGGTCCAGGTGTACCGCCACGTCCTGATCCCGGTTGGCCTCAGGATCGTCATCCCGCCCATGGCGACTGAGTTCCTCAGCATCTTCAAGAATTCCTCCCTGGCCGTCACCATCGGCTTCGCCGAGATCACGTTCCAGACCCAGCAGGTGAACTCCTACACCTTCAAGGGACTGGAGGCGGTCACCGCTGCCACCCTGATCTACCTCGCCATCTCCCTGACCATCGCCGCCTTCATGAGCCGGATGGAGCGTCGCTACGCGATCCCGGGCCTCATCGCGCGCGGCGCGGTGCGCGAGTGATGGACCTCGACTGGACCATCATCGTCCGGAACTGGCCGGTCCTTCTCTCGGGGTTCATCAACACCCTGAAGCTGGCCGTCCTGGCCATCGGCGCGTCGTTTGTCCTCGGCGTGGTGGCCGGGGCCCTCCGGCTCTCCCGGAGCCCATACCTCCACTACCCGGCGGTGCTCTACATCGAGGTCATCCGGGGCGTGCCGTTGATCATGGTCATCTTCTGGTTCTACTTTCTCGCTCCGATCCTCGCGGGCCGGCCCCTCGACAACTTCACCAGCGCTCTCATCGCCTTCATCGTCTTCGAGGCGGCCTACCTCGCCGAGATCGTCCGGGCGGGGATCCAGTCGGTTCCGCTGGGTCAGGTGCAGGCCGCGATCTCTACCGGCCTGACCCACCCGCAGGCCATGCGCCACGTGATCCTCCCCCAGGCGATCCGGAACATGATCCCGGCCCTCGTCACCCGCTTCATCGTCCTCTTCATGGACACCTCGCTGGCCTACATCATCGGCTACCGGGAGCTCACCCGGGTGGCGAGGATCATCGCCGAGCGAGAGTTCCGGGCCTTCGAGGTGTACACCTTCATCGCGATCGTGTACTTCGTCTGCACGTATGCCATGTCCCTGGTCGCCCAGCGCCTGGAGCGGCGGCTCGGGCCCGCCTGACCCCCCGCGATGTACGACGTCGTGATCATCGGCGGCGGCGTGGTCGGCTCTTCCATCGCCTACCACCTGACGCGCGCGGGCCGCGCCGACCGGGTCTGTGTCGTGGAGCCCGACCCGACCTACGAGTTCGCGTCTACGCCCCGCGCGGTCGGCGGCGTGCGCCGCCTGTTCAGCCTGCCCGAGAATATCGCGATGTCGCGCTACAGCGTTGACGTGTACCGCGATTTCGAACGGCTGATGGCCGTGGGCGGCGAGCCGGCGCCGATCGGGTTCCGTCGCGGGGGCTACCTCTTCCTCTACCCTCCGGAGCAGGCCGGCGTCCTCGAGCTGAACTTCGAGACCCAGCGCTCGCTCGGTTGCCCGGTCGAGCTGCTCGACCGCGACGGGCTGAAGCGCCGCTTCCCGTCGCTTGGCCTCGACGACGTGGCCGGGGGATGCCACTCGCCGGAGGATGGGTGGGTGGACCCCTACAGCGCCCTCCTGGGCTTCCGCCGCAAGGCGCAGAGTCAGGGCGCGGTGTACCTGGAGGACCGGGTGGTCGGGTTCGAGGTGAGCGGGCGCAAAGTCAGCGCGGTGAGCCTCGAGAAGGGCGGTCGCCTCGGCGCCAGGGCGGTGGTCAATGCGGCGGGAGCCTGGGCGCCGGAGATCTGCCGCATGGTCGGCATGCGGCTGCCGGTGGAACCGCTGCGGCGGATGGCCTACTATTTCGAGACGCGAGCGGAGATCGAGCCCCTGCCGCTCACCAAGGATCTCTCCGGCCTCTTCTTCAAGCCGGAAGGGGCCGGCTTCGTCGGTGGGCTGCCGAACATGGCGGAGGCGGCCGGGTTCAATTTCGAGTTGGACCACGGCTACTTCGACAGGGTCGTCTGGCCGAGCCTGGCCCGCCGCGTGCCGGCCTTCGCGGCGGCCAAGCTCCAGCGCGGCTGGGCCGGCCTGTACGATCAGAACCGCCTGGACGGCAACGCGATCATCGGCCCGTGGACCGGCGGGCTCGAGAACTTTCACGTGGCGTGCGGCTTCTCCGGCCACGGCCTGATGCACGCCCCCGCGGTCGGGCTGGCGATGTGCGAGCTCTTGCTGGATGGCCGATTTTCCACCATCGACCTGTCGCGCCTCGGCTACCAGCGGGTCATCGACGGGACGCCCCTGCCCGAACAGGGTATCATCTAGCCGTGATGTCACGGTTCGCCCGGCACCTGGACAGGACGGCGATCGCGGGGCTCGTGCTGTGGACCGTTCTCGTGGGCGCGGTCGGGTGCAAGGGCGACCAGGCGGCCACGGCCGGGCAGCAGAAGGCCGGGTCGTCGGCGCCGGCTCCGCGCCCCGTACGGGTCGTCCCGGCCCAGGAGGTGGAGATGGCCCACACGGTCGTTGCCACCGGCACGCTGGCGGCGGAGGATCAGGTGGTTCTCGGGCTGAAGGTGCCCGGCCGCCTGGGCGAGCTCCTCGTGGATCTCGGGAGCCCCGTCCGCCGGGGCCAGACCGTGGCCCGATTGGACCCGACCGACTACCGCCTCCGCGTCGAGCAGGCCGACGCGGCGCTGAAGCAGGCGCGCGCCCGCCTGGGCCTCCCGCCAGACGGAACGGACGATCGCGTCGATCCCGCCGAGACGGCGCTCGTGCGCCAGGCGCGGGCGGTTCTCGACGAGGCGCGCCTGACCCGCGACCGGATGGTCCAGCTCTGGGAGCAGAAGTTCATCGCCCGCGCCCAGCTGGACGCCGCGATCGCCGCGCTGGAGGTGGCGGAGGGGCGCATCCAGGACGCC
>JBBTEL010000057.1:0-4259 GCA_038042325.1 Candidatus Methylomirabilota bacterium
GGCAGCGCGGCACCGGCCTTGTACCAGGGCTCGAGCCGGGCGCGGCACTGCTCCGGCGTCCCGAAGATCGTGAGCTGCTCGAGCAGGGTCTCGGCCTCCGGGGGCACCACGGCGGAGTCCCGGGTGGGGTTGGCGGCGACGATCGCCTTCGCCTCTTTCTCGAATCCCCTGCGCCCCAGCGTCCTCGCGTAGAGCGGCCCCATGGTTGTCAGGTAGAAGGCCAGAAACCACGCGGCCCCTTGTCGCGCGTCCAGGGGACGTCGTGGAGCCCCTCGGCGAGCTGCTGCGTGCTGGCCCCGAGCCCGAGGATGAACCGGCCGCCGGACATGGCATCGAGCGTGGAGGCGGCCATGGCGAGGGTGGCGGCGCTCCGCCCCCACACGCCTAGGATGCCCGACCCGAAGCGGATCCTTTGCGTGCGCCTGGCGACCTCGGCGAGCATCACGGTCGTGTCGTGGGCCCACGTCTCCGGAAGGAAGAAGGCCTCGTAGCCCAGGCGATCGGCCGTGGCGGCGATGTGGAGGATCGCCTCCCGCCGGGTCTCGAGCGGCATCACCGACACCCCCAGCGGACGGGAGGCGGCGCTCACGGGCACGGCCCTACCCGATGGAGATGGCCACGCACGTGGTCGTGCGCGTGACGCCGTCCACGACGCCGATGCTCTCCGTCACAAGCTGGCCGATGGCGTCCAGGCTCGGCCCTTCTAGGACGGCGATGAAGTCGTAGGGGCCGGTCACGGCGTCGATGGACAGGATGGTGGTCCTGCCGCCCTTGATCTTGGAGAAGACCTTCTTCACCCCTTTGGTCTTTCCCGCCGTGGTCTCGATCAGCACGTAGGCCTTCATGGAATGGTCCTCCTTGACTAAGGGATTATGGACCCAGGAGCCAGTAGGCCGCCAGCGCTCCGGCCGATGCGCTGGCGGCGAGCGCCCACCAGAAATTGGTCCGGAAGAACGGGATCCGAAAGAACGGGGAGCGGTGCGCTCCCGGGGCAAGCCGGCCGTCGAGGAGGCCGTGGACCATCTCCATGGCGGCCTCGGCGAGGACCTGGCTCGAGGCGCGGGCGAAGGCGGGATCTCCCAGGGCGGGGTGACCGACGTAGCCCTGGCCGCCGTTCTTGAGGGGGTAGTTGGGCCTGAGGCGGTGGATTAAACCATATCGGGTCGCCGGCAAATCCTTGTAGCCGTCGTCCACGAGGTCGGGGCGGAGGAGCAGCATCATGGACGTTTCCCACCACCCGCCATGAGCGTCCTCGGAGAACGCTTCCCGCTCGGTGTCGGTGAGCGGGCGCCCCAGCGCCGCTTCGACCCGCGGCAGATACTTCCCGCGGAGGAATTCCCAGGCCAGGTGGCCGGTGAACGAGGCCATCACGACGCCATGCTTCCGGGAGACCCCTCGCGCCGCCTCTTCGAGGGCGACCACATGGCCGGGGCCGGCGTGGCCGTTGGCGACCAGGATGTAGCGGAAGCCGGCCCGCGCCAGGGCGCTGCCGTAGTCCACGAGGGCATCGCGCACCACCCGCTGGCGGATGTTCACCGTCCCCACGTCGTCGAAGGTGAAGCTCCCCAGGTAGAGCGGTGGGGCCAGCACGACCTCCCAGCCCGGCCGCTCGGCCACGATGCGCTCGGCGAGCGTGCGCGCGAAGTGCTGGGCGGTGAAGGCGTCCACCCCGAGGGGGAGGTGAGGGCCGTGCTGCTCGAGCGGGCTCATGGTGATGATCACCGCCGTCCGCTCCCGATCCAGGTTGTCGAGGGCGGGGGTAGACAGCTCTTCCAGTTTGTGGATGCTCAAAAGGAGCTCCCGTGGGTGGCGGTGAGATAATCGGTCTTCGCGCGCTCCAGCTCCTCCAGGATCTCCCGGCGGTGAATGAGGAGGCGGCGGGCCGCATGGTTTCGCGTCACGGCGAGCACCCCGAACCGCATCTGATGCCCGAACCGGCCGAGCCCGCCCAGGTAGCGGTAGGCGAGGAGCCCGCTGACGGGCAGCGACGCCAGGAAGACCGCCGCGATCCAGAGGTTGGTCAGGCGCCAGACGATCCAGGTCTCGACGGCCCAGAAGAACGGGAAGAGCACGATGCCCGAGAGGAGGCGGGCCGTGGCGTAGTCGGTCTCCTTGGTGGTTAGGTTGCGCGCGATCCAGCGCGGGACGTAATAGGGGAGCGCGTTGACCGTCGCGCCGTAGGCGAAGACGGGCAGCCCTACGAGGCCGAGCCCCGAGGCGCCGAGCCGGTGGCGAAGCGGCGCCACCCGGAGCCGCGCCTGAACGGCCTGGTCCTTGATCCGGTACTCGGCCAGCAGGGCGTTGTACTCCTGGATCCGCTGCCAGAGGCGCTCGACGCGCTGCGGATCGCGCTCCTTGAAATAATGGACGGCGGCCACGATGGCGCGCGTGAGCCGCATCACGTCGATCTGCTTCGGCGAGAGCCCGCGCTCCTCCTGGAGCTGGCGGACCAGATCGCCGCGGAAAAGCGCTTCCACCTCGCGCACCAGATCGTCGGCGTCGATCCGCTCCACGTGGATGACCTGGGCCTCCATCGCCCACTGGATTGCCGTCGTCAGCGCGTCCACGGCCTTGCGGGGGTCCTCCCGGTAATGGTCGAGGTAGGGCTGGAACTCGATCGGCTCGCCGAAGGTCACCAGCACGCGGTTCCGGAAGGATTTGCGCGCCTCGAAGGTCAGGCCCACTGGAATCAGCGCGAGCCCGAGCTTCCCCTCGTGGCGGGCCTCGGCCTCGAGCGCGATCCGCGCGGCCCCCGTCTTGATCCGCTGGACGCGCCGCTCGGCGTGGGTCGTTCCCTCGGGGTAGATGCCGATCAGGTGGCCCTGCCCGAGCGTGCGGAAGCACGCGTCGAAGGCCGCCACGTTCTTGTCCATCTTGTCGGGGTCATCCTGCCGCCGATAGACGGGGATCACGCCGCAGGCCCCGAGGAAGCGGGCGAGGAGCGGGTTCCTGAAGAGCGCCGCGGTGGCCATGTAGTGGACCTTGCGCGGGATCACCGCGCCCACGAGGAGCGAGTCGATCAAGTTGTTGGGGTGGTTGATGCAGAGGAGGACCGGCCCTTCGCGCGGCACCCGCTCGGGATGGCGGACCTCCACGGCCTTGAAGAAGAACCAGAGCCAGAAGCGACAGACGAACCGGACGAAGGCGTAGAGGAGATCCACGGGGCGGGCTACCGGGCCAGGAAGCGCTTGAGGGTGGACGCGAACCAGGTCGGGCGCTCCACCGCCTTCTTGCCGAGGAAGTCCAGGCGGGTGCCGCGCTCGACCGCGTGATTCTGGGGATCGAAGCGGGCGCTGATGGTCGTGGACTGCGGCCCGGCCTTGACCCGCAGGCGCTCGCCCATGCTCTCGTCCCCCAGGCGGGAGACGATCACGTAGAAACCCTCGGCGTCGGTCTCGGCCAGGTAGGAGAAGCCGGTCTTCTCCCGGACCAACTCGACGGTGACTCCGCGGAGCGGGACGCCCTTGACATCCTTCACGTAGCCCAGTACGACGTAGCGGTAGTAGACCTCGTGCTCGGCGGTCGCCGTGGATGCGAGCGTGAGGCCGGCGGCACAAAACGCCAGCACTCGCGCCCACTTGCCTGCCACGGCGCCAGTGTAGGGGCCGGGCGGGGGGATGTCAAGGCGGGGAGGTTACCGGAGCGGCTTGAATCTTATGACAACGTTCCAGGTGTCGGTCCCGACTTTCTCAATGGTCTTCTCCATGATCAGGATCTTGCCCCGGCGGGCCGCGGACACGATCCGCTTCAGGTCGATCGCGAATTCTTCGGTAGAGGACGGGGTCTCGTATCGTCTCCTGCACGTGAAGCTCCCGTCCGGGTTGAAGATCACCGACTGGCTGATCCGCTGGATCTGGTTCTGGATCTTCTGGACTTCTTCAAAGTCGAAGTGCATCACTACAAGTCTATCATAAGGGCACGGACGGTGGATGTGCGCCTGACGCTTCAGGCAAGGAGCCGCTTCAGGACGCCGCGGTGGCAGCGGGATTCATCGGGGCAGGCGCAGAGGAGGGTGACGCGGTCGTTCTTCGCGAGCGCTTTCAACTCGCGGAGCTGAGCCCGGGCGACGGGCTTCTTGAGACCGGCCAGGTAGCGGCGGCGGAATTCGGGCCAGGACGTGAGCGTTCCTGATTTCCATGCCCTGATGAGCGGGATCTCGGCGCCCAGTTCTTTGAGCCAGCGGTCCACGTGGCTCTTCTTGATGCCCCGAGGCCAGAGGCGCATGACGAGAATGCGCGTCCCGTCGCCGGGGGACCTGG
>JBBTEL010000058.1:0-3061 GCA_038042325.1 Candidatus Methylomirabilota bacterium
GGCTGGTGGAGGAGGGAGATCTCGCCGCCCTCCGGCGCCGCGCGGGCCTCCCCGACGCGTCGCTGGAAGCCCTCTACCTCCACTTCACGAAGGGAAGGCCTTCGTGATCTTCCTCGGCGGGGGGCTCTGCCCCCCTTCCGATTCCTCCCCCCGAGGGTTGCGCGGGCGAAGCCCGCGCTCGAACAAGCTCGGAGTCGTGCTACGGAGGGTAGTCCCGTGAGCGTCGTCCTGCGGCTCCTCCGGAGGCGACTCGACGCGCTCGGCAAGATCGTCATGGATCGGGAGGGGGCCAAGCTCGCCGTGATCGCCGGCTTCGTGGTCCTCTTCGGGCTCGTGATGGCCGGCGAATATCTCGCCTTCCGCCAGGGGCTCGCCGAGGTGCTCAACATCGGCCCTCCCAGCGCGGCGCTCACCCTGTACATTCTCGAGGCCTTCCTGGCGCTGGTCCTCGTCATCTCGGTGGTGAGCTTCGTCGCCACCGGCCTGTGGACGTTCTACCGCGCGTCCGACACCGCGTTTCTCCTGTCCACGCCGGTGCCCCTGGCCCACCTCTTCTGGCTCCGGGCGGCGGAGACGTTCTTGCTGACCTCCTGGGGGTTCGTCCTCCTGGGAGTCCCGGCGTTCCTCGCCCTCGGGGCGGCCCACGACGGGGGCGCGCCCTTCTACCTCTGGGCCCTCGTCATCCTCGTCCTCTTCATGGTGCTGGCCGGCGCGCTCGGCACGCTCCTCACCGCGCTCGCGGGAGCCGCGTTCCGGCGGTACCGGGCGCGCACGGCCGTCGTCCTGGCCACCGTCGTCCTGGCCGGCGCCTTCGCGCTCCTGGTAGGCCGCCACGTGGTCCCTTCGCCGGCCGACTTCTACCTCATCTTCGAGCCCGGCATTCCCAACGGGAAGCCCGCGTCCCTCAAGTTCATCGAACACCGGTTCTGGTTCTGGCCGAGCCACCCCCTGGCGGTCTCGCTCTTTGCGGGCGTCAGGGTCACCACGGCCGGCTCGGACGCCCTCGCGGCCGCGGCCTGGCTGCTGCCCGCTCTCGCGCTGGTCGCAGCCGGCGTGATCGGGCGGCCGCTGTTCGCCGTCACGCTGCCCATCGCGGCCGAAGGCCCCCCCGAAATCGCGGCTCGGCCCGGTGCCCGCCGCGCCGCCGCGGGCGCGGCGTTCCCGCGTTTCCTGCGGGGACCGGTCGGCGCCGTGATCGAGCGCGACCTCCTGACACTGGGCCGGAGCCCCCAGGAGCTCGGGCGCGCCGGCTTCATCGTGTTCCTCCTGGCTCTCTACACCGCGATCCTCTTCGTGGCGCCGCTCGCCGAAGCGCTGGAGCAGCCGGAGGCCGTGGCGCGGCTGTTCTTCCTGGACCTCATGGCGGTCGGCTATTTCGTCACGGCCTTCGGGATCCGCTTCGTCTTCCCGAGCCTGTCGCTCGAAGGTCGGGGGGCGTGGATTCTCTTCGCCGGGCCCCTCGCGATTGGCAGGCTGTTCCTCGGAAGGCTCCTCGCCTATTCCACCGTCCTGGGGCTGGTGGTGGGCCCCATCGCGATGGGGGGGGCGCTCCGGCTGGTGACGTTTCCGGCGCTGCTCGGCGCCTTCGGGCTCCTGCTGGCGCTGCTGATCGTGACGACGGTCACAGTGTCGCTCGCCTTCGGGGTCCTCTGGCCCAACTTCAGAGAACCCAACGCCGAGCGGCTGGCCACCAGCGGCGGCGGCCTGGCCACTATCGTCCTCTGCCTCGGCTATGTGGCGGCGGTGGGCTGGCTCGGCGGGCAGTGTGTCCGGTCGGCCCTGGCGGGGGGCTCGGTTTTGGCGTATCTGGCCGCCGCCGTCGCGCTCTCGGCGGCGATCGTCGCGGGGGCGACGGCCGCGGCGCGGCGGCGGTTCGGGACTCTCGAGATCCTCTAACGGAGGTGCGCGAATGCCTGTCGGCGAGGCCCCCATCAAGCAGGCGATCCAGTGGATCGACGAACAGCTCCGCGAGAACCCCAAGGCGGACCGGACGCGCCTCGTGGACGAGGCCAGCCGGCGCTTCGACTTGACCCCGCTCGACGCGGACTTCCTCTGGCGCTTCCTAGCAGACCGCGGCAAAGCCACATAATCAGGCCTTCAGCACCACGACCGTCGCCCCCCAGCCGCCACGCTCCGGCGGAGCGTCGAAGAAGCCCGCTACCAGCGGGTGGGCCGCGAGAAGCGACTGCACCACCGCCCGCTGCGCGCCCGTTCCCCGCCCGTGGATCAGCCTCACCTCGCCGAGCCCGCGTTGACGGGCGGCGCGGAGGTACTCGTCCACGACGGAGGGAATGTCGCGGGGCGCGAAGGCGTGGAGGTCGAGGGAATCCTCGATCGGCAGAATGACCGGCTCGTCCATCCCCTCAGCCGGATTATTTACTGATGCTGTCTTCCGGCGGCCGCCCGGCCCCGAACATACCGCAGAACAACGCCCTTAGAGGCGGGGGCCCGCCGTCAGGTGCTTCTGCCAGTGCTGGAAGCTCAGGAGATCCTCCCCCGAGAACTTGCACTGTCAGAAGGTGGCGGCGCGCTCAAAGAAGGCGACGTCCACCAGCGCGATGCCCTCCGCCCGGGCGGTGTCGGCCACCTTCTGCGTCACCATCTGGCGGACGAAGGGGATCGGAATCCTGCCGAGGCGGCGCAGCACCTCCTCCGTGCAGGGCACAGCGGTCCCGGGCAGCACCGGCCCGCCGCCGCTCTCCGGCGTCGCGGCGTGCTCGCAGGTCTCGGGGACGAGCTGCTGGAGCCGGAGCGAAACGTACTCCGTCACCCAGGACTTGATCCCCTCCTTGACCGAGTCGTCGTTCACCTGCGAGCGCTCGACCAGCTGGCTCAGGTTCATGAGCATGGTCTCGAGATGCGCCAGGCGGCGCTCGAGGGCGGCGAGTCGCTGATCGAGCGTGGTGGGATCCATGGCGGCCTCATGCTACCACACCCCTCACCCTGCCCCACTCGATGCCCCTCACCTCTTCTCCTCTCCCCCTCACCCTGCCCTCTCCCCCTCGAGGGGGAGAGGATGAAGGTGAGGGGAGTATGAGTGGGGTGAGGGGGGGGAGAGGAT
>JBBTEL010000059.1:0-1532 GCA_038042325.1 Candidatus Methylomirabilota bacterium
TAGGCGATCACGTACTCGGCGTGGCTCCAGACCAGGGGTGAGACGGAGAGCGGCACGCCCTCCCGCGGATGGATCTGCTCGGCCAGCACGCCCGAGGGGAGCGCATGGGCCGCGACCCATTCGAGCAGCTCCCGCGCCGGCTGGAGCTCTTCGAGCGTGGTGGCCCGCGCGATGTGGTGCTGGGCGAGCCAGAGGGTGCAGATGAACCAGGGGTTGCCGGGGACCGCCGGGCTGGCGGGCTCCACCGCGTGATAGCGGTCCCCCTGGTAGCGGGCGACGCCTCCCACCGGCGTCCTGATCTGGAGCGTGTCCGCCACCGCTTGCATGGTCTTGACCACCTTGGGATCGGTGGCGTCGTAGGCGCCGAAGGCGAAGCAGCCGAAGAGGCTCGCGTCCACCGTCAGGTCCACGTCGAAGGAGCCGTCGGGGAGAGGTGAGATCATCCGGGCGAAGCGGCCGCTCTTCTCCTGCCAGAGGTGGGCGTCCATCCCCTTCCTGATCTCGGCGGCGACCGCCTCGTAGTGGTCCGCGCGGTCTGTTTCGCCGAAGGCGCGCGCGAAGGCGGCGGCCGCGCGGAGCCCGCCGTGGACGGCCCCCGTGGTGAAGGTCAGGATCCCCTGGCGCTCCTCCCAGAGGTCGTAGGAGGGCAGCGGGAGTCCGGTTTCCTCGTCGCGGTACATCGCCATGAACTCGGCGGCGCGCATGATCAGCGGGCGGTAGAGGATCTTGATGAACTCCGTGTTCCTGAAGACGGCGTAGTGGTGCCAGAGCGCCCAGATGACGAGCGCCGTTTCGTCCTCCTGGATGGGGATCTGGGGCTGCCCCTCCTTGACCCAGGGATGCCAGGAGGAGGCCAGCGAGCCGTCCGGGTTGTACTTGTGAAGGAAGTACCCCTCCTCGCGGATGATCTCCCGGCAGAAGAAAAAGAGGCGCTTGGTCAGCTCGAAGTAGCCGGCCCGGTCGAGCGCGTAGGCGACGCGCGCGCCATCGCGGGGCCAGAGGTAACTGTAGGTGTCCCGCCCGCGATGGAGGGTCTCCGAGTCGATGGCGGCCACGACGGCGCCGTTGTTGTCCATGTGGGAGCGGATGATGAGGAGGCTCCGGCGGTAGAGCCGGTGGCAGGCGGGGGACAGATCGGATTTGTCGCCGGAGCTCGCGCAGCGGGTCCAGAGGCTCCAGTAGGCTGCGGTGCGGGAGAGCAGGAGCTCGGGGGTCTTCTCCATGGTGAGCTGGTTCAGGATCCGGACCTCCCGGTGGCTCTGCCCCGCCGCGATCCAGTAGAAGCATTCGCCCTGTCCCTCCGGCTCGAGGCTGAGGGAGGTTCCGATCGTCGAATCCACCGACCCCTCGGCGATGGGGTTGCCGCCGAGGACGCCGTCCTCCGCGTCCCGCCAAGTGCCCTCGAGGCCGTCGTAGGCCTTGACCCCGGTGGCGAACTGCTCCACCCCCGCCATGCCGCGGACCGAGAGGTTGGCGAGGAAGTAGCGCTGGCGCTTGTAGTGGATCACGCAGCGGAGGCGCGGGTCGTAGAG
>JBBTEL010000059.1:1632-11371 GCA_038042325.1 Candidatus Methylomirabilota bacterium
GGAAGTAGCGCTGGCGCTTGTAGTGGATCACGCAGCGGAGGCGCGGGTCGTAGAGTGCGGTATCCCCGATGTCGCTGCCGCTGATGCGGAAGTCGTGGTGGAAGAAGAGGCGGACCTCCCGGCGCGTCTGGCGCCGGTTGAAAATCGTGATGCGCCGGATATAGACGTTCTCGTGGAAATCCACGGCGTCCTGGCACTCGAGACTGAGGCCCAGCCCGGCGTGGCGCGCCGTGACGCGCGTGACCAGGGTGTCGTCCTGATAGTCCAGCGCCAGCTCCCATCCCTCGCCGACCCAGGAGAACTCACCGTCCACCCAGACGCCGAAGCGGAAGGGGAAGTTGACGGCGTGGTTCTCCCCGCCGATCACGGGGAAGAACAGGTCCCGGATCTGGTAGGTCCGGTCGAACCCCACCAGGAAACTGCCGTTGGCGAGCGGGATGTCCCTCGGCATCTTACCCCTTGAGATGTTCGGTGAAGAGGTCGAGCGTCCGCCGCCAGGCGTCCTGGGCCTCGGTCGGGCGATGGACGTCCTTCCGCGTGTCGTTGAAGAACCCGTGGGGGGCCCCCGGATAGATCTTCACCTCACCGTGCTTGTTCAATTTCTTGAGCGTCGCCTCGAGCCGCTTGACCTCGTCCTTGGTGATCCAGACGTCCGCGTCGCCGTAGATGTAGAGGATCGGGCAGGCCAGGTTCTTGAGCGTGGCCTCGTCGGGGATCTCGCCGTAGTAGGGCGCCGCGGCCCGGATGTCCTTGGAGCGGCAGGGGAGGAGCAGCGCGTAGGAGCCGCCCATGCAGAAGCCGGTGACCCCGATGCGGTCCCCCCGGACCTCCTTCAGGCCCCGGAGGTGCGCGACGGCGCCCAGCAGGTCCTTGACGGCGTCCTCGCGGCTGAGGGCCCCCATCAGCTTGCTGGCCTCGTTGGCATCCGCCGTGACCTTGCCGTGGTAGAGGTCCGGGGCGAGGGCCACGTACCCTTCGCGCGCGTACCGCTCGGCCATGTCCTTGATGTGGTCGTTGAGCCCCCACCATTCCTGGATCACGATCACCGCCGGCGACGGCCCCGCGCCCTTCGGCTTCGCCAGATACGCCCCGACCCGGTGACCGTTCCGCATGAACTCGATCGTGTCTCCCATTACGACCCCTCCTTTCTGATCTTCACGGCGACCACCCGCCGCTCGTCAGCTTCCAGAACGGTCACGTGGAACCGCCCGACCCTGAACTCCTCGCCCATCCGCGGGAGCCGGTGCAGCGTGGCCAGAATCATCCCAGCCACCGTCTCGTAGTCGCCGGTGGGAAGCTCCCATTCGAGGCTCTCGTTGATCTCCTGGATACCGACCCGGCCGGCGACACGATAGCTCCCGTCGGGCAGGCGCTCCATCGTCGTCGGGGTCGGCTCCCGCTCGTCCCGGATCTCCCCGACGATCTGCTCCAGGATGTCCTCCACGGTGACGATGCCCACGCTCCCCCCGTACTCGTCCACCACCACTGCCAGCTGGATCCGCGCCTTCTGCATCTCGCGGAGGAGATCGTCGATGCGCTTGGTCTCCGGCACGAAGGCGGGCGGCCGCATGATGGCCTTCAGCTCCGTCACCTCGGCGCCCTGCCGGAGGAGGTCCATGGCGGTGACGAGGCCCACCATGTTGTCGATGCGGTCCCGGAAGAGCGGCAGGCGCGAGTGCCCGCGCTCCCGGATCAGGGCGACCGCCTCGTCCGGCGTGGCCGTTTCGCGGAGCGCGGCGACGTCCACCAGAGGGACCATGACCTCCCGGACCGTCCTCTCCCCCAGGGAGAAGATCTTATCGATCATCTCGGCCTCCATGGTCGTGACGTCGGACTCCTGGGGCTCCATCTGGAGGACGAGCTTGAGCTCCTCCCGGGAGACGAAGTGCCTGACGTGCTCGCGCCGCCGGCCCACCAACGCCAGCACCCCCTCCACGATTCCGGTCGCGGCCCACGTCAACGGCCAGAGGAGCCAGGCCGCCCAGGTCAGCGGCCGGAAGAGACGGAGGATCAGCCCCGTCGCCCACTGCTGAGCGATCGCCTTGGGGATTACCTCGCCGAGGACCAGCATGACGGGGGTCAGGATCACGGTGACGACCAGAGTGGCCACGGGGCCGAGGGAGGGGAGGAGCGCCCAGGTGGCCACCGCGGACGCGACGATGTGGGCCGCGGGGACCCCCATCTTCGCCGCCGAGAGGAGCCGTTGCGGGCTTGAGAAGGCTTCGAGGTAGCGCCCCGCTACCCGGTGCCCCCCTTCGGCCAGGTGGCGGAGCCTGATCCGGTTGGCCCCCAGAAAGGCCATCTCGGCAGCCGAGAAGAAGGCCGTGACGAGGAGCGCGGCCAGGATCACCCAGGCGAAGGTCATGTCCGCGCCTCGCCGGGCGCCGCGGGCCGGCGGGTCACGAGGACCTCGACGATGCGCGTGCGCTCGACCCGCTCCACCGTCACCGTCGCCTCGCCGGTCTCGATGCGCTCGCCGCGGCGGGGGATCCGCCCGAAGAGATCGAGCACCCAGCCCGCGACGGTCGCGTAATTCTCGCTGGAGAGCCCCAACCCGGTGGCGGCGTTCAGCTCGTCGATGGGGAGCTTGCCCGAGACCCTGAAGGTGCGGGCATCCACGGGCTGGATCAGCCGCTCCTCCACGTCGAACTCGTCGGCGATCTCGCCCACGAGCTCCTCGAGGATGTCCTCGAGGGTGACGAGGCCGGACGTGCTCCCGTACTCGTCCACCACGATGGCCATGTGGAGCTTCTTGGCCTGGAACTCTTTGAGAAGCGCGTGCACCCGCTTGGACTCGGGCACGAAATACGGAGGGTGGAGGTGGGCCCGCAGGTCGAAGTCCGGCGGGAGGCCCCGGACGTAGGGCAGGAGGTCCTTGGTGTAGAGAATTCCCACGATCTGGTCGATGCTGTCCGCATACACGGGGACCCGGGAGTGGAGGTTCTCCCGGAGCGACTCGAGGATCTGGCCGGCCGGCGTCGAGAGATCCAGGCAGAACATGTCGGGGCGGGGGACCATGACGGCCTTGACCAGGATGTCCTCGAGCTCGAGCGCCTTGTGGATCATCTCGCGCTCGTCCCGCTCCACGACCCCTGCCCGCTCGCCCGCGTCCACCAGGGTGCGGAGCTCCTCGGTGGTGAGGAGCGGCTCACGCCGCTCGGATGCCCCCAGCGCCTTGAGGGTCATCCCCGTTAGGCCGCCCAGCAGAACGCGCACTGGCGCCAGCGCGACGGAAAGCCAGGCCACGGGGTAGCTGACCCAGGCGGCGAAGCGCCTCGGGTTCTCCAGGGCCAGGGTCATCGGCAGGACCTCGGTGAAGACCGTGATGAAAAAGAGCATGGCGCCGATGGCGAGGGCCAGCCCCCAGGGGCCGAAGAGCTGCTGGGCGACGAAGGCGGCCAGGGCGGAGGCGCCGATGTCGATCAGCGTGATGCCCACCAGCAGTGTGACCAGCAGCTCGTGGGGCCGGCTGATCAAGGGCGCCAGCGCCTCAGAGGTCTTTTCGCTCTCCGCGAGGTGCCGAAGCCGGAGCCGCCCGAGCGAGAAGTAGGCGGCCTCGGCACCGTTCAGGAGGGCGGAGAAGCCGAGCAGCAGGGCGAGCCCCGCCAGCCCCAGGAGGAGCGCCTTATCCATGGAAGTGCTCGTATCCCTGCCCGACGTTCACGGCGCGGCCCGCCGCGTCGAGAAACGTGACGCCCGGCGCTCCATCCGAGATTTCTCCGATCACGGTCACCGCGGCGCCCGTGGCCGATCCGAGGCCCGTGGCGATGCCCTCGGCAGACCCGCGTTCCGCGGTGAACAGGAGCTCGTAGTCCTCACCGCCCGTCGTCACCAGCTCGAGGGGGTCGAGGCCCAGCGCCTGGGCCACCGCTCTCGCCGACGGTGCCACGGGCACGCGAGGGAGGTCCACCCGGGCGGCCACCCCGCTTTCGATGGCGATGTGGCCGAGGTCGGTGGCCAGGCCGTCCGAGAGGTCGATCATCGCATGGACTGCGTCGCGGGTCCCCAGCCATTTGCCTTCGGCCACTCGCGCCACCGGCCGGAGGTGGGCCCGCTCCACCTCAGCGAGCACTGGGCCGGGCAGGTCGGGCCGCCGCCCGGCCTCGAGCACCGCCAGCCCGGCCGCCGAGCGGCCCAGAGTCCCCACGACCGCGATCACATCCCCCGGGCGAGCGCCGGAGCGAAGACGCGGCGGGCCGGTCATCTCCCCCAGGAGCGTTACGTTGACGATCCAGCCGGCGGGGGAGGCGGACGTGTCCCCCCCCACAATCGCGACCCCGTGGGGGGCCGCCGCCGCGGTCAAGCCTTCGTAGAATTGGTCCACCTCTTCCACCTCGGTCTCTTCCGGGCAGGCCAGGGCGACCAACGCGAAGCGGGGCGCGCCGCCCATGGCGGCGATGTCGGAGAGGTTCACCGCCATCGCCTTCCAGCCGATGTCCGCGGGCCCCGCCGAGCGGCGGCGGAAGTGGACGCCCTCGATGACGAGGTCGGTGGTCGCGAGGAGCCAGGCGCCCGGAGTCGGCTGGAGCACCGCGGTGTCGTCGCCGATGCCCACGCGGACGCCCGGCGCGCCGGATCCGATCGTGCGCCGGATCCGCCGGATGAGGCCCCACTCGCCGAGCCGCTGAACCCTCATGTAAACTCCGAGGGCGGCTCCGCCCCCCTTCCGACGCCTCCCCCCAGAGGGTGCGCCGGCCAAGCCGGCGCTCGAACAAGCGCGGAGTCGTGCACCCTCATGCCGCGGCGGGCGCCGGGAGCGCGAGAAAGTTGGCCAGGAGCGCCTTCCCCTGGTCTGTGAGGACCGACTCCGGATGAAACTGGACCCCTTCCACGGAGAAGCGGCGATGGCGGAGGCCCATGATCTCGCCGTCCTCGGCCCGCGCTGAGATCTCCAGCTCGGCCGGGAACCCGTCCTCCAGGACGGCCAGCGAGTGGTACCGGGTGGCCGGGAAGCGGGGGGGCAGGCCTCGAAAGACACCGCGCCCGTCGTGGTGGATCTCGGAGGTCTTGCCGTGCATCTGCTTCCTGGCGCGGCTCACCCGCCCGCCGAAGGCCTGGCCGATCGCCTGGTGGCCGAGGCAGACACCCAGGATGGGGACCGTCTGGTAGAAGCGTTTAATCAGCTTGAGCGAGATTCCCGCGTCGTCGGGCGTCCCCGGGCCCGGGGAGATCACGATCCCCTCGGGTCGGAGCGCCGCGATCTCGTCGAGGGTGATGGCGTCGTTCCGCGCGACTCGGAGCTCGGCGCCCAGCTCGCCAAGGTACTGGACGAGGTTGTACGTGAACGAGTCGTAGTTATCGACGACTAGTATCATTGCGCCGCGAAGCGGAGGGCTAGGATGAGCCCGCGCGCCTTCGACGCGGTCTCGAGCCATTCCGACTTCGGATCCGAGTCGGCCACGATCCCCGCGCCCACCTGGATTGAGGCCCGGTCCCCGTGGCAGACGATGGTTCGGATCGTGATGCAGGAGTCCAGGTTCCCCGAGTAGGAGACGTACCCCACCGCCCCCGCGTACGGGCCCCGGCGGGTCGGCTCCAGCTCCTCAATGATCTCCATGGCGCGGATCTTGGGGGCACCGGTGACGGTGCCCGCCGGGAAGCACGCTTCGAGGACGTCCCAGGCGTCGCGCCCGGGGTGGAGCCGCCCCCGGACGTGGCTCACCAGGTGCATCACATGGGAGTACCGCTCCACCTCCATGAACTCGGTGACCTCCACCGAGCCGGGGCTGGAGACGCGGCCGACGTCGTTCCGGCCCAGGTCCACCAGCATCACGTGCTCGGCCCGCTCCTTCGGGTCCCGGCGTAGCTCCGCCTCGATCCGCGCGTCTTCCTCCGGCGTCGCGCCGCGCGGGCGGGTCCCCGCGATCGGGCGCTCCTCGACCCGTCCCTCTTCCACCCGTACGAGCACCTCGGGGGAGGACCCGACGATGCTGGTCTTCCCGAGGCGGAGGAAGAAGAGGTAGGGGGAGGGATTGATCGTGCGGAGCGCGCGGTAGACGCGGAAGGGGTCCGCGTCGAGGCGCGTGTCGAGCCGGCGCGACAGCACGATCTGGTAGGCATCGCCGCTGGCGATGTACTCCTTGGCGCGGCTCACCCGCTCGACGAAGGCCGCTTGATCCAGCGTGGACTGGAACCCCTCCTCCCCCAGCGCCAAGAGCGGGTCCACTGCCGGGAGCGTCAGCGGCGGCGGGGTGCGGGTCGGCCGGGCGAGCTTGGCGAGGAGCATACCGATCTTCACCGCAGCCGCGTCGTAGGCGCGGTCCAGCGAGACCGGGTCGGTCTTTTCCACGTGGGCGTTCGAGATGACGAGGAGGCGGTGGCGGAGGTTATCGAAGACCAGGAGGCTGTCGGTGAGGAGGAAGACCGCGTCGGGGAGCCCGACATCGTCGCGGGTTCGCTTCGGGAGGCGCTCGAAGTGGCGGACCATGTCGTAGGCCATGTACCCGACGGCGCCGCCCTGGAAGCGCGGGAGGCCGGGCACGGCCACCGGCTGGAAACGGGCGAGCAGCTCCCGCAGGGCCCGGAGCGGATTGCCCGGCGGCAGGCGCTGGGGCTTGCCGTCCCCGCCCCGGAGCGTGACCCGGTTCCCCCTCGCCGTGAACACCATCAGCGGGTCCGTTCCCAGGAAGGAATAGCGCGCCCACTTTTCTCCCCCCTCCACCGATTCCAGGAGGAAGGCGTGGGGTCCCGGGCGGAGCCTCAGGAAGGCGGAGAGCGGCGTGTCGAGGTCGGCGGGCAGCTCGGCGTAGACCGGGACGAGGTTCCCCCGCTGAGCCAGGAGCCTGAACTCCTCCCGCGGCGGAGAGAGGGGAGGGATGTGGAGGCCGGCGGACTTCATCGGGGCGTCAGGCGACCCCTTCAGGCCAGCGCTTCGAGCTTCTTCTGGAGCTGGCTCTTCGGGACGGCGCCGATGACCTGGTCGAGGACCTTACCGCCCTTGACGAAGAGGATCGTGGGGATCGAGCGGATCCCGTAGCGGCCCGCCAGCCCGGGATTGTCGTCCACGTTGACCTTGGCCAGCGTCAGGCTCCCGCCCGACTCCTTGACCAGCTCCTCCAGCATCGGCGCGATCATCCGACAGGGCGCGCACCACTCGGCCCAGAAGTCCACCAGGAGCAGCCCCGCGTGGCGGGCCAATTCTTGATCGAAGGTGCCTTCCGTGAGGTGCAGCGCGGTCTCGGCCATGGGGATCGGCTCTCCTTTCGTAGTTTTCGAGCGCGGGCTTGGCCCGCGCAAACCTCCCGGGGGGAGGCAACGGAAGGGGGGCGTCAGCCCCCCTCCGAGTTTTTAGTGATGTTTCTTGTTCCCGCGGGCGGATTCCAGATAGCGGATCACCCAGTCGCGCGCGAGGTCCTTGCAGCCCAGGCCGAAGGCGAGGGCGAGCGCCAGCGCGACGGCGCCGAACACGATGATGAAGGCCGAGTGCACCAGCTGGGCGCCGACGCCCAGCTCGTGGAGCGTCACCGCACCCGTGAACACGATGAGCCCGTAGCGGGCGACGCTGGCGAGCACGTCGGCCTCCCGGAGCCCCGCGTTGGCCGCGGCGGTTCGGATCACCCCGGCCAGGAAATTGGCGAAAAAGAGGCCCAGGATCAGGACCACCACGGCGGCGATGACCTTGGGGATGTAGAGCAGGACCTGGTTCAGCAACTCCGCCACCGCCACGAGCCCGAGGGTGTTGATGGCCGTCATGACGACCAGGAGCATCATGAGCCAGTACACCAGAGTCGCCACCAGCTCGGCGGGGCTCTGGCGGATGTCGGCGCGGAGCAGGATGTCGTCGATTCCGGCCTTCTCCCCCGCGACGTCGAACCGGATGGCCAGGAGGAACCGGAACACGAGCAGGCGGATGAACCTGGCCAGCACCCAGCCGCCGACCAGGATCAGCAGGGCGGCCAGCAAGTTGGGCAGGAAGAAGGCGACCTTGGATAAAAAAGCCCTGCCTGGTTCCAGGAGGGTGGGCACTGATTCCATTATGGGGTCTCGTCAAAAAAACGCAGACCCAACGCTAACATAGTGGTCCCTGGATGGCAAGATCCCGGTCCGAATAATTGTCACTTTGACACCCCCTTGTGTTAGACTGAGCGCGTCGTGGGGAGGTGTTGATGGACCGCCCAAAGATCCTCGTGGTGGACGACGAGAAATCGATCCGGGATCTGCTCTCGGCGGCGCTCGGCCAGTGGGGCTATCAGGCCTTCCTCGCCACAAGCGGCCCCGAGGCCCTCGGGATGCTCAAGGGCCAGCTCCTGGATGCGGCGTTGATCGACATCCGCATGCCGGACATGGACGGGATCGAGCTCCTCCGCGAGCTGAAGCGCTACGACTCCTCCATGGAAGTGGTGATCATGACCGGCTATCCGACCATCACCACCGCCGTGGAGGCGCTCAAGGAGGGAGCCTACGACTATCTGACCAAGCCGCTCATCATGGACGAGCTCAAGCACCTGCTGGCCCGCCTGATCGAGCGGCGCTTCCTGCGCAAGGAGGTGAACACCCTCCGGAGTCGCCTGGGCGAGCAGCTGGCCGTCAACGAGCTCGTGGGCGTGTCGCCCCAGATGCAGGCGGTCAAGGAAGTGGTCGCCAAGGTGGCGGTCTCCGACTCGCCGGTCATGGTCGAGGGGGAGAGCGGGACCGGCAAGGAGCTGGTCGCGGCGGCGATTCACCGGCTCTCACCGCGCGTCAAGGGGCCGTTCATCCCCGTCAACTGCAGTGCGATCCCGACGGATCTGTTGGAATCGGAGCTCTTCGGCCACATGCGCGGGGCCTTCACCGGCGCGGTGGCGGACAGCATGGGCCTCTTCCGGTCGGCCAACGGCGGCACCATCTTCCTCGACGAGGTGGCCGAGCTGCCGCCCGCGCTCCAGGTCAAGCTCCTCCGGGTCCTCCAGGAGAAGGAGGTGCGCCCCGTCGGAGCGACGAAGACCCATAACGTGGACGTCCGGGTCATCGCCGCCACTAACCGCCAGCTGGAAGAGGCCGTGAGGGACGGCAGCCTCCGCCAGGACCTCTTCTACCGACTCAACGTGGTGCGGGTCCAGATGCCCCCGCTCCGGGAGCGCAAGGAAGACGTTCCCGCGCTGGTGGCGCACTTCCTCCGCCAGTTCAACCAGCGCTTCCGGCGGGAGGTGACGGGGCTCGATCCCGAGGCGCTCGCGGCGCTCATGGCCTACGACTTCCCCGGGAACGTTCGGGAGCTGGAAAACCTGATCGAGCGCGCCTACGCCCTCGGCGCGCGCGACCACCTGAAGCCGGCCGACCTGCCGAGCCTGGGGGGCGGGGCCAAGCAGGCCGAGGCCTCGCGGCCTCTTCCCACGCTGGCGGAGGTCGAGAAGGATCTGATCCTCCGGGCGCTCCAGGTCCACAAGAACGACAAGGAGCGCGCGGCCAAGGCCCTCGGTCTTTCCCGCCGCACGATCTACCGCCGCCTCAAGGAGTACGGCCTCCTCTAAAACCCTCGGAGGGGGGTTTCACCCCCCTTCCGATTCCTCCCCCCAAAGACAGGATTGCGCGGGCTGAGCCCGCGCTCGAACAGGGCTCTTCCTAGCAGCCTGCCCGCGTGACATCCCGGGTCTGAGGTCATGCCAGGGCGGCATGACCCGGTCCTCCTCTCACCCCAGGCAGTATAAAAACACCAATATTTTCCTTTATATACAAGTCACCAACCCACTGGCATCCTCCCTGCAATCTACCCTGGCTGGAGACGATCATGGGACGCTCAAAGCCGAACGAAGATCGAGGA
>JBBTEL010000060.1:0-3386 GCA_038042325.1 Candidatus Methylomirabilota bacterium
GGGGATTCTCTCGCCGCGCCACGCGCCGGGGGAACTCGGCGACATGGCGGAGCGCTCGCCGCTCATCACGGGCCAGCGGGTGCGGCACCGCCTCCGCCGGCGCGTGGGGCGGGCGCTGCCCGTGGCGCTCAGGGTGGGGGGGATACTTCTCCTCCTCGGGAGCACCGCGGCCGGGCTGGCGGCAGCAGTCCAGTGGCTCCTCACGTCTCCCCGCTTCGCGGTCGCCGTCGTCGAGGTGCAGGGGACCAGCCGGCTCAGCCCGGCTGAAGTCCGTGAAGCGGCCGCCATCTCCCACGGTGAGAACCTGTTCCGCCTCAACTCGGAGGAGGTGGTGGCGCGGCTCAGGCAGCTCGGGCCGGTGAAGCGGGCCGAGGTGATCCGGTCGTTTCCGAACCGCGTCACCCTCGTGGTGGAGGAGCGGGTGCCCTTCACGCTGGCTCAGGCGGGGCGTCTCTACTGGCTGGACGAGGACGGCGTGAGCCTCGGGCCCGAGCCCCGCGCCGTCACCCCGCGGCTCCCGGTGATCACCGGCATCCGTCCGGAGGAAACCCGATCCGGGGGAGCGGCCGCTGAGGATGCGCGGGCCGCGGTCTCGCTGATCCGCTCGATGCTCCGGACCGGGAGCTCCCTCACGCGCGAGATCTCGGAGATCGACATGAGCGGCGCCGACGGTCCGATCCTCTACACGGTGGACGGGGTCGAGGTGAGGCTGGGCACCGCGGACTGGGAAGACCGGCTGGGGCGGCTCGAGGGGGTGCTCGCCCAGATCCGCTCGCTCGGCGAGCCGATGGAGTACGTGGATCTGAGATTCAGAGGCCAGGTGGTGTTCAAACCGAGGCTGCGATAGGGCGCGCCGTGGGCAAGCACGCGAGGCATCCGCTGATCACCGGGCTCGACGTGGGGACGACGAAGGTCTGCGCCGTCATCGGGGAAGTGACGCCCGCGGGAGGGCTGGACGTCATCGGGATCGGAACCAGCCCCTCCCGCGGCCTCCGCAAGGGCGTCGTGGTGAACATCGACTCGACGGTGGAGGCCATCAAGAAGGCGGTGGGAGAGGCGGAGCAGATGGCGGGGGTCGAGGTCGGCTCCGTGTACGCGGGCCTGTCCGGCGGTCACATCCGGGGCGTGAACAGCCGTGGCGTCGTGGCCGTGTCGGGCAAGAATAAGGAGGTCGGCCGGGCGGACCTGGAGCGCGCGCTGGAGGCGGCGCGGGCCATCAACCTCCCGCCCGATCGCGAGATCATCCACGTGCTCCCCCAGACCTACGTCGTGGACGATCAGGACGGCGTCAAGGAGCCGCTGGGGATGTCCGGGGTGCGGCTCGAGGTCGAAGTCCACATCGTCACGGCCGCCGTGACCTCGGTCCAGAACGTGATCCGGAGCGTGAATCGGGCGGGGCTCACCGTCCAGGACATCGTCCTGGAGCCCCTGGCCGCCTCCGAGGCGATCCTCTCCCCCGACGAGAAGGAGCTCGGGGTCCTCCTGCTCGACATCGGCGGCGGGACGACGGACGTGGCGCTGTTCAGGGACGGCGCCATCTGGCACACGGGCGTGCTGGCCCTGGGCGGCGATCACATCTCCAACGACATCGCCGTGGGGCTCCGGACCCCGACGGCGGAGGCTGAAGCGCTCAAGAAGCGTCACGGCTGCGCCCTCACCGCGCTGGTGCGGGAGGAGGAGACGGTGGACGTCCCATCCGTCGGCGGCCGGAAGCCCCGCCAGCTCTCTCGCCAGATCCTGTCGGAGATCATCCAGCCGCGGGTGGAGGAGATCTTCACCCTGGTCGCCCGGGACCTCGCGCGGGCCGGCCTCGAGGACGCTCCGGCGGCGGGAGTGGTCGTGACGGGCGGCACCGCCATCATGGACGGCGTGCCCGAGCTGGCCGGGCAGGTCTTCGACCTGCCGGTGCGGCGCGGAACTCCCGAGGGGGTGGGGGGGCTCGGTGACGTGGTTCAAAGCCCGATTTTCGCCACGGCAGTCGGGCTGGCGCTCTACGGGATCCGGACGGGCGGCGCCGCCTTCGACGGGGGAGATGGGCGAGGGGTCGCCCGGGTGTGGGAATGGGTGAAGGAGCTCTTTTGAAACAGACGGAGCTGTTCCTGCATCTCGCGGCAGGCCGCAAAAAAACCTTAAGGAGGGGGGCATCGATGGAGGAGTCGCGCACGAAGCGACCGATCTTCGAGCTGGAAGAAGCGGGAGCCGGAGAGGATGTGCGCCAGGCGGCGCGGATCAAGGTCATCGGCCTCGGCGGCGGCGGCGGCAACGCCGTGAGCCGGATGATGGCCTCCCGGTTCACGGGGGTCGAGTTCATCGTCGCCAATACCGACATCCAGGCTCTTCGGACCTCGCCGGCCCCCGTGAAGCTCCAGCTCGGCGCCCGTCTGACCAACGGCCTCGGCGCCGGCTCGGACCCCGAGATCGGGCGGCGGGCGGCGGAGGAAGATCGCGAGCAGATCGCCCGCATCCTGGAGGGCGCCGACATGGTCTTCGTCACCGCCGGGCTGGGCGGCGGCACCGGCACCGGCGCCGCGCCCATCGTCGCCGCGGTGGCCAAGGAGTTGGGGATCCTCACGGTCGCCGTGGTCACGAAGCCGTTCACCTTCGAGGGGAGAAAGCGCGCCCAGCAGGCCGAGCAGGGAATAGCCGAGCTCCGCGGCGTGGTGGACACGCTCATCACGATCCCCAACCAGCGGCTCCTGTCGGTGGTGGAGCGCGGTACGCCCCTCCTGGAGGCCTTCAAGGTGGCGGATTCGGTCCTGCACCAGGCCGTCCAGGGAATCTCCGATCTCATTCTCGTCCCCGGGCTGATCAATCTCGACTTCGCCGATGTCCGCACGATCATGTCCGGCATGGGGATGGCGCTCATGGGGACCGGCGTCGGCCGGGGCGAGCACCGCGCCCTGGACGCGGCTCAGAAGGCCGTGGCGAGCCCGCTCCTGGACGAGACGTCCATCGAGGGCGCACGGGGGATCCTCATCAACTTCACGGGCGGCCCCGACCTGTCCATCCACGAAGTGGAGGAAGCGGCGCGGGTCGTCCAGGAGGCGGCCCACGAGGACGCCCACATCATCTTTGGCGCGGTGATCGACGAGGATCTCAAGGACGAGCTGCGGCTCACCGTGATCGCCACCGGCTTCTCCGAGCGCAAGGAGGCCACGGGGCCGAGCGGCAAGGTAGTGGATCTGGCCAAGACCCCACGGCCCGCTCCGGGCCAGTGGCGCCGCCGGACCGCCGAGATCCGGGCCGAGGGGAACGAGCCCGCGGCGGAGGACCTCGACGTCCCCGCATTTTTGCGGCGCCAAGCCGACTAGCCCCCTCACCTTCATCCTCTCCCCCCTCACCCTGCCTCTCCCCAGTGGGGAGAGGAGAAGAGGTGAGGGGCGTTT
>JBBTEL010000061.1:0-2099 GCA_038042325.1 Candidatus Methylomirabilota bacterium
CCCTTGAACTCCTCGAAGATCACGTCGTCCATCCGGCTGCCGGTGTCCACGATGGCCGTGGCCATGATCGTCAGCGAGCCGCCCTCCTCGATGTTCCGCGCCTGGGCGAAGAAGCGCCGGGGCCGCTGGAGCGCGTTGGCGTCCAGGCCGCCCGAGAGCACCTTCCCCGACGAGGGGATGATGGCGTTGTGGGCCCGGGCGAATCGCGTGATCGAGTCCAGGAGGATCACCACGTCCTTCTTGTGCTCCACCAGCCGCTTGGCCTTCTCGATGACCATGTCGGCCACCTGGACGTGCCGTTGCGGGGGCTCGTCGAAGGTGGAGGAGATGACCTCCCCCTTGACCGAGCGCTGCATGTCGGTGACCTCTTCCGGCCTCTCGTCGATCAGGAGGACGATCAGATACACCTCGGGGTGATTCTTCGCGATGGCGTGCGCCAGGTTCTGGAGCATCATGGTCTTGCCGGTGCGGGGCGCCGCCACGATGAGCCCGCGCTGGCCCTTGCCGATGGGCGTGAGGAGATCCATGACCCGGGTCGTCAGCTCGTCCCCGTCGTGCTCCAGCCGGATCCGCTCCATGGGATAGAGCGGGGTCAGGTTGTCGAAGAAGATCTTCTCCCGGGCGGCGTCCGGCGTCTCGAAGTTGATCGCCTCCACCTTCAGGAGGGCGAAGTAGCGCTCGGTGTCCTTGGGCGGGCGGACCTGGCCGGAGATGGTGTCGCCGGTCCTGAGGTCGAAGCGCCGGATCTGGGACGGCGAGACATAGATGTCGTCGGGGCCCGGCAGGTAGTTGTAATCGGGCGCCCGCAGGAAGCCGAAGCCGTCCGGGAGGACCTCCAGCACCCCTTCGGCGAAGATGAGCCCGTCCTTTTCGGCCTGGCCCTGGAGGATCTTGAAGATCAGCTCCTGCTTTCTGAGACCGCTGAACCCCTGGACGTTGAGGTCCTTGGCGATGGTGTTGAGTTCCAAAATGGTCTTTTCCTTGAGCTCGGAGAGGTTCATCCTTTTACCTCCTGGTTACTTCCTGGCCTGCGGGCGTCGCCCTCGGGCGGCGGGGCCTAATCGAAACGGACGGCTGGCATCCCATGACGTAGAATCACGGCTCGCTCAAGGAAGCTCTGCGAGATTATTTCCACCGGTGGGTTCTGATCTTTACGCGGGCGCTACGAACCTTACACCGTATGCTCCCACAGGGCCCGCGCGCTTGTCAACTATTTTCCCTCACAGCCGGATCTCGATGATGGCCCGCTTCCTGATCTCCGCGATCCAGGCCTCCAGCCGGGTGGCGTATTTCTGCCGGATGAGGATGTCCCGGATCTGCTGCTTGGCCTGCGCCAGCGTCTCGCCGGCGAGCCCCTCCTTCCACTCGAGCTTGAAGATGTGCAAGCCCAGCCTAGAGCGGAAGGGAGCCGAGGCTTCCCCGGGGCGCAGCCGGAGAATCTGCCGCTCCACCTCGGGGGCCAGCTCTCCCTGCTTGAGGACCCCGAGATCGCCCCCGTCCTTGGCCGTCGAATCCTCCGAGTGCCGCTTGGCCAGCTCGACGAAATCCTCGCCGGCGCGCACCCTGGCCCACACCTCCTCGGCCCGCCCACGCGCGGCGTCCCATGCCGCCTCGCTCTCCGGTGGGGCCGGCACGAACAGAATATGGCGGGCGTGATAGGACAGCCCCGTTTCCAGCTTCTCCCGATTTTCGACGAGGTACTGCTCGATCTCCTGCTCGGTCACGGAGATCCGGAGCTGGACCTTCCGCCGGATCACCTTCTGGACCAGCACCTGGTCCTTGGCGCGCTTCTTGACCCCTTCGAGGGTCAGCCCCTGGGCCTTGACGACTTGCTCGAACTCCTCCTGGGTCTTGGCGTTGACCCGCTTCATCACCTCGGCCAGTTGCTCGTTGACCTCCGAGTCCTCCACGGCGAGCTGCTCGCGGCCCGCCTCCTGGAGCTGGAGCCGGTTCTCGATCATCCGGTTGAGCAGCCGCTGCTTGAGCGCTTCCTCCTCCCCGGGTTTCACCGCCTCCCTCGTCTCGGAAAGGTAGAACGCCAGGGTGTCCTGGAGCTCGCTCAGCGTGATGACATCGTTATTCACCACGGCGATCACCCG
>JBBTEL010000061.1:2199-29667 GCA_038042325.1 Candidatus Methylomirabilota bacterium
CCACGGCCCGCGCGGGATCGGGGCCTCGACGACGAACTCCTTCCTGAGGCGCAGCCGGCCGGGCTCAGCGCTGGCGGCGCGCACCAGCCGCTCCGGTGACACCGGCGTGGACGGCGCGAACGTGACGACCGCCCTCCCCCCGACCGCCTCCAGCCGCTCGATGCCGAGGGCGCGCGCCGCGATCCGGATCTCCACGACCTCCAGGAGGTGGACGACCGGGGGCGGGAGAGGTCCGAAGCGATCCCGGAGCTCGGAGCGGATCTCGGCGACCTCCTCCACGCGCGTCATCCCGGCGAGCCGCTTGTACAGCGCCAGCCGCTGGGCCACCTCCGGCACGTAGCTCTCGGGCAGCAGCGCTTCGACCTCCACGGCGACCACGGGCTCGGGCGCCTCCGCGGGCGCGTCTCCCGTGAATTCTCTCACGGCCTCGGCCAGGAGCTTCGAATACAAATCGAACCCGACGGCGGCGATGTGCCCGTGCTGCTGGGCGCCCAGCAGATTGCCCGCCCCGCGGATTTCGAGGTCCCGGAGCGCCAGACGGAAGCCCGAGCCGAGCTCCGTGAGCTCCTGGACCACGCGGAGCCGCTTCTGAGCCGTGTCGTCGATCCGGCCGTCGGCGGGGATCAACAGGTAGGCGTACGCCTGCTGGCGCTCCCGGCCCACGCGCCCCCGCAGCTGGTAGAGCTGGGCGAGGCCGAAGCGGTCCGCCCGGTTCAGGATGATGGTGTTGGAGGCCGGGATGTCGAGGCCAGACTCGACGATGGCCGTCGAGACCAGCACGTCGGCCTGGCCGCCGACGAAGCGCAGCATGACGTCCTCCAGGTCCTTTTCCCGCATCTGGCCGTGGGCCATCACCACGCGGGCCCGCGGGACCAGCCGCTGGACGAACGCCGTCATGGAGGGCAGGGACTGGACCCGGTTGTGGACGAAGAAGACCTGGCCGCCGCGGGCCAGCTCGCGCTCGAGGGCCTCGCGGATCAGCTGCCGGCTGAAGGGGGCCACCACCGTTTCGACCGGGAGCCGATCCAGAGGCGGCGTTTCGATGACCGACAGATCCCGGATCCCCGACAGGGACATATAGAGCGTCCGGGGGATCGGGGTGGCCGTCAGGGTCAGGACATCCACGGACTTTCTGATCTGCTTGATCCGCTCCTTGTGCGCCACGCCGAAGCGGTGCTCCTCATCCACGATGAGGAGCCCCAGGTCCCGGAAGGCAACGTCCCGGGAGAGCAGGCGGTGGGTCCCGATCACCACGTCCACCGTGCCCTGGCGGAGCCCCGCCACCACGGCCTTCTGCTCCTTCGGCGAGCGGAAGCGGGAGAGCAGCTCCACCCGGAGCGGGAACGGCGCAAACCGCTCGGTGAAGGTCCCCCAGTGCTGCTGGGCCAGGATCGTCGTCGGCGCCAGGAGGGCGACCTGCCTGCCGTCCATGGCGGCCTTGAACGCGGCCCGGAGGGCGACCTCAGTCTTGCCGTAGCCGACGTCCCCCGCGACCAGGCGATCCATGGGACGGGGCTTCTCCATGTCGGCCTTGACCTCCTCGATGGCGCGGAGCTGATGGGGCGTCTCCTCGAAGCGGAACGCCGCCTCGAACTCCCGCTGCCAGGGCGTGTCGGCGCCGAACATGTGGCCGTCCAGGATCGAGCGCGCCGCGTCGAGCCGGAGCAGCTCCTCGGCCATCTGGCGGAGCGCCGCCCTCACTGACTCCTTTACTCTCTGCCAGGAGGTCCCTCCCAGCCGATCCAGCCGCGCGGCCGCGCCGTCACCCCCGAGGTACTTGGAGATGACGCTCAGCCGTTCGACGGGCAGGTAGAGGCGACTCCCCTCCGCATATTCGAGGAGGAGAAAATCGCCCTGCCGGTCGTCCACGGGAAGGGTCTTCAGGCCCAGGTAGCGGCCGATCCCGTGCTCCTCGTGAACCACGAGGTCGCCAATCTGGAGATCCGTGAACACCGTGAGGGCGGCCCCCCGTTGGAAGCGCGGCCGGCGCAGGGTCCGCCGCCGGGCGCCGAAGAGCTCTTCCTCGGTGAGAAGGATCAACCCGAGGGCAGGGACCCCGAACCCCTGGGAGCACTCGCCGACCAGGATGCCCAGCCCCTCCGGGCTTCCCAGCGACACGCCGTCGGCGGCCTCGAGGCCGTGCTCCCGGAGGATCTGCTTCAGGCGGTGGGCCTGGGCCTCGTCCTGAACCACCAGGCGGATCCGAAAGCCTTCGCGGAGCCACTCGACGAGCTCAGCGGCCAGCTGGCGGAACTGTCCGCGGAAGCTCCCGACCGACCGCGCATCGAGGGTGAAGCGCCCCGCCGAGGGATCCGGCGCAGCGACGGGCAGGAGCCCCAGCTCCACCCGCTGCCGCCCGGCCAGGAGCTCGGCGAGCGGGATCGCGGACGGCGCCTCGTCCCGCGGGGCCTCCAGGAGGGCCGGGTCGTCCAGGATCACCGGCGCGTCTGCGCCGAGGTACGTCAGCAGCGTGGCCCCGACGCCCTCTCCGCCGGACAGCGGCAGCACCTCGACGGCCTCGAGCCTCTCGAGCGACCGCTGGGAGGTGGGATCGAAGAGACGGACCGACTCGACCTCGTCGCCGAAGAACTCCACGCGCACCGGCCGCTCGCGCGCGGGGGAGAAGATGTCCACGATCCCGCCGCGGAGGCTCCACTGCCCCACCTCCACGACCGTTTCCACCCGCTCGTACCCCGCGGCCTCCAGGCGCTCCAGCAGCTCGTCGCGCGCCAGCTCCCCTCCCGCGGTGATGCCGAACGTGAGGCGGCGGAAGTCCTCGGGCGGCGGAAGCGGCGAGGTCAGCCCCGCGGGAAGCGTGACGACGGCCAGCGGCTCTCCGCGGAGCAGGCGGTGGCAGACCCACGCCCGCTCCCCCGCCTCTTCCCGCTGGGGACGGCCCCGCCAGAACGCGGGCTGCCCCGGCTGAAACTCGGCGACGAGGTGAGAAGGGGCCCCGACGGCTGTTCCGAAAAAGCGGAGGTCCCGGCACATCCGGTCGAGCGCGGGGCGGTCGGCGACCAGGACCAGCGCCGGACCGCTCGCTTCCTTGAGGAGCGCCGCGGCCACCAGCGAGCGCGACGATCCCCAGAGGCCGTCCACGCGAAGACAGGGATCTCCCTTGGCGAAGGCCCCGGCCAGCGCCTGAAACGGGGCCCAGCGGGCGAGCAGGAAGACTTGGACGGGCACAACCATGAAAAACACCTTACGAATACCATCGTGACGCCGCTGCGTCAACGATCCGCGTTCGAGCGCGGGCTTCGCCGCGACCCGCGCCACGTGAAGTGGCGCGGGTGCCCGTAGAGGTGGCTCGCCTTCGCTCGCGCTTGCGTCAAGGGGGAAGGGGGGCGGAGCCCCCCTCCGAGGAATTAGCGGGTGACCTGGGCGAGATGAAAGGAGAGCGTCTCGAGCTCGATAGACAGGTCCACGTTCTGCAGGCGCACGTCCTTAGGGACCTTGAGCCGGGTCGGCGCGAAGTTCAGGATGGCCTTGATCCCGGCCGCGACGAGCCGATCGGCGACGGCCTGGGCCGCTTCGGCCGGCACGGCCACGATCCCGATCTGGAGGTTGCGCCCCTTGGCCTCCGGGGCCAGCTCTCGCAGCGGGAGGATCGGCACGCCGTCCACCGTCCGCCCGGCCTTCTGGGGATCGTCGTCGAAAATCACCGAGATCCGGAACCCCTGGTGGGCGAATCCCTTGTAGTTGAAAAGCGCCGACCCGAGGTTTCCGAACCCCACCAGCGCCACCTGCCACTCCCGATCGAGCCCCAGGATCTTCTGCAGCTCGGCCTTCAGCCCCGATACGTAATACCCGATGCCGCGGACGCCGAACTCGCCGAAGTAGGCCAGGTCCTTCCGCACCTGGGCGGAGTTGAGGCTGAAGCGCTCCGCCAGCTCCTCGGAGGAGACGGTCTTGACGCCGTCCTCCTCCAGCTGGAGCAGGCAGCGCGTGTACACCGAGAGACGACGGATGGTCATCTCCGGGATCTTGGGAATCTTGAAGCTCGGCCGAGGCGTCATGGACGTTCCCCGCGGGCATCCGGCTGGATGCCCGCGCGTCGCGCTACCCTACGCGGGCCACTTGACGAACAACAGCAGGATCCCCATCACGAGCACGTACAGCGCGAGCGACTCGATGAGGGCGAGACCGATGATCATCGCGGTCTGAATGCGCCCGGCGGCACCCGGCTGGCGCGCCATGGCGTCCACGGCACTGGCGGTCGCCCGCCCCTGCCCGAGACCGCACAATCCGGAGGCAATCGCCATCCCGATCCCCGCCGCGAGCGCCGCGAATGGTTTAAGCCAGTTCTCGCCGCCTGTCGGCTCGGCCGCGAGAGCCACCCCGGGGACCGCAAGCACGGTCATCAACGCGAAGACGAGTGAGCGTCGCACGGACTGCCCTCCTTCTGTGATGGGATGTCCATTAGTGATGCTCGGCCTCCTCAATGGCGCCGGCAATGTAGAGCATCGAAAGCATGACGAAGATGAACGCCTGCAGGAATGCGACGAGGATCTTCAACGGGTACAGGAATCCGACCGTGAACACGACCATGATCAGCGCCGCGGGGGCGCCGAGGAGAATGCCCCCCAGCGAGCCCGACAGCGCCCAGCCCAGCATCCCATCGAACCCCATGAGGAAGAAGAAGACCGCGAGCAGGATGTGCCCGCCGGTCATGTTGCCAAAGAGCCGGAGCGACAGCGAGAGCGGCCGGGCCAGATGACTGACGATCTCGATGGGGATCATCAGCCAGGCGAGCCAGACCACCGGCCCCATGAAGTGCCGCGCGTACGCGCGAATGCCCTGCTTCCGGATGCCGATCCAGTGATAGGCGAAAAAGACGATCAGCGCGCAGGCCGCCGTGGTATTGAGGCTCGCCGTGGGCGCCACCAGCCCCGGCACGAGGCCCATGAGGTTCGACGTGACGATGAACAGTCCGAGCGTCGCCAAGAGCGGGAGGTACCGGCGACCCTCGTGGCCCAGGACGTCATCGATGAGGGTCAGGAACTGCTCCAGCACGATTTCCATGAAGTTCTGGAGCCCTCTCGGGACGAGTTCGAGGCGCCGAGATGCGACAAGCGCGAGGCCTGCCAGGATCACCATCACGACCCACGTGTACGTCACGTGGTCCGGAATCCCCGGAATTTCGAAGATGGGGGGATGCTCGAGGCTTCCCATGACCTCAGTCCACTTCTCGTGCGGCGCGGAGACCCTCGGCGATCAGGATCGGCGGTAAGACTGACAGGCCAGCGATCACGGCGAGGGGATGGGTCCAGCCGCTCCCCAGGAGCAGTCCGAGGGCGCCAACCGTCGAAAGGTGGCGAAGCCACGCGCCGCGAAGGGCCGCTCCGCCCGAGCCGCCGTCCCGCACGAGCGCGACGACGTTCGCCACGCTGCGAGCGAGCCAGCGGAAATTGAGCAGCGCGACGGCGCCCCCCCCGGCCACCCCCGCCGCGCCTTCGACGCCGGCCGCCCAGCCGGCCACCGCGCTGAGCGCGACGACGGCCGCGAGTCCGCTCCAGGTCACGCGGCTGGACAGATCACCGTGCTTCATCATCGGATCCGCTCAACTGTTTGATCGCGCGAAAGAGGTTTATGAACCCTGCCGCGATGCCGGTTCCGAGCCCGACCAACAGCAACCACGGCTCCGTGCCAAGCCACCGATCCGCCCAGTAGCCCCCGGCGAGCCCGACCACGATGCACGCGACGAAGGTTGTTCCGACAAAGGCGTAGGAACCCACCCCTCGCCATGACGACCGGCCGCCTCCGGGAGCCATGTGAACAGGAACACTAGCACAGCTTAACCCGCGAGGCAAGGGGTGAAACCAATTGATCTCATGGAGAATTTCACGCGTCGCCGACCGTGGGTTTGGTACAAAGGGTGGTGGCGCTAGCCGAACATGCCGCCCATGCGCGTCCCGGCCACCTTATTGATCACGATCAGGGAGGCGGCCGCCACCACGATCAGGATGAAGCCCAGGGCCGCCGCCTCGTTGGCGCTCCCTGCGATGTAGAAGTTGAAAATTCCCACGGTCATCATTTCCCACCCGCCGAGAGAGAGGAAGAGCGTGGCCGAGGCCTCCTGGAGCGAGGTCATGAATGAGAAGAGCCCGCCCACCAGGACCCCCTTCCAGATCAACGGCAGCGTAATGTCCCGGAACGTCTGGACGGTCGTGGCGCCGACGTTGGCCGCCGCCTCCTCCATGGAGATATGGACCAACAGGAGCGAGGCGTAGCTCCCGCGCACCGTGTAGGGGAGGCGGCGCACCGCGAGCACCAGGGGCATGATGATCCAGAGGCTCGTGAGGGTCACGCCGAGCCCCGGGATCTCCACGTGGAAGGCGCGGATGTAGGCGATGCCGATGGCGGTGCCCGGGATGGCCAGGATCAGCGTGTTCAGCGCGTCCAAGGCGCCGTTGCCCGGCAGGCGGGTTCGGGCGAGCATCCAGGCGATGGGCACCCCGACCACGATGCAGAGCCCCACCGCGATCCCCGAGTAGAGGAAGCTGTTCAGGATGTACTTCGGCGTCTCGACGATGACCCGCTCGAAGTACTGGAGCGTGTACTGGAGGGGGACGAGGGTCAGCGACCACCCTTTTCCGAAGGCCGCCAGCGTCACCCCGATGTAGGGGATGAAGGAGAGCAGCATCACGAACGAGAGAAACAGGACCACCAGGGTCTGTTTCCCCGGGGACAGGCGCCGCCGCTCCACCTTGGAGTAGGCCAGCGAGGAGTAGTCCTTGATGGCCACGTACTGCTTGGCCGCGATCAGGAAGAGCACGGCCAGGATCACCATGAGGGCCGAGATCACGATCCCCATCCGGAAGAGGCGCCGGTCCACGAACTGGACGATGTTGAGGTAAGCCTGGGAGGCCAGCAGGTCGTGGACGCCCAGGATCAGCGGGGTGGCGAAGTCGGCGAACGTCCAGATGAAGACCAGGAGCGCGCCGGCCATATAGCCTGGCGTCGTCAGGGGGAGCGTGATGCTCCAGGTCTTCCGCCAGCCCCGCGCGCCGACGCTCTCCGCCGCCTCCTCGAGCGACGGGTCCACCTTGCCGAGCGCGTCCACGACGTTCAGGGTGATCATCGGGAACAGGTGCAAGGTCTCCACCAGGAGCACGCCGTGGATCCCGTACACGAAGTTGATGGGCGTGAGCAGGTCCAGGTAATCCATCAGGAAGACGTTGATCGTGCCCGCCCGCCCCATGATGAAGGTGAACCCGAGCACCCCCACCAGCGGCGGCGAGATGATCGGGATCAGCGTCAGGTAGGAGAAGAGGCTTCGTCCCCAGAAGTCGTACCGGACGAGGAGAAAGGCGATCGCGACGCCCAGCACCGAGGTGGCGGCGACGGTCCCGAGCCCCAGGAGGATGGAGTTCCAGAGCGACCGGAGGTAGAAGCGGTCCGTGAAGAACTCGTAGAAATTGAGCAGGGTAAATCGCCCCGCGTCATCGGTGAAGGCATCGTAGAAGAGTCGGAGGAGTGGATAGACGAGGAAGACGATCAGGAACGCCCAGATGAGCGCCACGCCGAGTGCCGGCAGGACTCTCACCCACCGGCCCGGCGCCGCGAGTGCCGGGACAACTGACCTCGCCATACGGCGTTCTCGGTCGTCGCCGATCCTCACGTACAACCGCGTACGCTCCGGTCGGCTCCTCCCTCGGGCCTTGTCTGGCTCGTCATTTGCCCCGGCACGGAGCGGAGGACGGCGGCCCGGCCGTCAGGCGGCGTCATCGGCGATGGCGAGCGTTACCGACGGGGGGAAGGAAACCGTGACGCCCTGCCCCAGGGCGAACGGCTCGTGGTGCCAGGGGTCGCGGATGTCGGCCTTGACCACCTGTCCGCGCTCCACCTCCACGTCGTAGCGGAGGGTGTTGCCGAGATAGGAGGCGAAGGTCACCCTCCCCCGAATCACGTTGCCATCGGACGCCGCCGCCGGTCCGCTCCCGATCGCCATGTTCTCGGGCCGGATGGCCAGCACGCAGGCGTCGCCGGGCCCGATCCCGCTGTTCGGCATCGCGCGGAAGACCCCCAGCGCCGTCTCCACGAGAAGCTCCTCCCCTCGCCGCTCCTTGACGGTACCCTGGAGCAAGTTGTTGGTCCCCACGAAATCGGCGACAAACCGCGTCAGCGGCCGCTCGTAGAGCTCCTTGGGCGTCCCGACCTGCAACACTTTGCCGTCGCGCATGACCGCTACCCGGTCGGAGAGCGAGAGCGCCTCCTCCTGGTCGTGGGTGACGTAGAGGGCGGTGATGCCGAGCTCCTTCTGGAGCTTGCGGATCTCGGCCCGGACCTGGACGCGGATCTTCGCGTCCAGGTTGGAGAGCGGCTCGTCCAGGAGGAGGAAATCCGGATTCAGCACGAGGGCGCGCGCCAGCGCGACCCGTTGCTGCTGGCCGCCCGAGAGTTGGCCCGGATACCGCCCCTCCAGGCCCGAGAGGTTGACTTTTCTCAGCCCCTCCATCACGCGCGATTCGATCTCGCTCCGGCCGAGCTTCCGGAGGCGGAGCCCGTAGGCCACGTTGGCGAAGACTCTCATGTGGGGCCACAGCGCGTAGTTCTGGAAGACCATGCCGATGTTCCTCGCATACGGAGGAAGCGCGTTGACGACACGGTCCCCGAACACGACTTCGCCGGCGTCCGGCTGGTAAAAGCCGGCGACGAGGCGCAGGAGCGTCGTCTTCCCGCAGCCCGATGGGCCGAGCAGCGTGAAGAGCTCCCCGTCGCCGACGTCGAGGCTCGCCCGATCGACGGCGGTGACGCTCCCGAACCTCTTCGCGACCCCGCGCAGGACGATCTTCACGTCTTCGTCATTAGTACTTCTTCTTCAGGTCGTCGAGGACCGCCTCGATGTCCTTCCGGTACTGCTCGTTGACCTCCTTGTAGCGCTTCTGCGCGATGTCGTCGTCGTAGATGTTGGAGACCGGCGCGTCGAAGTAGGAACGCACCCCGCCGGTGAACTCGACCGCCAGCTCCGCGGTGGAGCCGGGGGGGCCCTGGACCTTGTACTTGGGGGTGATGGGGAAGAGGCCGCGCTCCATGAACACCCGCTGCCCCTGCTCGGTCAGGAGAAACTCCACGAACGCCCGGGCGGCCTTGGGATGCTTGGCGCCCGCCAGGATCCCCATGGGCTCCGGTGTCACGAAGGCGTTCTTCGGCGCCACGAACTTGATGTCAAAACCCGCCAGCTTCTCCTCGAAGGCCATGTAGGATGGGACCGCGAAGCCGACGGCGAACTCGCCCTTGGCCACCACCGACGGCACGTCTCGGCTCCGGGCGGTGAAGATGCCCGAGTTGGCCGCGAGCCGCTGGAGCCACTCCCACCCCTTGGCGTCCCCTTTCTCCTGGAGGATGATCTCGTAGGTGGCGTGGGAGGAGGACGAGCGGGTCGGGGCGCACTGGGCCACGTTGCCTTTCAGCTTCGGGTTGAGGACGTCTTCCCAGTCCTTGAGGTCGGGCACACCGAGGCGCTTCAGGACCTTGGGATGGTAGACGAGGCCGTAGGGCTCGAGCGCGGTCCCGACCCAGAAGCCGTTGGGGTCCTTCAGGGGGATCGGCTTCGGCCTTCCGATGGAGACCGGGATCGAGTCCCACGCGGCCTTGGAGATCTCGACCTTCGCCAGGAGTTTCTGCTCGGCGAGCTTGTCGAAGAGCGCCGACTCTCCGCCCCAGAAGATGTCTACTTCGGGCTTCCCCTTCCACTCCACGATCCTGCCGTAGGATACGGGCGTGCCCGCGTGGAGGGCGGAGGTTTTCAGGGTCACGTTCCACTTCTCCTTGGCGTACTGGGCGAAGGCCTTCAGCGCCGCGTCCACGATGAACTTGGAGACCGGCGTCTGCAGCACCAGCTCGTCTTCGATGGGGGCCTGCGCCAGGGCCAGGCCGGCCCCCCCCAGCACTACGGCCAGCAGCAGCGCCGCCACGGTCCACGTCGTGCGTTTCATGGTGTCTCTCCTTTCATTTATCAGGGCACGGGCACCCCGGGCTGTCGCCACGCCCGTGCCCCGCCGGAACATCGCTCGATGTTCCTTCTTCGCCCGATCTGAGTCGCGCTCATTGCGCCCAGCCGCGGGCCCGCTCCACAGCCCGCCGCCAGCCGGCATAGAGCGCGCTCCGGCGCCCCTCGTCCATCGCGGGAGTGAACTGCCGATCGAGTCTCCACCGCCCCGCCAGCTCCGCGGGCTTCCAGAGCCCGGCTCCCAGGCCGGCCAGGTAGGCCGCACCGAGCCCCGTCGTCTCGGTCACCGACGGCCGCAGGACGGGGACGTCCAGCAGGTCGGCCTGGAACTGGCAGAGGAAGTCGTTGGCCGCCGCTCCCCCGTCCACGCGGAGCGACCGGAGCCTAACGCCGGCCTCGCCCGCCATGGTCTCCAGCACGTCCCGGCTCTGGTAGGCGATCGCCTCCAGCGCCGCCCGGACCATGTGCGCCCGGGCGGTGCCGCGCGTGATCCCCACGATCGTCCCCCGCGCGTACATGTCCCAGTAGGGGGCGCCGAGCCCCACGAAGGCGGGGACCAGGTACACGCCGCCGGTATCTTCCACCGATAGGGCGAGCTTCTCGCTCTCCGCCGCGTGAGCGATCAAGCCGAGGCCGTCCCTGAGCCACTGGATCGCGGCGCCAGCGATGAAGACCGACCCCTCCAGCGCGTACGTAGTCGTCCCGCCCGCCTGCCAGGCCACCGTGGTGAGCAGGCCCTCTTTCGACGGCACCGGTGTGGGCCCGGTGTTGAGGAGCATGAAGCAGCCGGTCCCGTAGGTGTTCTTGGCCATTCCCGGCTCGTAGCACGCCTGGCCGAAGAGCGCCGCCTGCTGGTCTCCCACGATCCCGGCCAGAGGGATTCCGGCGGGCAGCCACCCGAGGTCCACCGTCTCGCCGAACACTCCCGCCGAGGGCCTCACCTCGGGAAAGACGCCCATCGGGACCGCCAGAGCCGCGGCCAGCTCGGGATCCCACGCGAGCGATCGGATGTCGAAGCAGAGGGTCCGGGACGCGTTCGAGGGATCGGTGGCGTGCCGCCGGCCGCCGGTGAGCCTCCAGAGGAGCCAGGAATCCACGGTGCCGAACGCCAGCCCGCCGTCCTCGGCCCGCTCGCGGGCGCCGGGAACTTCGTCGAGGAGCCAGCGGATCTTGGTCCCGGAGAAGTAGGCGTCCAGCACGAGGCCCGTCTTCCGCCTGAAGAGGGGCTCGAGGCCGTCGGACCTGAGAGCCTCGCAGAGCCCGGCGGTGCGCCGGCACTGCCAGACGATGGCCCGGTGGATGGGGTGACCCGTTTTCCGGTCCCAGAGCACCGTGGTCTCACGCTGGTTGGTGATCCCGATCGCTGCGACCTCCGACGCGCCGACGCGAGCCGCCGCCAGAGCCTGCTGGGCGGCATGCTCCGTCGTTTTCCAGATCTCCTCGGGGTCGTGCTCCACCCAGCCCGGCCGCGGGAAGTGCTGCGGCAACTCCGCGTAACCGCGCCCGCGGACCTCGCCCTCCGCGTCCACGACCAGCGCCGTGGTGCCGGTCGTGCCCTGATCCAGGGCGAGCACGAAGCGCCTCGCCGTCATCGGCGGAGCAGCTCCCGAGCTACGTCGGGGCGATCGGTGATGAGGATGCCCACGCCCATCTCAATGAACCGCTTCATGGCTCCCGGGTCGTTGACCGTCCACACCCCGAGGAGGAGCCCAGCCTTCGCCGCCTGCGTGACCACCTCGGTGGTGACCAGCTCCTGGTGAAGCCCGATGAAGCGGGCGCCCAGCTTCTGGAGCCCGTCGATCTCCCGCTCGACCGTGGAGCGCGCTTCGGCCAGACCCTTCGGCCAGAAGAGCCCGCCGACCGTCACGTCGGGCCGGAGCTTCCGAATCCGACGGACCGTCTCCTCCTCGAACGCCATGACGATCGTCCGGCTGGCCATCCCGTGACGATCGAGGATCGCGAGCGCCTTCTCCTCGATCCCGGGATAACGGCCGCCGCGCGCGTCCACCTTGATCTCCAGCAGGAGCCGGAGCGGGGTCGGCGCTGCCAGTTGGGCGACGTCGTCCAGCGTCGGCACCAGCTCCTCCGTCACCTTCCCGTCCCTGCCCTTCAGGCGCAGCGTCCTGAGCTCGGCGAGCGTCCGGTCGCTCACGGCGCCCGTTCCCGTCGTGGTCCGCTCCAGGGTCGGGTCGTGAATCACCACCACCTGGCCGTCCCGGCTCAGGTGGACGTCGAACTCGAGGAAGTCAACGCCCAGGGCGATGGCGCTCCTGAACGCGAGGAGGCTGTTCTCGGGCCAGAGTTGGGCGCCCCCCCGATGAGCCGCCAGCAGGCTTCCCGCCGCGTGGGCGGCGGCCGGGCGGGCGACGACGGCCAGGAGACCCAGGCCCAGCGCCGCAGCGAGGATGGTCCCCGGGCTCACTTCTCGGTCTCGATGAGGCCCTTCACGAACCACCGCTGCATGAAGAGGATGACGGCGACCGGCGGCAGGGCGCCCAAAAATATATCACGTCTGCCGGAACCGGTGGCTCTGATTCACCTGATCGTGGAAGGCGGCGAGCTCCGCCTCCCGCCGCCGGGGGTTCCACCCCAGGAGATCCGCCATGCGGGCCGCGATGGGCCCGGCGCAGTCGAGGCCCTGGCAGGGGCTGGTGCCGATGCCGGTGCGGCGGAGTAGGAAGTCCTGGAGGGAGATGGTCAGCTCCTCCGCGACGCCGTAATGCAGTTGCGCGACGATCTCCGGGTTTCGGGGGCAGAGCCGCTCGGCGCCGTCGGGGAGTTTCCGAGCGAGGTCCAGGACGCGGACGTAGTTGCGCCCATAGGTCTCGACGAGCCGCTCGAGCGTCTCCCGCCGGAGCCCCGTCGCCGCCATCTCCCCCGAGACGTCCATCCACGCCCGCGCCTCCACCCGCCCCGCGCTCTGATCCACCCCCTCAAGCGTGAGGTGCGCTGTGCGGGCGGCAGCGCGGCGCCCCAGCCGCTCCATCGCGAGGTCCGACACCTCCTCGGCCAGGCTCCTGAAGCAGGTCAGCTTGGTGCCCGTGATCGTGAGGAACTTTCCGCCCGGACCCTCCACCCACACCCGGTGCTGGCGGGACACCTTCGAGGGAGACTTTCCCGGCTCGTGGGTCAGCGGCCGGACCCCCGCGTAGGTGTACAGCACGTTGTCGGCCGTCACGCGCCGGTCAGGGAGGACGCGCCGGACCTCTTCCAGCAGGTACGTCACTTCATCCTTCGTGGCCCAGAGGCGGTCCAGGTTGCCGTCGAAGTCGGTGTCCGTCGTCCCCACCAGCGAGAACTCGCGCCACGGGATCACGAAGATCATCCGCTCATCCTGCGCCGGGAGGTACACGGCGCGCTCGGTCAGCCGCGGCAGTAGACAGTGAACGCCCTTGGTGGTCCGGATGACGTGGGCGCCGCGGTCCTGGACGCCGGCCAGCGCCCGGATCTGATCCACCCAGGGGCCGGCCGCGTTGACGATGACCTGACCTCTCACGCGGCGAACCTGATCCGTCAGAAGATCGCGGACGGCCAGGCCCTCGATGCCCTTGGGGCCCCTGAGGACCTCCTCGACCGTCACGTAGTTGAACGCCCGGGCGCCGTGACGGCAGGCCGAGAGGACGTTCTCCAGGCACAGGCGCTCGGGAGAGAGCAGGAGATCGTCGAAGTAGTACCCCGCGCCCCGGAGGTTCTCGGCGCGGATCTCGGGCTCCAGCGCCAGCGCGGCCTCCGGCCGGATCACCCGGTAGTGGTCCGTCGCCTTGCCTGGCGTGAGCCAGTCGTAGAGCGCGAGACCGATCCGCACCTTGATGAGGCCCGGGCGCGCGCCGCGGTAGATCGGGATCAGGAACGGCAGCGGGCGGATCAGGTGGGGCGCCAGGCGGCTCAGCGTCTCTCGCTCGCGCAGCGACTCCCGGACGAGCTTGAAATCGAAGAGCTCGAGGTACCTGAGCCCCCCATGGATGAGCTTCGAAGAGCGGGAGGTCGTCCCGTAGGCGAAGTCGGCCTTCTCGAAAAGGGCTACCGAGGCGCCGCGGAGCGCCAGGTCCCGCGCCACTCCCGCTCCGGCCATGCCGCCGCCGATGATCAAAACGTCGAACTGCTGGTTTTCGATCCCGGCCAGCCGAGTCATGCTTCCTCGGAGGGGGGCTCCGCCCCCCTTCCGATTCCTCCCCCCGAGGATTGCGCCGGCAAAACCGGCGCCCGAACGCGCCCGGAATGGTTCACGACGTAAGCAGCTCCCGTATCGACCCCAGCACGTGGTCGGGCTTGAGCTCGGCGATCCGGGGATCGTCGGGGGCAGTAACGCCCGAGAGGACCAGGACCGTGCCCAGTCCCAGGGCCTTCCCCATGCTCACGTCCGTCTCGATCCTGTCACCGACAATGACCGTTTCCGACGCGGCAAGCCCCAGCACCTCCAGCGCCACTTCGAGCATAAGGGGAGACGGCTTGCCGACGATCAGCTCGACCGTCTTGCCGGTGACGGCCTCCACGGCCGCGATCATGCCCGCGCAGTCGGGGATCTCGCCGTCGGCAACGGGACAGGTCCGGTCCGGGTTCGTGGCGATGAGCCGGGCCCCGCGCTTCACCGCCTGGAGCGCGGTGTTGAGCTTGGCGTAGGTGAACGTCCGGTCGAAGGCGATCACGACCCAGCGAACCTTGTCGTCGGCGCGGACCTCGAACCCATGGGCCTTCAGCTCCCCGATCAGCGGGGGCTCGCCGATGACGAAGCAGGCGGCGCCGGGATCCGTTCGCACCAGGTGGCGGGCCAGGACGAGGGACGAGCTGACGACGTCCTCCGACCGGGTGGGAATGCCGAGACGCGTCAGCTTGGCCGCGTAGTCGTCCCGGGTCTGGATGGGCTTGTTGGAGAGAAAGGCCACGCGCCGGCCGGCCGCGCGCAGCGCCGCGATGACCTCCGCCGCGCCCGGGATGAGGCCTTCGCCGCGGTACACCGTGCCGTCCAGATCGAAGAGCCAGCCGCGGTACGGGAGCCGGACGCCCAAAGTCTTCAGCGCAACAGCGGGGCCACCGCGGCCTGAGCGAGGTCCAGGACGGGCGCGGGCATGAGGCCGAGCTGGAAGACGCCCCAGAGCGCGACCCCCAGGGCCAGGCGCCCGGCGAAGGACGGCGCCGGCTGGGTGGGGAGGCCCTCGGGCTCGCGCATGTACATGTAGACGACGACCCGGAGGTAGTAGTACGCGGCCAGGGCCGAGTTGAGGACGGCGATGATCGCCAGCCAGATGTAGCCCGAGCGGACGGCGGCCCCGAAGAGGTAGAACTTGCCCGTGAAGCCCGCCGTCGGCGGCATCCCCACGAGCGAGAGGAGGAAGAGCGCCAGCGTGAGCGCCAGCACCGGGTGGCGGGTGGCCAGCCCCGCGTAGTCGTCCAGCTCCACCGCCTCCCGGCGTCCCCGCTCGAGGAGCAGGATCGACCCGAAGGCCCCCACCGTCGTGAAGGTGTAGACCAGCAGGTAGAAGAGCACGCTTCCCGCCCCGAGAGCTCCACCGGCCACCACCCCGACCAACATGTACCCGACGTGAGCGATCGAGGAGTAGGCCAGCATCCGCTTGAGGTTGGACTGGGCGATGGCGATCACGTTCCCGAGGGTCATCGTGAGCACGGCCACCACCCAGAGGAGCAGGGCCCAGTCCGGCTGGGCGACCTTGAACGTCGAGAAGAGGACGCGCAGGAGGGCGGCGAACCCCGCCGCCTTGGAGCCCGTGGCGATCAGGGCCGTGACACTCGTCGGCGCGCCTTCGTACACGTCGGGCACCCACATGTGGAACGGCACCGACGAGATCTTGAAGCCGAACCCCACGAGGAGCAGGCCGAACCCGATCAGGAGCATCGGGTCCCGCTGGAGCCCGCCGGAGGCGGCGGCGATCCGATCCAGCGCCGTGGTGCCCGTGGCCCCGTAGATCAGCGCGATCCCGTACACGAAGAAGCCCGTGGCGAAGGCGCCCAGGAGGAAGTACTTCATCGACGACTCTGCCGACGTCAGTCTCCCCCGGAAAAGTCCGGCGAGCACGTAGAGCGACAGCGACATCAGCTCCAGGGCCAGAAAGATCACGATCAGGTCGGCGGCCTGGGCCATCAGCATCATTCCCAGCGTGGCGAGGAGCACCAGGATGTAGTACTCGCCGGTCTCCATCCCGTTGCGGCGGAGGTAGTCCATGGACAGGAGGAGGACCAGCGCCGTCGCGTAGCAGATCACCACGTCGAGGAACACGGCGAAGTTGTCCAGCAGGAGCATCCCCCCGAATGCGCGCCCCTCCCGCCCCCAGAGCAGCAGGGCCGCGAACAGCGCGGCCACGACCCCGACGAGCGCCACGACGGCGAGGTGCCCCTTCCGCTCGCGGGGCGGGAGCAGATCGAGCAGGATCACCAGGGCGGCCGTCGCCGCCACCAGCAGCAGCGGGGCCAGGGGCGCCAGGGCGCCGGGCATCAGCGCCCTCCCGGCGCCGCGGCGACCTTGGACTGGACCTGGGTGATGAGCGCCTGGACGCTCGCCTCGGTCATCCCCGTGAAGGGACGCGGGTACACGCCGATCCAAACGATGAAGAGGAGCACCGGCAGGAGCACCGCCCACTCGCGCCCCGTCAGGTCGGCGAGCCCGCGGTTCGCCTCGCTCGTGATCTCCCCGAAACACACGCGCTGGTACATCCAGAGCAGGTACACCGCCGCGAAGACGATCCCGCTGGTCGCCAGGACCGGCACCAGGTAGGCGGCCGGAGCGGCGGACTGGCCGGACGCCCACGCGAAGGCGCCGACCAGGATCAGGAACTCGCCGACGAACCCGTTGAGGCCGGGGAGGCCCAGCGAGGAGAGGGACACGATCATGAAGAGGACGGAGAAGGCCGGGATCGCCTTCCAGAGCCCGCCGAAGTCGGCGATGAGCCGCGTGTGGCGTCGCTCGTAGAGGATCCCCACCATGAGGAAGAGCGCCCCCGTGGAGAGCCCGTGGTTCACCATCTGGATGATGCCGCCCACGATCCCCTGCGGGGTGAGGGTGAAGAGGCCGAGCACGACGAAGCCCAGGTGGCTCACGCTGGAGTAGGCCACGAGCTTCTTCAGATCCGGCTGGACCATGCAGACCCAGGCGCCGTAGACGATGCCGACCAGCGACAGGAGAAAGATCCAGGGGGCGAAGGCCAGGCTCGCCTGGGGAAACAGCGGCAGGCAGAAGCGGAGGAAGCCGTAGGTGCCCATCTTGAGGAGGACTCCCGCGAGGATCACGCTGCCCGCGGTCGGCGCCTCCACGTGGGCGTCGGGGAGCCAGGTGTGGAACGGGAACATCGGCACCTTGATGGCGAAGGCCACCGCGAACGCCAGGAAGAGCCAGACTTGCGCGCCCCCTGGGACGACGTAGCGCGCGAGAACCGGGAGGTCGAAGGTGTAGGTGCCCGTGGCGGCGCCGTGCTGGAAGTAGAGCGCCAGGATGGCCACCAGCATAAGCACGGAGCCGGTCAGGGTGTAGAGGATGAACTTGATCGCCGCGTAGATCCGGGCGGGCCCGCCCCAGATCCCGATGATGAGGTACATGGGGATCAGCATGGCCTCCCAGAAGATGTAGAACAGAAAGAGGTCCAGGCTGACGAAGACCCCGAGCATCCCCGTTTCGAGGAGCAGCATGGTGATCGAGAACTCCTTGACCCGGTCCTCCACCGCCCGCCAGGAGGAGAGGAGCGCCAGCGGCGAGAGGAAGGTCGTCAGGAGCACCAGGAGCAGGCTGATGCCGTCGATCCCGAGGTGGTAGGAGATCCCGAAGGACGGCATCCACGGGAGCCGCTCGGGGAACTGGTAGTCGGCGCTCGCGGCGTCGAAGCCGGTATAGAGGAGGAGGGAGACGGCGAAGGTCGCCGCGGCGACGAGGAAGGCGAACCAGCGGACGAGGGCCGCGCGCCGGCGCGGAAGAAGTGCCAGGATCACCGCCCCCAGCACGGGGAGAAAGGTCACCGCCGAGAGGATCGGGGGGTTCATCCTCGCTCGGAGGGGGGCTCCGCCCCCCTGTTCCCCGACGGAACGTGCGAGCGAAGGCGAGCCACCTTTGCGGGCACCCGCGCCACTTCAGATGGCGCGGGTCGTGGCAAAGCCCGCGCTCGAACACGCCCGGGGTAACTTACGAGGAACGCAGCGCTCGACGGGGAAGGCCTCATCGGGACAGGAGGAATGCAATCATGACGACAGCGCCCAGGAGCGTCGCGAGCGCGTAGTTCATGACGTAGCCGGTCTGGACGAGCCGCATGGACCGCGCCCAGCCCACGACCAGCCGGCCCACACCGTTGACGATCCCGTCCACGAACCCCAGGTCGAGGACGCGCGCGCAGAAGCCGGCGAGCCCGACGAGCGGCCGGACGAAGAGGGCGTCGTACATCTCGTCCACGTAGTACTTGTTCAGGACGAGGGCGTGGAGCCAGTTCCGCGGGCGGCCGATGGCCTCCGCGTTGACGGGGCGGCTGTCGTAGATCAGCCACGCGAGCAGGACCCCGGCCACCGCGGCGATGACGGAGAGGATCAGGAGCGTCAGGGCCGAGAGCCCGCCGTGGCCGGCCTCCTCGGCGAGGGGGAACACGGGGGAGAGAAAGCGCGCGAACGCTGTCCCGTGGGCCGACGGGATCCCGACGGCCACGCCGGCAACGGCCGTCAGCAGGGCAAGGACGCCGAGCGGCACGGTCATCACCCGGGGCGACTCATGGATGTGGCGGGCGACCTCCTGGGACATGCGGGGGGCGCCGCGGAAGGCGAGGATGAAGGCCCGGGAGATATACACCGCGGTGAGCAAGACGCCGAGCAGCAGGAGCGCCCAGAGCCCGGGGCGGCCCGCGTGGTACGCGGAGGCCAGGATCTCGTCCTTGGAAAAGAAGCCGGCCAGCGGCGGGAGGCCGGCGAGGCCGGCCGCGCCGACGAAGAATGTCACCGTCGTCGTGACCATCCGCGGCGCGACCCCGCCCATCTTCCGGAGATCCTGCTCGCCGCTCGCGTGGATCACGCTGCCCGCGCCGAGGAACAGGAGCGCCTTGAAGAACGCGTGGGTCACGAGGTGGAAGATTCCCGCGGCGTACGCGCCCACCCCGACGCCGGCGAACATGTAGCCGAGCTGGCTGATCGTCGAGTAGGCCAGCACCCGCTTGATGTCGGTCTGGGCCAGGCCGATGGTGGCGGCGAAGAGCGCCGTGAGCCCCCCGACCCACGCCACCACGTCGAGTGCCAGGCCGGAGCGCTCGAAGAGGACGTGGCTCCGCGCCACGAGGTAGACGCCGGCCGTCACCATCGTCGCGGCATGGATCAGCGCCGAGACCGGCGTGGGGCCCTCCATCGCGTCCGGCAGCCACGTGTGGAGCGGGAGCTGGGCCGACTTGCCGCAGGCCCCCATGAAGAGGAGGAGCGCGATGATCGTTGCCGTCTCGGGGGAAAGCGTCCCGACCTTGGCGAAGACCTCGCCGTAGTCCAGAGTGCCGAGCGCCACCCAGAGGTACATCACCCCGAGGCCGAAGCCGAAGTCCCCCACCCGGTTGACGATGAACGCCTTCTTGCCCGCGTCGGCGGCGGCTTTCCGCTCGTACCAGAAGCCGATCAGGAGGTAGGAGCAGAGCCCCACGGCCTCCCAGAAGACGTAGAGGACCAGGAAGTTCCCCGCGAGGACCAGCATCACCATCGAGAAGACGAAGAGGTTCAGGTAGGTGAAGAACCGCGCGTAGCCGGGATCGCCGTGCATGTAGCCGACGGAGTAGAGGTGGATCAGGAAGCCGACCCCCGTCACGACGAGGAGCATCACGGCGGAGAGCGGATCTACGAGCGCTGTGACGGCCGTCTTGAACGCGCCGGCCTGGATCCACGGGAAGAGATCCCCCGTGAATGTCTCGCCGCGCCAGACGCGGAGGAAGATGGCGAACGACATGAGGAAGGAGCAGCCGATGGAGGGAACGGCGATCCAATGGGCGTGCCGGCCAATCCACCGGCCGAAGAGCGCGTTCAGGAGCGTTCCGAGCAGGGGGAAAAACGGAACCAGCCAGACGGTCTTAGACACCGACCCACTCTAGCGAAACCCCCCTGGGGGTGTCAAGCCGCGGTCCCGCCCCCTGCTGATCTGCGTCATAGCGCCCCGCTCCGCGATCTGGCATCCTGGATGCGGAAGTCTCCAGAATCAGAAAGGGGACCACAATGAGCCATATGCACCACCATCATCACCACGGGGCAACGCGCACCGCCGCGGAGGATCTCAGGGAAGAGCACGTGATCATCGAGCGGGCGCTCTCCGTCCTCGAGGCGTTCGCCCTCGGGGTCGAGGCCGGCAAGGCCGTCCCGAAGGAGCGGGGCGAGTCGCTCCTCGACCTCCTCAAGACCTTCGCCGACAAGTGCCACCACGGAAAGGAGGAGCAGATCCTCTTCCCGGCCCTGCTCGCGACGAAGGCCGGCGACGCCAAGGCAACGGTGGACGAGCTCCTGAAGGAGCACGAGGTGGGACGGACCGCCGTGCGCCGGATGAGCGACGGGATCGCCGGCTGGGAGAAGCCGGAGGCGCGCCGCCTGTTCGCCGCGGCGGCCCACGACTACGTGGACCTGCTCCGGCGCCACATCGCCAAGGAGACCGAAGGGCTGCTCCCGCTCTCCGAGCGCCTCCTCTCCCAGCCCGAGCAGCTGGCGCTCGCCGGAAAGTTCGAGGAGATGGAGGAGCAGGTGATCGGCCACGGGGTCCACGAGCGCCTCCTGAAGACCCTGGAAGGCCTGGAGCGGACCGTCTAAGACAGGAGGCGCAGGAAGCGGCGGACGTCGCCCCACACGGAAGCGTCAGTCCACTCCCCCCGCGGCTCCCACGCGAAGGCCAGGCCGCCCCGCTCCACGGGGGTCCCACTTGGCAGTACCTCACCCGACGCGCGGAGCACGACTGTGGGACAGCGGTCGCAATTCGGTTTACCGGTTCTACTGACATTTCTTTTCACTGCGGCACCGTTCTTTACACCCGTGCCACCTTCCGGCCGGGCTCCCTAACAGGAGGGGTTCCAGCTTCTCCATATTGTTCAGCACCTTAGGCCACCTCCCTCAGAAGGCCGTCCTGGCAGCGAAGTTGCTCATATAGGAGTGTGTCCTAGGCGAGGGAGCCCCATCGTTCCGGTGCAGGGTAACGGCAACCTGGCTCCTTCTCGCAGGCAGTCCTGCACCGATGGCAAGCCGATGGAGGCCATCCAGGTCCCCATTGAGCAGATGGTGAAACAAGAGGCTACGTGTCATGAAGCGAGCAGACCTTGTCCTTCTGATCCTCCTCCTGGCAGCCGCTGGCAGTTCAGGCTGTGCCGCGGTCGGGCTCACGCTTGTCGGCGTCGGCGCCAGCACGGGGAGTTCCTACATCATGGACAGCATCTACTATAAGACTTTCGCGGCTTCCGAGGAGGGGCTCCGGGCGGCCACGCTCAAAACCCTGAAGCGCATGGACATCACGGTGACGGAGGAGGAGGCCACCGAGTCTGGCAGGACCATCGTGGCTTCGGCCGGGGATCGCACCATCGAGATCGAGCTGGACCGCCTGACCACGCAGACGTCGCGCATGCGCGTCGTCGCCAAGCGGCCCTGGTTCCTCAGGGATCGCGCCACCGCCGAGGAGATCATCATCCAGATCGAGTCGACGCTCCGCGACGAGCCGATGCTCGCACGCAAGGCGAGTCCGATGGTCGCCGCCTCGCCCAAGCGGCTCGAAGCAGGCACCAAGGTCGGCGGCGAGCCGCCTCGGGAGGCACCCAAGCCGGCAGAACCTGCGGACAAGAGCACCTGGGAGAAGATCAAGGATGGAACCAGCGCATTCGCCTCGAGCGTGAAGGACTCCTTCACCAAGCTCTTCGGCAACTAGCATGGGTCTCATGTCGGTCGGCTGGCGGACAGCAGCGTGTCTCCACGTGACAGATCCTTGCAATCGAGGGGGTGAGCCGTGCTGAAGGTCTCGCTGCCGCGGTTTCAGGCCATCGTGGGGCTCACGGCCGGACTCTTCTCCATCGCCGGGGCTGTTTTCTCTCTCCCGCAATTCTTGAAGCCTGCATCTGTGACAGGTGAGCTCGTCGCGATCGTTGAGGACAGCAAGTCGCAGAAGGCGATCTCGAACGCCACCATCGAGATCCTGACCCCCCAGAACGCCCTCGTCACGACCTTGACGCCGAACACCTTCGGCCGGGCACGCCATGCCTTGCCGGAAGGCCCCTATCGTCTACGGGTGAGCCACCCTCGCTTCAGCGCAGAGGTGCGCCAGATTCACGTGCTCCCCGGACAGACCGCGGAGGTCCGGGTGCGACTGCACGCCGGCTCTTCCTCTCCGCTGGATCAAGCCCAACGCGCCGTCAGCAACGGGGTCCGCACCCTGAGAAAGTTCCTGCGCCTCTAGTTCCAGCACTTCCGCGCCCTCGGGTGCCGGACCGCGGGCCTCGAAGAGAAGGCCGGGTCCCGAGCCCTACGGCCGGCCCCCCCGTCCCGCTGGAGGGGCGGCCGTTCTGGGCCCGGAAGGATGCTTATTGAGTTGGGGGCGCGGGGAGCCCGGTGGCCACCGCGACGGGGGAGGCGAGGAAAGTCCACACCTGGCTGGAGACCTTTGCCACCTGCGTGCTGCTGGCGCTCCACTGCCGTTGTGCGCCCGTGGCGTCGGTGTGCCCGATGAGATAGTTGTCCTCTTCGGTCACGGTCACCTGGTAGACCTCATGGTGGCCCTCACTCCAGTGCAGGTTGGCCGTCACCGTCGGGGAATTCTCCTGGTGGTGGATGACCAGGGTGTTGACATGCCGACCCTCCCTGTAATACTCAATCCGCATCTCCTTCCCCGAAGCGGTGCGGATGAAGGTCTGGACGTACCGCTCGCCGCCCCGGTAGACCGTCCGCATCTCGGGCTCGAGGCCGGCCGTCATGGGGTTTTTCCCCGTCCAGAACTCGATGCTGTTGACGATCACAGCATCCGCGAGCGCCGCCAGCTGGTAGACAGGAACGATCACCAGGATCACCATGACGACGCTCTGTGCCACGCGGTTCGTCTGCTGGTCGCCGTTGACTCTGATCTCTCCGTTGAACTTGTACAGGGCCTTGGTAAGAGTGAACCCGCCGTAGCAGCCGGCGGCCGCTTGACAACCTAGGCCCTTCAGCTATGATTGAAATACTATGTATTACACAAGAAAGGAGGCTCTCGACGTGAGTACGCGAAAACTGATCACCATCTCCGTCCCGCCGCCTCTGCTCAAAAGAGCAGAACAGATCGCTCGGGAAGAGAACCGCACGAAGTCCGAGCTGCTCCGTGAGGCACTCCGTTTCTACATCGACACGCGAGAGGTCCGGAAAACAGCCATGCAAGAGCGTACGCTTGCGCTCATCGACGAGATTCAAAACCGCACCAAGGGTGTCCCGCCTAAGGGGATCCGCAAGGTTGTCCGTGAGGCTGTGGAGGCCGCACGCCGTGTGAAGCGCCGTGCGACCGCATGAGGGTTGTCCTCGACACGAACGTCATCATCTCGGCTACGCTCATCCGCGGCGGTAACGAAGATCAAATCATCCGCGCCTGGCAGCGCGGCGCCTTCGAGCTCGTGCTCTCGCCCCAGATCCTCGAAGAGATCGGCCGCGCCCTGTTCTATGAGAAGCTGCGCAAGTTCCGTTGGATGACCGAAGAGGAGATCGCCGAGCTCCTCCAGGCACTAGCGCAGGGAAGCGCGCTCGTGTCCGGACGAGTGAAGGTCAAGGCGAGCCGCGATCCGGACGACGACAAGTTCCTTGCAGCCGCAGTCGAGGCCGAGGCGGGTTTCGTGGTGACGGGCGACCGGGACCTCCTCGACCTCAAGAGCTACCGGGGTGTGCGTATTGTCAGACCGGCGCAGTTCCTCAGGATCATCCGGAGAACGGGCAGGAGGAACTCGTAGCAGGCGCCGCGCAAGAAGCGCGCGGCACGGCAATTTCACTCGATCCGAAGTTCGAGAGAAAACGAAGACGGCTGCGGCGCGAACGAAGAAGAAGTTCGCCGCGTCCCGGCTCCGGGTAGATGAGACGAAACACAGCGGGTCTGGTCAGGTGAGGGGCCCGCGGCAGAACCCGCGGAGTTCCTCCAGCTCGGCATCCGAGTAGCGGTAGTGGTACCCGCCCTTGCCGTGGAGGTGGAAGTAGGCCGGCTCGCCCCACACGGAGCGGCGCTGGAAGGGATCCACGCAGTGGATCAGGTCGAGCTGCCGGCAGATAGGTGGCAGGTTGTAGAAGCTCTCCTGGATCTCGACCGGGCCCAGCGCCTCGAAGTATTTCGCCGGCGCCACCGGCCAGCCGCAGCAGCCCACCTTGATTGCCATCAGAATATGCTATCATTCACGTCGTGCCCCGCTCCGGCTGGAAGACTTGGCTCCTCGTCATCCTCATCCTGTCGCTCGTCGTCGTCGGGACGATCTCGTTCCTCGGCTGGCGCCAGTCCGTGCCCGGCGTGCGCGCGGCGCTCGTGCCCCCTCCCGCCTTCATTGGTCTCAAGACCCCGCTGACGCTGACGCTCACCGCGGCGCGCGGGGGTGTGGCGTCTTTCGAGCTCAGGCTCGTCCAGGGAACCCAAAAGGTTACGGCGATCCAACAGGCGTTTCCCCCGCCCCGGCAGAACGAGCAGCGGCTGGCGCTCACCGTCGAGGGGCGCTCGCTCGGTCTCCGGGAGGGCAGCGCCACGCTGGAGGTATACGCGAAGGACGGCTTCTGGCGCCCGATCCGGGTGGACGACCGGCCGATCCTGACCCAGCCGGTCACGCTGGACCTGACGCCGCCGACGCTCGATCTTCTATCCGCCACGCAGTACCTGGCCCAGGGCGGCGGCGGGCTCGTCGTCTACCGCGCCAAGGGCGCGGCACGGACCGGCGTGAACGTGGGCGGGATCTTCTTCCCGGGATTCGCGGTTGGAGTCACCGACGCGGGAACCCACGCGGCCATGGTCGCCGTGCCGTTCGACTTCCCCGTTGCCTCGCTGATCGTCCTGTCCGCCCAGGACGAAGCGGGCAACAGCGTGTCACGGAGCGTCTCGAGCGAGATCAAGCCGCGGAAGTTCCCGACGGGCACGGTGGAGCTCAAGGATGAGTTCCTACAGCGAAAGCTCCCGGAATTGCTTCCCGAGCGAGGGAGCGTTCCGCCCGATCAGCTGCTCCAGGCGTTCCTCACTGTCAACCGCGACAAGCGCCGCCAGGCCGAGGACGCCAAGCGTCTCGTCTCGACCAAGACCCAGGGGAAGCCCCTCTGGCAGGGCGCCTTCATCCAGCCCCGGAACACGAAGGTCTTCTCCAACTTCGCCGAGACGCGGAGCTACCGCTTCCGCGGCCAGGACGTGGACACGCAGGTCCACTTCGGCTACGACCTGGCCTCGGTCAAGGAAAGCCCCGTGCCCGCCGCCAACCGGGGCACCGTAGTCTTCGCCGGCCTGCTCACGATCTACGGCAACACCGTGGTCCTGGACCACGGGCTGGGCCTCCAGACGCTCTACGCCCACCTCTCGCTCATCGACGTGAAAGAGGGCCAGACGGTGGACAAGGGGACGGTCCTGGGCCGGACGGGAAGCTCGGGCCTGGCCCTCGGCGACCACCTGCATTACGAGGTGCTGATCCACGGCGTCTCCGTGACGCCGCTCGAGTGGTGGGACGGGCGGTGGATCCGCGATCACATCCTGAAGCCGCTGCGCGAGGCCAACGTCGCGCTGATCGAGGGTGATTAGCGCCCGCGGAAGACGGGCTCGCGCTTCTCGACGAAGGCCCGCGCGGCTTCCTTGTGGTCGGCGGTCTCCCCGCAGCGGGTGTGGTTCCAGGCCTCCAGGTCGAGCAGGTCCTTCAGCGTGCCGCTCTCGGCCGCGTTCAGATTCCGCTTCATGTAGCGGTAGGCGATCCGCGGCCCCCTGGCAAGACGCGAAGCCAGGGCCAGGGTCTCCTCCTCGAGCCGCGAATCGGGGACGACCTTATTGACCAGGCCGAGCCTGAGGGCCTCCTGGGCGTCGAGCAGGTCGGCGGTGAAGTAGAGCTCCCGCGCCTTCGCCGTCCCCACCAGCCGCGTGAGGAAGAAGCTCCCGCCGAAATCGCCCGAGTACCCGACGCGGGCGAAGGCGGTGCCGAAGCGGGCCGTGTCGCCCGCGATCCTGAGGTCGCACGCCAGGGCCAGCGAGAGGCCAGCCCCCGCCGCGGCGCCCCGCACCATGGCGATGGTCGGCTTCGGCATTTCGTGGAGCCAGCGCGAGACCTCCATCCGCGAGCGGAGCTCCTGGGCCTTCTCCTCGAGCGGGGCCTCGCCGAACTCCTTCCCCTCGGCCATGGCCTTGACGTCCCCGCCCGCGCAGAAGGCGCGGCCGGCGCCCGTCAGAACGACGACGCCCACGTCGGCGTCTCCGGCGAGCCGCTCCACGGCCTCCTGCATGGCCGCCAGCATCGGCCGGGACATGGCGTTCAGCCGGTCGGGGCGGTTCAGCGTGAGCACCGCCACGCCATCCTTGATGACTTCGAGCAGATCGTCGCTCATGGCTGTCCTCCGGAAAATCGTTTATAAAAGAGTCTTGACGGGAGGGTACCATATGGATAGCTTTCAGATCTTCGGGGTCCAGTTCCTGCTGAGCCTGGTGGTCTACGGGCTCCTCGCGAAGTGGTACGTGGCGCCGGCCCTGGCCCGGCTCCCCCTCCACGACGCGCTGATCCCGCTGCTCGTCCCCCACGCCTTCCGCCACCTCGGCCTGGTCTTCTTGGTTCCCGCCGTCGTGGCGCCCACCCTGCCCGGCGCCTTCGCGCTTCCGACGGCGTACGGCGATCTCCTGGCCGGGCTCCTTGCTCTCCTGGCCATGATCGCGCTCCGGGGCCGCCTGGTACTGGGCATTCCCCTCGCCTGGCTCTTCAACGTCGTGGGAACGCTGGATCTACTCTACGCCTTCTACCAGGGCATCCCGCTCAACGCGGGTCTCCATATGGGCTCGGCGTGGTACATCCCCACGTTCATCGTGCCGGCCCTTTACGTCACCCACTTCATGATCTTCGCCATGCTCGTCAAGCGCTCCCGCTAAGGAGAGATCCCCCTATGCCCAAGATGCTCGATCTCATCCGGATGTCGATGCGCGGGGAGCTCCCGCCCCCGCCCGTCGCCACGCTCATCGGCTTCAGGCCCACGTCGGTCGAGCCCGGCCGGGCCGTCGTCGAGTTCGAGGCGGCCGAGCGGCACGCCAATCCCGTGGGGACGCTCCACGGCGGCATCCTGTGCGACGTCGCCGACGCCGCCATGGGACTCGCCTACGCCAGCACGCTGGAGGAGGGGGAGACGTTCACCACCCTGGAGCTGAAGATCAACTTCCTGAGGCCGGTGTGGAACGCCAGGCTCCGGGCCGTCGCCGATGTCGTCAACGGGGGCCGGATGATCGGCCTCGTCGCGTGCGACGTGCTCGACGAAGGGGACCGCCTGGTGGCCCGGGCGACCAGCACCTGCATGACCCTCCGGGGCGAGCAGGCGGCCGGGCGCGAGTCCTGGTCCTTCAGGAGCGCCGGCGGCCGACGAGGAGCCGCGGGGAGAGCAGGGCG
>JBBTEL010000062.1:0-4699 GCA_038042325.1 Candidatus Methylomirabilota bacterium
CTGGACGACGAGTGCAAGCCCACGGTGGGGGTGCAGGCCGCGCTCAAGGCCGGCTCGGATCCTGAGGTCGTCGCCTCCGTTTCCCACTACTGCAGCGTCGTGGCGATCGCCACGGTGGACACCTTCAACAAGCTCGGGCTGCCGTCCATGGTCTGGGGGGCGGTGCTCCCCGACATCACCTACGGCCACAAGCACATGGAGATCACCCGCGTCAACGGCACCATGATCAACCAGAATCACATCGCAGCCGACTTCGCCGTGAAGAAGCTCGGCTTCAAGACGTTTTCGATCATCCACGACACCACCGACTACGGGCGCGGCCACGCCAAGTACTTCACCGAGGGGCTGGAGCGGGTCGGGGGGAAGATCCTCTCCACGACCGGGACGGCTAAGGACCAGAAGGACTACACGGCGGAGCTGACCAAGATCAAGGCCGAGAAGCCCGAGGTCATCTACTACGGCGGGCTGACGCCGGACGGCGTGCGGGTCAAGGTCCAGATGGACAAGCTCGGGGTCAAGGCCCAGTTCCAGGGGACCTCGGGGATCAAGTCCGACACCTTCATCGAGACGGCGGGGCCGAGCGCCGAGGGAGTCTACTGTTTCGTCGAAGGGGCGCCCACCGAGAAGCTCCCGGGCGGCAAGAAGTTCCTGGAGGCCTACGCCAAGATGAACTTCAAGGAGCCGTCGGAGGCCTACGGCCCCTTCGCCTACGTCGCTACCCATCTCATGATCGACGCCATCGAAGAGGTTGGGCCGGATCGCCCCAAGGTCGCCCAGAAGCTGAAGCGGACCAGGAAGCCGGACACGATCATCGGCCCGGTCGAGTTCGACGAGCACGGCCAGAACACCGTCCCCCTGATCACCACCCACGTCGCCCAGGACGGCAAATGGGTGGTCTGGGAGGATTCGGAGTACGCCACGGGCAAGCGCGAGCTGCCGGGGCTCAAGTTCAAGCGCGAGCGGGCGTAGCGCCCGCGCCTGATGCCGCCGCTCGAGGTTGTGCTCCAGCAGGCCTTCAACGGCCTGATGCTGGGCGTCATGTACGCCCTCATCGCCGTCGGGTTCACCCTGTTCTTCGGGGTGCTGGACGTCATCCACTTCTCCCACGGCGACATCTTCACGCTGGGCGCCTTCGCCGGCCTCAGCCTGACCTTCCTCTGGGCGGCGGTCGGGATCGGGAACCCGGCCGTCGCCCTCCTCCTCACCTTTCTCGGGGCCCTCGTCCTCACCGGCCTGATCGGTGTCGCAGCCGAGCGGGCGTGCGTCAAGCCGCTCGCGAAGGCCCCGCCGCTCATGACGCTCCTCGCGACCCTCTCCCTCGGCCTGGTCATCCGGGAGGCGATCCTGATCTTCTACCCCCGGGGCGCCGATCCCAAGCCCTTTCCGGCGATGCTCCCCCAGGGGCTCTTCGAGATCGGCGGGGTCGTCATCCGCCACGAGAACCTCGCGATCCTGGCCATCGGCGGGGCCGCGATGGTGCTGGTGGACCTGATCATCAACCGCACGCGGGTCGGGGCCAGCATGCGCGCCGTGGCTCAGGACGCCGAGGCCGCTCAGATGATGGGCGTGAACCTGAACCGGACGGTGGACTTCACCTTCTTCCTCGGCTCGGCCCTGGCGGCGGTCGCCGGCATCCTGAACGGCCTCTACTACAGCGAGATCCACTTCATCATGGGGATCATGGGGGGCGTCATCGGCTTCTCGGCCGCGGCCATCGGCGGCCTCGGCAACGTGTACGGGGCGATACTGGGCGGCCTGCTGTTCGGGGTCCTGCAGACGCTGGCCGCCGCGTTCATCCCCCGCGGCTCGGAGTTCCGGGACGTGGTGGCCTTCGCCGTGGTCATGATCTTCATGGTGTTCAAGCCCACGGGGATCCTGGGCGAGAAGACCGTCGAGCGCGTATGAATCCTCGGCGGGGGGCTCCGCCCCCCTTCCGACTCCTCCCCCCGGGGGTTGCGCCCGCAAAGCCGGCGCTCGACAAGCCGGGCGTCCGTTGGAAGGAGCTGGTGCGAGCGCGATGACGTTGATCGGGGTCTGGGCGGTCGAGCTGGGGCTCTTCGTCCTGGTGGTGGCCGCGCTCCTGGCCGAGCGCCCGATCGCTGTCGGCCTCACCGTCGCCGCCATCGGCATCCTGCTCCTCGCCGCGCGGACCTCGCCCCGGCTGTGGGGATGGGTGGCGACCGCCTTCAGGACGCACCGCGCCGCGGCCCTGGCGGGCGCCGCCGTGCTGGCCCTCGCCCTCCCGTTTTTCCTCCGGGCAAGCCCCTACTGGACGTTCGTCGCCACGATGGCGCTCGTCTATGTGACGATCGGGCAGGGGATGAACATGCAGCTCGGCACGGCCGGGGTGATCAATCTGGCCGGGGCCGCCTTCGCCGGGCTCGGCGGCTACACGGTCGGCCTCCTGACGGTGAGGCTCGGCTTCGCCCCCTTGCTGGCCTTTGCGATCGGGCCCCTGGTGGCCATGGTGGTCGGCGCGCTCCTCTTCATCCCGATCCTGAAGGTCCGCGGCCACTACCTGGCCCTCGTGACCATCGCCTTCGGGTTCATCTTCAACATCCTCATGAACAACCTGGAGTTCACCGGCGGCCCCCAGGGCATCAAGAACATCCCGACGCTCCGGCTGTTCGGTTACGCCTTCACCAGCGCGCCCACGCTCTTCGGGATGAGGCTGCCCTCCCACGCGAATTTCTACTTCGCGGCGCTGGCCATGGCGGGGCTGGTGACGTGGCTCGCCTGGCGGCTTTACAACTCCTGGGTCGGGCTCACCCTGAACACGCTCCGGGACGACGAGATCGCCGCCAAGTGCAGCGGAGTCTCGGTGGCCCGGTACAAGCTGCTGGCCTTCTCCATCGGGAACTTCTTCATCGGACTGGGCGGGGCCTTCTATGCCGTCATGGTGGGGTTCGTGTCGCCTCCTGACTTTGACTTCGGCTACTCGCTGGTCATGGTGTCTGTCATCATCCTGGGCGGGCTCGACTCGATCCCCGGGATCGTCCTGGGCGCCTGCCTCCTGATCCCGCTCCCCGAGCGCTTTCGCATGCTCCACGAGTACCGGCTGCTCCTCTACGGCGCGGTGATCGTCCTCATGCTCCTCTTCCGGCCCCGGGGCCTCTGGCCCGCCACGGTGCGGCGCTACGGCCTCAAGGGCCCGGCGGGGAGCTTCGGCGTCGCCGGCGGAGGATCGCGGTGAGCCTCTTCGCCACGCGCGGTCTCACCGTTCAGTTCGGCGGGCTCACGGCGGTGGACCACGTGGACGCCGGCGTGGAGGAGGGCGAGACGCTGGGGCTCATCGGCCCAAACGGGTCGGGGAAGACCACCTTCTTCAACGCCGTGACCGGCCTGGTCCCGGCCACCGGCGAGGTGGTGTTTCGCGGCGCCCCCCTCCCCGGGCTCGAGCCCCACGTCATCTGCCAGCGGGGGATCGCCCGCACCTTTCAGGCGAGCCGCCTCTGCCTCGGGCTCAGCGTGTTCGACAACGTCCTGATCGGCATGCACGCGCACGTCCGGTGCGGCCTCCTGGAAGCACTCTTTCGCCGCGCGCGGATGCTCTCCGAAGTGCGCCAGGCCCTCAAGCAGGCCGCCCACCTCCTGAGCCTCTTCAACGCCGATCTCGTGGACCGGGGCTTCGATCCGGTGGGGGCTTTGCCGCAGATCGACCGCCGCCGGGTGGAGATCTGTCGGGCCCTGGCGGCCCAGCCGCGCCTCCTCCTGCTGGACGAGCCGTCGGCCGGCATGAGCCCCGAGGAGACCGTGGAGCTGATGAAGGATCTCCAGATCGTACGGGAGGAGATGCCGGGGCTCAGTATCATCATCATCGAGCACGACATGTTCGTCATCGAGGGCGTCAGCCGGCGCGTAGTGGCCTTCAACTACGGCCGGAAGATCGCCGAGGGGACGTTCGCCGAGGTCGCCCGGAACGAGGAGGTGCGCGAAGCATACCTCGGGCGCGGCTCGGGCACGGAGGGGTCGGCGCGTGCTTGAGGTCCGAGGGGTCTCCACCCGGTACGGCCAGATCCCCATGCTGCGAAACGTCTCCATCACCCTCGGCGAGGGGAAGATCGCGTGTCTGCTGGGCCCGAACGGCGCCGGGAAGACCACCTTGATCCGGACGATCCTCGGCCTCGTCCGACCGGTGGCGGGCTCCATCCTCTTCCGGGGGGAGCGGATCGACGGCCTCACGACCGACCAGATCGTCAAGCGGGGGATCGGGGTGGTCCCGGAGGGACGGCGGATCTTCCCGAAGATGACGGCGGAGGAGAACCTCCGGATGGGGGCCTTCGCCGAGTGGGGGACGGCCGAGGTCGCGGGCCGGCTGGAGCAGATCTTCGACCGGTTCCCGCGCCTCAGGGAGCGGCGGCGGCAGATCGCGGCGACGATGAGCGGCGGCGAGCAGGCGATGCTCGCCATCGGGCGTGCCCTGATGGGGCGGCCGAAGCTCCTCCTGCTCGACGAGCCCTCCCTCGGCCTTTCGCCGCTCCTGGTCGAGCAGATCTTCGAGATGATCCAGGCGATCAACCGCCAGGGGACGACGGTGTTCCTGGTGGAGCAGAATGCCAGGAAGACCCTGGCCCTCGCCCACCACGGCTATCTCCTTCAGAAGGGGGAGATCGTCGGCGCGGGCACCGCAGCCGAGCTCGGCGAATCGGACATCGTTCGCCACGCCTACCTGAGGGCCTGAGGGGACCCACGCGGAGGG
>JBBTEL010000063.1:0-11035 GCA_038042325.1 Candidatus Methylomirabilota bacterium
CGTCTTTCGTGGCCTGGCGCTGGCTGTCGTTGAAGTAGGCGGGGACCGTGATGACGGCCTTGGTCACGGGCTCGCCCAGGTGGGCCTCGGCCCGCTCCTTCAGCGCCCTCAGGATCAGCGCGGAGACCTCGGGCGGCGTGACCTCACGGTCGGCGACCCTGATCCTCACCACCTCGTCGCTCGGCACGACGTGAAAGGGGAAGTAGCGCAGCTCCTCCTTGACGTCTTCGTAGCCCTTCCCCATGAAGCGCTTGACCGAGTAGATGGTCCGGGCCGGGTTCCGGACGAGCTGCCGCTTGGCGGCGTCTCCCACCAGGATCCCGTCAGCGGTGAACGCGACCACGGAAGGGAGGAGGACGTGCCCCTCAGCGTCGGGGATGACCTTGGGGAAGCCCCCCTCCATGTACGCGACGAGGCTGTTGGTGGTGCCGAGATCAATGCCGACGATGCGGGACATGGGTACGGGTTTCCTCTCCGAGGGCTTCGCTCAGATCGTTGATGACCGTGGTCAGATAGGCGCGCACGGCCAGGATTTCCTTCATGCGGTCGAGCAGCGTACGCCGGAAGTCGTCTCGATCGCGCGACGCGGCGCCGCTCCCGTCGACGAGGGCGTCCCACTCCCGGCCCACGTCGAGCAGCCGCTCCTCCTCCGCCCTCCGCCGCTCCGCGAGTCGCGCGCGCTCGTCCGTGAGGCGCTTCCGCGTCTCCGCGTCGAGGGCGGATGCCTTGACCGCCTCCAGCGCCTCCTGCACTAGGAGCATCTCCTCCAGGAGATCCAGGGGGGCCTTGGGCGGGATTCCCTTCACCGCCCCCTCCTCCAGCGCGATCAGGTATTCGACCCGAGCGATCGAATCCCGGAGGGTGCGATAGGCGGTGTTCACCAGGGCGGAGTTCTCCAGGCTGATGGCCTGCTCCTCCGGGGTCGCCCGCTGGAACAAGTCCGGGTGGAACTTCCGGCTCCAGTCGTAGAACCTTCGCTGGAGCTCCTCCAGGTCCAGCCCGAGCTTCCGGGGCAACCCGAACACGCTGAAGTAGTCCGACCACACCGACGCCGGCTGGACCTTGACGCACTGGGGGCAAAAGTACTCGCCGCCGACCTCCGACTGGCAGTTCCAGCAGAGATCGCGGGACGACCGGGTCACGCCTTCGCCTCTCTTCGCCTCCGTCATGGTTCACTCAAAAAGGAAACGGGCCTCAGGGGCCCGTTTCGCCTCTCACCGGTCGCGCGCGATGCGCTACGATGGCGTCACCTTGCACCCCCGACCCCCGCTCCACGGGGGGACTCCCCTCCTACGCCGAGAACGACGTCCCGCAGCCGCAGCTCGACTTGGCGCTGGGGTTCAGGAACGTGAAGCCGCCCGTGAGCCCCTGCGTCACGTAGTCCAGGGTCGTCCCGTTCAGGTAGAGGTAGCTCTTGGCGTCCACGACCACCTTCACGCCGTCGATGTCAAAGGTCTTGTCGTGCGGCCCGACCTCGTTGTCAAACTCCAGGGAGTAGGAGAGGCCCGAGCAGCCGCCTCCCTTCACGCCCATCCGGAGGTAGACGTTCTCGAGGTTCTGGGCCGCCATGAGCTGCTTGGCCTGTTTCAGGGCTGCTTCGCTGAGATTCACCGCCATGTGAGGTTCAGCCTCCTTCGTCGAAAGTTCCCTCGATCCTTATGATGCCGTGACCCCGGCCGCGGCTTCCTTCTTTCCCCACTTCCCCCGGTAGTCCGCCAGGGCGGCCTTGATGGCATCCTCGGCCAGCACCGAACAGTGAATCTTCACCGGGGGGAGCTTCAGCTCGTTGACGATGTCCGTGTTCTTGATCTTCGCGGCCTCCTCCACCGACTTCCCCTTCAGCCACTCGGTGGCCAGGCTGGAGGAGGCGATGGCGCTGCCGCACCCGAAGGTCTTGAACTTGGCGTCCTCGATCAGGCCCGTGTCCAGGTTCACCTTGATCTGGAGCTTCATGACGTCGCCGCACTCGGGCGCCCCCACGAGCCCCGTGCCCACGCCGGGGATCTCCTTGGAGAAGGACCCCACGTTTCGCGGGTTGTTGTAGTGATCGATCACCTTGTCGCTATAGGCCATGGCTCTGACTCCTCCTCTATCGGCCGCTGCTCTCTAGGATGCCTTCCACTGGATGGACTTGATGTCCACCCCCTCCTTGGCCAGCTCGTAGAGGGGGGACATCTCCCGAAGCCGGGTGACAACCTGGACCGTGCGATCCCCGACGTACTCTACCTCCTCCTCGGTGGTGAACCGGTGGAGGCCGAACCGGATGGAGGAGTGGGCCAGCTCCGCCCCCACCCCCAGGGCCGCGATGACGTACGAGGGCTCCAGGGTCGCGGAAGTGCAGGCCGAGCCCGAGGCCAGGGCCGCCTCTTTGTTCAGCCCCATGAGCACCGATTCCCCCTCCACGTAGGCGAAGGAGATGTTCAGGTTGTGGGGGAGCCGCTTCTCGGGGTGCCCGTTCAGGTACGCCTCGTCCAGCGAAGAGAGGATCTTGTCCTGGAGCTTGTCCCTGAGCGCCCGAAGCCGCGCGCCCTCCTCCGCCATGACCGCTCCGCAGATATCGGCCGCTTTGCCGAAGCCGACCACCAGGGGGACCGGCACCGTACCCGAGCGCATCCCGCGCTCGTGGCCGCCGCCGTCGATCATCGGGGCGATCCGCACCCGGGGATTCTTCCGGCGGACGTAGAGCGCCCCCACCCCCTTCGGGCCGTAGATCATGTGGGCGGTCGTGGACAGGAGATCGATGCCCATGGCCTCCACGTCCACGGGAATCTTCCCGACGGCCTGGGTCGCGTCCGTGTGGAAGATGATCCCCTTCTCCTTGGCGAGCTTGCCGATCTCGGCGATCGGCTGGATCGTGCCGATTTCGTTGTTGGCGAACATCACGGAGATCAGGATCGTCTTGTCCGTGATCGCCTTGCGGACCTCCTCCACGTCCACGAGCCCGTCAGGGCCCACAGGGAGGTAGGTGGCCTGGTACCCCTGCCGCTCGAGCCGCTTGCACACGTCGAGGCCGGCCCGCTGCTCGATGGCCGTCGTCACGATGTGCGTGCCCTTCTCCCGGTACATCTCCGCCACGCCCTTGATGGCCAGATTGATCGCCTCGGTCCCGCCGGAGGTGAAGACGACTTCCTTCGGGTCCCGGGCGCTGATCAGCCGGGCCACCTGCTCCCGGGCCTTGTCGGCGGCGGCTTCCGCCTCCCAGCCGAAGGGATGGTTGCGGCTCCCGGGGTGGCCGAACTTCTCGGTGAAGTAGGGGATCATCGCCTCCAGCACCCGCGGGTCCACCGGGGTGGTAGAGTGGCTATCCATGAAGATGGGGAACTTCAACGCCATGACAGGGTCTCCTAGTTGACGGCCGTGAAGTCTTGGACGGGAATGGGCTCGCGCGTCAGCTCCGCCAGGGTCATCGTGTCCAGGAGGAAGCTGATGCTCGCCTGGATCTTCTGGACGGGCCGGCGGAGGTTGCAGCGCGAGAACTGCGCGCAGTCCACGTCCTCCAGACAGTTGACGATGTGGATGGGGCCTTCCAGGGCCCGCACCACCTGCCCCACCGTGATCTCCTCGGGCGAGTGTGCCAGCACGTATCCGCCCTTGGGACCGTTGTGGCTCGTGATGAAGCCCTTCTTCGCCAGGCGCTGGAGGATCTTGGCGAGGAGCTCCGGGGGGATGCCGAACTCGTCGGCGATCCGCTTGGCGCTGACGGCCCCGTCTTCGGCGCGCATGACGATATAATTGATTGCCATCAGGCCGTAATCGGCGCGCTTGGTGAAACGCAGCATACGAATTCCCCAGCCTTTCCTATTCCCGACTTATATGATCCCCGATCATACTAGTCGCATATTGCCATCCCCTCCCTGCCGTGTCAAGGGAAAATATTGTTATGACAGACAAATCAGAGTTTCAGGGGCTCCCGTACTACTTCTGGCGGGAGAGTGAGATCCTACCCCTGGGCGGCGGCTTGACTAGAGCCAGGTCGCGCGGAGCCGACGGGCCGCCTCCTCCGGCGGCACCTCGTTGACGGCGATCCCTCCCACCCGGGTGGCCCGCTCGGGCTGGACGACGATCTCGATGTGCCAGTGGTAGTCGTCGGCGATCGTCGCCCACTCGTCCTGGAGGATCTTGGCGCCGAGATTCGGGGCGGTGTGCAGCGCGAGCTCGAACGAGGGGTTCCCCAGCCGCGCCGCCAGGACGCCGAAATATCCGATCAGCAGCCGGGCCAAGTCCGCCGCAGCCTCCGGGGCAAGCGTTTCGTACGCGCACGAGTGCTGGCGGGGCAGGATCCACGTCTCGAAGGGCGCGCGGGCCGCGTAGGGAACCACCACCAGGAAGAACGGCGTCAGCCGCACCACCCGATCGTCGTCGGCCTGCTCCTGGCGGAGGAGGTCGCAGAAGAGACAGCGCCGCTTGTACTGGTAGTACTCCCGGGATTCGCGCAGCTCCCGGCGCAGGTCGTCAAAGATCACCGGAATCGCGGTCACCCTGGAGTACGGATGGCTGATCCGCGACCCCGGCTTCCCGTACCGGCGCGTGATCAGGATGTCGCGGATCTTGGGGTCGCGCTTCAGGTCCTCGAGCCGGTCCCGGTACATCCAGAGGACGCGCTCCAGCTGGTCGGGGCCCATGCCGGCCGGCGTGTCCTCGTGGCTCGGGCTCTCGATGATCAGCTCGCTGGCCCCGCGGGGAGTGATCTTGTCGTACATCCCCACGCCTTCACGCACCAGGTCCCACTCCACCCGGAAGTACGGGTCCGCTTCCGGGATGACCCGCACCTGCCAGCCCGGGCTGTTGGGGGCGGACCCCTCCTTCCGATAGGCCGCGATCTCCGGCGGGGTGCTCGCCTCGTTGCCGGGACAGAAGGGGCACTCGGCCCCCGCCGGCTCGGCGCCCCCCCGCGGTCGCACCAACACCCACTGGCCTCGCGTCGGATCTTTCCTGAGATCGCTCAAATTTCCCCCTCTCCGATTGTGAATGAACCCACGAAACAATAACGACCAGGACTTCGAGCTGTCAAGTTGCCGCCCCTCGCTCCCTGTGCGAGAATGGGCTCGACCCCTGGGAGGTGAGCCGCGTGACCCAGCGCCGAGTGGTCGTTTTCTCGACGCCGACCTGACGCCCCTGCCACGCGACGAAAGAGTTTCTTTCGTCCAAGGGCGTGACGCTCGCGGACATGAACGTCAGGGACGATCAGGAGGCGCGGGAGGAACTGGTGCGGCGGACGGGACAGATGACCGTGCCGGTGATCCTCGTCGACGACAAGGTGGTCGTGGGCTTTGACCGGGCGCGGCTCGAGCGCCTGTTGGGAATTTAGCCTCAGCGATTCCCCTCCACCTGGGTCTTGATCTTCTTCAGGTGCTGGCGAGCCACGTCCACCCAATCCTTCTCTGACGGGAGCGGCGCCGCCACCTGAATGTAGCGCTCCCAGTGGGCGATCGCCTCCTTGGGATCCACCTTCTCGTACACGAGCGCGAGGTTGTAGAGCCCGCCGGTGTGCTGAGGATCGAGCTCCACGACCTTCCGGTACTCCCGGATGGCCTCCTGGTAGAGCCCCTTGTCCTCGTACACTTCGCCGAGCCCCATGCGCGCATCGAGGAACTGCGGATCGAGGTCGATCGCCTTCTGGTAGGAATTCACCGACTCGTAGTAGAGCCCCTTCTCGCCGTAGTAGATCCTCCCCAGACTCATGTGGACCTTGGGGTTCCCCGGATTGTAGAGCAGCGCCTTCTGATAGCTCGCGATCGCGGCGTCCACCTCGCCCTTCGCCGCCCGCGCGTCCCCGAGCCCGACGTGCGCGTCGGCGTAAAAGGGTCGGAGCTCCAGCGCCTTCTGATAGGCTTCCACGGCCTGATCGAAGAGGCGGCGGGGCGCGGCCAGGAACAGATCGCCCAGGGCCTTGAAGGGCTCCGGGAATGTTGGATCGATCTGGGTTGAGGCGCGAAACTGGGCGGCGGCCTTCCAGCGGTTCCCCAGCGCCAGATGCGCCACGCCCAGCGCGTACTGGCCGGCGGCGAAGGACGGGTCCAGCTCGACCGCCTTGCCGAGCAGGTCCGCCGCCGCTTCGTTGCCCGCCTGGGTGCCGTGGAGCCCCGCGCGACGCCCCTTCACGTAGGCTTCGAAGGCGCGCGCCGATTTGGTGGGCGTGGCGCCCTTCTCGATCTTGGCGGCGTCGCTCTCGGTCAGCGCGAGCCTGAATGCGCGCACATAAGCCAGGGGCAGGCTGCTGAGCCCTTCCGGGACTCGGGCGTCGGGGACGGTTATGGGCGGCAAGACCCGCGTCTCCACGCTCGCCCCTTTGAGCTCCATGTAGCGGGCGAGCAGGATGAGATCCCCGGAGACGCGCTTGATCTCCCCGTAAAAGGCCAGGTCCGCTCGCACTCTCCGCGCGGTCCCCAGGATGACCTCTTCCCCCCATGCCTCGGGCTGGCCGAGCCGCGTGACCCTGGCGGGATCCACGAGGACGAAGGCGGGATGGTTCACCAGGGAGAGGGCCAGGAGGTGGGCGACGCCGTCCCCGAGCCAGTGCTCCTCACGGTCGAGGTCCACCGGCTGGTAGGGCAGGATCAGGAGCGACCGCACTGCCGGCGCCGCCCCGCTTGCCGCCGGGGCGACCAGCGCTGCGACGAGGATCAGGATGCTGATCCAGACCTTACGCTCCCTCATGCCCGCCTCCCTGCGCCGAAGGAACGTCCTTCCCTCCCCGGGGGCCCCGGAGCCGCGCGAGCAGGCCGGCCAGGAACCCCGGGCCGACCCGCCTCAGCGCCACCTCCGGCAGGAGCAGCACCGCCACGCACCCCACAAGCCAGGGCCAGAGTTCCACCGCCAGGCGCGACCGCCGCCGCGCCTGGAGGAACACGTCCTTCGGCTGAGCCACCGCGCCGCCGCCGGTGAGCTCCGACAGCTCCCGCAAGAGGCGCTCGTCCACGCCGAGATCGCGGAACTCCTGAGCGTAGGGTACCACCAAGCCCGCCAGCTGCGAGCCAACCATCCTCTCGCCCCTTCGTTGAGCCATCCCGACCAGGTACACACCTTCCTCGGGGGCGGGGAAGCGGCCCCGGTAGCGGCCTGGCGCCACCTGCTCCAGCTCCACGACCGACCGCCGCTTGTCCGGAGCGATGACGCCAACCTGAGCCTCCAGGAAGTCGACGAATTCTCCCTTCGGGTCGACGGCCTCGACGGTGAGCTCCCCAATCCCGTCCCGCCGCTCGACGGTGGCCACGGTGTCGCTGCGGGTCCCGGTGCGCAGGGTCCAGCGCGTCAGCTGCCCCCAGAACTTGTTGAAGGCCCCCCATCGGAGCCAGAGCACCCCCCACTTGGCCTTCGCGTCGGAGGTGAACGCGGCCGCGCGCCCGAGGCCGTGGCGCCAGGTGGCCAGCAGCGGATCCTCCTGGTGGGTCATGAGCAGCTGCTCCGCCATCCCCTTGAGCGTGGTCGCCACGTAGCCTCCGAGCGGCGGCGCGTTCTTCCAGTCGATGTCCTGCAGGACCTCGTGGCTCGAGGCGGACGGGATCGGCTTGAACGGCTGCTCGACCAGCGAGGCCTTGGAGGCCAGCTGGGTCTCCAGGGTGAAGATCCGGGGAATCGTCTGCGTGTCCTCGGTGTAGTAGAAGCGCCCCCGCCCCCACTTGGCGATGTCGAACATGAGCTGGACGTCGGCGTCCTTTCCGATGGCGACGGAGGAGACGGTGATCTTGTCCTTGACCATGCGGCGGATGAGCCCGGCGAAGTCCCCGCGGGTCATCTGGCCGTCGGAGAGGAAGATGACGTGTTTGAGCAGGGCCGGGCGGTCGAAGAGGACCCGGTACGACTCCTTCAGGGCCGGATAGCCGTCGGTGCCCCCGCCCGCCTTGATGGTGGCGACCGAGTGGTGGATGCCCGACCGGTTCCGGGCGGCCTGGATCGGGACGTCCCAGAGGAACTCGGTGTCCCAGCTCATCACGCCCACCTCGTTCCGCTCGTCCAGGAGGTCCACCACCAGGTGCGCCGCCTCCTTCGCGATGTCCAGCTTCGTGACCTTCTCGTCGGTGGACATCGCCATCGAGCCGGACCGGTCGATGGACAGCACCACCGCCAGGCTGGGGATCTCGATGCGCTGCTTCACCTCCATCGTCACCGGCAGGGCTTCCTCGATCGGCGTCCGGTAGTAGCCGCCGAGGCCGAAGCTCTCCTCCCCGCCCAGCATGATGAGCCCGCCGCCCCCGTCCCGGACGTAGTCGCGGATGTGCTCCATCTGCTTCTTGGTCAGCTTGAGGGAGGACACGTTCGACAGGATCAGGCCGTCATATTTCTGCAGCCCCGCCGGGTCCTTGGGAATCCCCTCCGGATCGACCACCGTCACGTCGATGTGCTGGGTGCGGAGCGCCGCGCTCAGAGCCTGCGCGTGCGCGCGGTCCTTCTCCGCGAGCAGCACCTGCGGGCGCCCGCGGACCACGATGGTGCCCACGGCCCGGTTGTTCTCCTCGATGGTGTCCCCCTCCACGTCGATCGCCGCCTGGTACACGTGGATCCCGCTCTGCTCGAGCGACTGGCGGTAGGCGTACACGTTCTTGCCGGCCGAGAGCCGGACCACCTGGGAGCCGAGGAACTCCCCGTTCCGGAAGAGCGACAACCGGCCCTGGGTCTCCTGCTGGCTCCAGGCGATGACCTTGGCGTCGAACGGCTCGCCGAACTTCACCTCCTGGGGGAGCAGCATGGACTCGACCACCACTTCCTGGGCGAACGTCAGCGGCGTCGGGACGTAGTGGATGTCCGCGCCCGCGTCCTTCGCGGACTGCGCGGCGGCCAGCGCGTTCCCCGTGGTCGGGCGCCCGTCGCTCAGGAGGACGAGCCGATTGGCGTGGCCCGCCGGCAGCGTGGCCAGCGCGAGCTGCATCGCCTGGGCCAGGTCTGTCCCGCGGCCAGGCACCTGTTCCTGGGCCCGCTCCAGCTTGGGCTTCGAGCTGAGCGGCTGGTCCACGAGGGCCTCCTGGCCGAAGATGATCAGCCCGGCCTGATCGCCCTCCTGCATGCCGCCCAGCGCCTCGGCCGCGAAGCGATAGGCGCGCTCGCGCGCCGCCAGGCTGACGCTGTCGGACACGTCGAGGAGGAACATCACGTTCAGCCGGTCCACCCAGCGCGGCACCACCGGCCTCAACAGCGAGACGAGGAGGAGCACCACCAGCGCGCAGCGCAACCCGAGGGCCCAGCGATCGCCGAGGCCCGCGGGAAGCGCCGGGCGCCCGGAGGTCTGGCGGCGCCAGTAGAGATACCCCTCGACCGTGAGAAGAAGGGCCGCCAGCAGCGCGAACAGCCCCCACAGTTCCCGCTGGAGCGGCACGACCGAGCCCTGGACCGCTGCTGCCTCCGTCTTCGCCGGGAGAGGCCGGGGAACGATGTCCGACTCCTCGGCGCTGGCGAGGTTCACGGCGACGCGCGTCTCCCCGCGGGACGTCACGACGGTGTACACGCCCACCTGGCCGGTCTCGGTGAAACTGGCCAGCCCGCGCGTGACCTGCGCCTCGACGCTCCGCCCCGACGGGGTGATCACGCGGGCCGCGGTGACCCCGTGCTCCACCGGGAGGAGGACGGGATCCCCCGCCCGCAGCTGGAAGCTGGTCAGATCGAGGCCGGCCGGGTGCAGCCAGCGGAGACCGTTGGAGAGCACGACCGGAAACGCGACGCGCAGCGGGAAGTCGGTCTTGAAGAGGTCGAAACCGAAGAAGACCGCCTTCCGCCGCGGCTCTTCGAGCACGTAGATCAGGGGCCCTCCCACCGCCTCCACCAGGGTCTTGCCGGCCGCCATTGGGCGCACGCGGAGCGCTTCCTCGATCACCACCTTGGAAAAGTCCACGTACCGCATGACCGGGTGTGACCGGTCCCAGTCCAGGATCACCGGCTGCTCGAGCCGGCCCAGGCTCTCCAGCGGCACGTCGGGCGGGGTCGTGTTGATCAGGACGTACCGGCCCGGCCCGATGCGCGGGGGGCTCACGCTGTCCAGCACCACCACGTCGAAGGTGTCCATCCCGCCCTGGTAGGTCTCGGGCGTGCGCACCTCGAGCTTCACCTGGGGATCCGCCCTGAGAGCTTTCTCGAGGAAGAGGTTGCCCGGGCTCACCAGCAGCACCCGCATCTCGCCGGGCGGCGGGATGACGGCGTAGGCCGCGTTGTCGGCGCTCAGGTCGTCGGCGATGCCGAGCCGGGCCCGCACCACGCCCGCGCCGTTGTGGCTGAACGGCGCCACCACCGACCGGCGCACGTGGGGATCCAGGGTGAGCGACTGCTCCGCGATCGGCTGGTCGTCCAGGTCCAGGGTGAACGTGAACGACTGAGGCTCCTCCGAGAAGTTCACGACGGAGGCGAACACCCGGTAGCCGAGGGCCCCGTAGAAGGTCTTGCGGATCGCGAGGTTCGTGATGCCCACGTTCCGCCCGCCGCGGCCGACCCCCACCCAGTGGACCCGGGGATCGTCCCGGCCGTCGGCGGCCGAAACCGTATGCGCCCCGTCGGTGAAGACGCGGATCTCGGCGGCGGGATCCTGGGCGGTCAGCGCGCGGGCGGTGCGGATCGCTTCGCTCAGCCGGTTGGGCAGATCCCGGGCCTCGATGGCCTTGAGGGCCGAGGTGATCCGCTCGCGGTCGCGCGAGAAGGGGACGAGGACCCGGGGCTGGATTCCCGCCTCGATCACCATGACTTCGGTGCCCGCGGGGAGACGATTGAGAAACGCCAGCGCTTCCCGCTGGGCCGCGACGAAGCGGGACGGCCCCACGTCGGTGGCCTTCATGGAGGCGGACGTGTCGAGGACGATCACGGTCCGCTGTGCCCCCTGGCCCTTGAGGGTCACCGCCGGCCGCGCCAGCGCCAGCGTCAGGGCCAGCAGCGCCAGGATTTGGAGAAGCAGGAGTGGATCGCGCTGGAGGCGCTGGAAGAAGGCGGAGGCCTCGCGGTCCCGGAGCGCCGTGTCCCAGAGGAGGAGGCTGGACACGCTCTTCTCGCGGCGCCTCACCTTGAGGAAGTACAGGAGCAGCAGCGGCACCGCCAGCGCGAAGAGCAGGAACGCGAGCGG
>JBBTEL010000063.1:11135-25602 GCA_038042325.1 Candidatus Methylomirabilota bacterium
CTCATAGGAGCAGGAGCCCCTTGAGCTGTCTCAGCACGAACTCCTCCACGGGAATGTCGGTCGTGACGCGATGATAGCTGATCTCGCGGCCGCGGCAGAACCCCTCGGCCGCCTCGAGAAACTCCCGGAGGCGGCGGGCGTAACTGCGGCGCGCCTCGCCGTCAAACGTCAGCTCCCGGATCTCGTCGGTCTCGGCATCCCGGAGCCGGAGATCCCCGCTGAAGGCAGGGTTCATCTCCTCGGGCGCCAGCAGGTGGACCAGGTGCACGCCGAAGCGCTGCTCCTGCAGCGCCCGGAGTCCCGCTTCGTATCCGCCGGGGTCGAGCAGGTCGGACATCACCACCGCGAGGCCGCTGTCCCGGGACTGCCGGGCGTAGCTGGCCAGACCCTCGTTCAGCCCCGTCGCGCCGCCGGGGCGCAGCTTTCCCAGAAAGTCGAGCAGCGGGAGGACCTGGGACCGGCCGCGGGTCGGCGACCATCCCTCGGTCACCCGGTCCCTCACGATGCCGACGCCAACGCGCTCGTAGTTCACGAGCGCCACGAAGCCGAGCGCCGCCGCCACGCGGCTCCCGTATTCGAGCTTGGTCGGCGCGCCGTAGTCCATGGAGGCCGAGGCGTCCAGCAGCAGGTGCAGGCAGAGGTCTTCCTCCTCGACGAAGAGCTTCACGTAGAGCCGGTCCAGCCGGCCGAAGATGTTCCAGTCGACGTAGCGGAGGTCGTCCCCCACCCCGTACGGCCGGTAGTCCACGAACTCGACGCTGCTGCCGCGGTGGGGGCTCTTGCGCTCGCCCTTGACCCGGCCTCGGAAGGTCCGCTTCGAGAGCAGCGCGAGCCGCTCCAGTTGGATCAGGAAGTCGCCGGAGAGGAGACCCTGCCCCCGCTCCCCCGCCACCGGGCGACCCGCCACTACCGGTCCTCCGTGGCGGGCCGACTGACGAGCCAGACAAGGTCCGAGGGAGGCGCCGGCCGGAGGCGTAACGACCCAGCTCGCCTGCGGCGGGACTGGGTGCCCGCAGAGGAATGGCTCCGACCGACGCTGATAAATGGCCGAAGGCCGTCCATGGCGGGCACCCGCGAAGCGGGTCGTGGCGAAGTCAGTCGGCCCGCCACTACCGGCGCTCCTCCAGCGACTCGAAGTACTCCTTCACCTGCGATTGGTAGTCCCGGGGAACCTGCTCCCGCGCCATCGCCTCTTCCATCATCTTCCGGTACTGGCCGAAGACGCCCATGTACTGAAGACGGGAAGGCACGTTGGTGCCCTTGCCGAGGAGATTGGTGTCGTAGCCTTCCTTCCGGCCCGAGCGCGCCTCGCCCTCGACCCCGGCGTCGAAGGGATTTCCGCGCAGGCGCTCGGTGGGGTCCCCCTTGGGGTTGGGATTCCGCCCCTTGCCCGGCAGGAGCCCCTCCCCCTCGCCGAAGTCGGCGTCCATGTCGCTCCCGCTCCCGCCCCGGTCGGCGCCGCGACCGCCCCGGCGGCCTTCCTCCCGCCCCCCGCGGAGCCCGCGCCCGCCCCGACCGCGCTCCTCCATGGCCCGCATCTTCGAGAGCGCGCGCTCCATCGCCTCCATGGCCCGGTCGGTCTGCCCCGATTCCAGCCCCTCCATCCCCTCCCCGATGTCCCCGCCCCAGTCTCCGCCCTTGCGTCCCATGCGCTGCATCTCCTCGAGCAACTCCCGGAGCTTCTGGGGGGAGATCTGGTCGGGCCGGAGGCCGCCGAAGAGTTCCTTCCGCCGCTGGAAGATCATCTTGTACTGGCTCTGCGTGAAGTCGCGCTTCAGGTCCGGCAGACGGTCGACCTGCTCGAGCATGCGGAGCCGCTCGTCGCCCTTCTTGAGGAAGCTCTGGAAGTCGGGACGCTGGGCGGCGAGGGCGGTGTCCTTGAAGAGCGCGGCGAGATCCCCCGGCTGGCTGCCGCCGGTGGCGCCCCCGCGGGCCGAGAGGTTCCGCTCCATGATCTCCGCGTGCTGCAGGGGCTCGCGCTTGGCCGCCTTGGGTCGGTTTTCGGTGAGGACCTTCGCCCCGCGTTCCTCGGGGGTCTCGGCGTCATCCGACGAGGAGAAAACCGGCAGCCGCCCCGCCGGAAACGGGATCGACGGAGCGAGAGCGAGGAGAACCATCAGGACCGCCGGGAAAGGGAGCAGCCGGAGCTCGCGCGGCCAGCGGCGCCGCACAACGCCGCGCCCGTCGAGGTCCTGGAGGCGGGCCGTCACGTCCGCCACCAGGAGATCCACCAGCGGGCTCCGGTCGGGCCGGCTCCCCCACTCCAGGGCCGTGGCCACGCTATCTTGAAGATCGAACGTCCGGTCGGCGAGGCGCGCCGCATCGGCGGCGGGAATCGGCAGGGTCAGCCCTCTCAGCGCACCGGCCGCGGCGCCGAGGAGCGCCACACCCAGCGCGATCAGCGGCGCTGCGGGGCCGACGGCATGCTTCAGAAGAAGCGGGACCAGCCCGAGGATCGCGCCGTAGAAGAGGCCGCGGAGCCCGTAGAACTCAGCGCGGCGCCGCCGGATCTGCCAGCCGACCTGAGCGACCAGACGTTCGAGGACACCCGCGTCCGCCATGCTCGGCTCCTTCCGGCCTACCGCAAGAACACTTCCTTACCCCTGCGGCTCATCGCCTCCGCCTGCTCGAGCACGTCCCCGATCAGGCTGTCCACGTCCACACCTTCCGCTTCGCCCTCGAAGTTCAAGATGATCCGGTGCCGCAGCGCCGCCCGCGCCACGGCTTTGAGATCTTCCACGCTCACGTTGTAGCGCCCCTGGGCGAGCGCGCGCACCTTGCCGCCCAGCACCAGCGCCTGGGCTCCCCGCGGGCTCGATCCGTAGCGGACGAAGCGGCGGGTGACGTCCGGCGCGTGTTCCCACTGGCCGTGGGTGGCCATGACGATGAGGGAGGCTAGATCGCGCACGTGAGCGGCGATGGGAACCTCCCGGACCAGCTCCCGGAAGCGGAGCACTTCGGGGCCCGTCATGACCCGCCGGACCTCCGTCTCCCGGGCCCGGGTGGTCCGGTCGATGATCTCGTTGAGCTCCTCCAGCGCCGGATACGTCACGCGGAGCTTGAAGAGGAATCGATCGAGCTGGGCTTCGGGAAGCGGGTACGTACCCTCCATCTCGATCGGGTTCTGGGTGGCCAGGACGAAGAACGGCGACGGCAGGGGGTGCGAGATCCCGGACACGGTGGCGCTCCCCTCCTGCATCCCCTCCAGCAGCGCCGACTGGGTCTTGGGGGTGGCGCGGTTCACCTCGTCGGCGAGAAGGATGTGGCCGAAGATCGGCCCCTTCTGGAACTGGAAGTGCCTCCGCCCCTCGGGGTCCTCCTGGATGATGTTCGTGCCGATGATGTCGGCGGGCATGAGGTCGGGGGTGAACTGGATCCGGGAGAACGAGAGCTCGAGCCCCGCGGCCAGCGTCTTGATCAGGAGGGTCTTGCCGAGGCCGGGCACCCCTTCGAGGAGGACGTGCCCGCCGGCGAAGAGTCCCACGAGGACGTCGGTGACAACCTCCTCGTACCCGACGATGATCTTCCCGACTTCCCCTTTGAGGCTCCCGAAGGCCTCGACGAATTCCTGGACGCGCTCGGCGTTCGCCATCATGCCTCCCTTTCGGCCCGACGAGATTTGCCCTTGTGCTTAGCCTATCAGGTTGGAGCGCTCACGGCAATTTCTGCGCGCGACGCGCGCCTCAGAGGCTCCCGCGCAGCAGAAAGTCGCCGGCCGAGCGAGCCGGCACCAGCCGATGGTACTGGGCCAGATAGCCCTCCAGCTCGCGCTCGGGGGCGTAGAGCGCGCGCATGCGCGTCTGCCCCGTCAGCCCGAGCGATCGCCGGAGCCCGGGGTCCCCGAGAAGCCGGACGGCCTTGGCCTCGAACTCGTCCGGATCTCTGAACAGGAACCCCGTGACCCCGTCCTCGACGAGCGAGCGATTCCCCTCGATGTCGGAGGCCAGGACGGGCCGGGCGCACGCCATGGCTTCCAGGACGGAGTTGGCCATGCCGCCCTCGGAGAGCGAGCAATTCAGCACCACGTCGGACGCCTCCAGGAGCGACTGCATCTGGCTGTGCGGCACCGTGCCCAGATGGGCGGCCCAGCGACGCCCCGCGAGGGCCCGCAGCAGGCGCTCGCCCTCGTCCGGATCGAGGATCGGCCCGGCGTACACGAGCCGGAGGGAGGGGAAGCGCGGCGCGAGGCGCTCCAGGGGGGACAGCGGGAAGAGCGGGTTCTTCACCATGCGGATCCCGGCCGGAAAGAGGAAGACGATGGCCTCGGCCGGGAGGCCGAGGCGCTCGGCGAGCGGATACGGCGGCCCGTCCTCGAACGAGACGCTCTGGGGAATCACGACCATTGGGGCGGCGAGGTCGGGGAGGGCGCGCGAGATCCGTGTGAGCATCGTGTCGTGGAAGGCGGTCACGGTGGAGGCGCCCTCCAGAACGCGGCGCACCGTCTGGGCCCGGTCGGGATCGAAGAGATCGTGGTTGCCGTCGGTGCCCGTGATCGTCACCAGCAGCGGCACCTCGAGCTTTCGGGCCAGCCTCTGGGCCAGGGGCCCCACGCGGAAGGCGTGGAAGGCGTGGATGAGCGCGGGGCGGGAGGCCTCGACTTCGCGCTCCACGCGACCCTCGGGAACGACCGAACAGTCCCAAACTTGAAGATCGGCGCCCCGCTCTCGGAGGCCGCGCGCGATCCGGTTGACGGTGATGGCGTTGCCGCGGACCGAGGGGAAGTCAAAGGGCATCAGGAGGGCGAGGCGCATAAGGTTGCCCCAGGGTACACGCGACACGGCCCGAAGGCAACGGCTCGATCGGTCAGGTCAAAGGCATTTCGTTGACGTAGAGGGTGAAGGACGAGCTTCGAGCGGCGCGAAGAGCCTCCCGCACCCGAGCGGTCCCCTTTCCCGCCCCACCGGCCAGGAGGGCCTCGAAAAATCCAACGTAAAAGTGGTCGGGATACACGGTGACCGCGACGCGCAGCGTGAGCCCGGCCACCGGCAGCCGCTGCCGGTAGCGGAACGTCGCGCTTTCCCCCGGAGCCAGCCGCGTGTCGAAGAGTTCCCGCGTGAGGTCCAGTGAGACCTCGCGCCCGATGATCTGCTCCTGCCGGCTTCCGGCCACCACGCGCCCCGACCGATCGATCAGCTCGCCCGACACCACCACGCGGGGCGTCACGTACGTCGGGAAATAGTGGCCGACCTTGCTGTTGGTGACGGTGAGCGTGGCCACGGCCGTGTCGCCGACGGCATAACGCTCCCGGTCCGTGGAGAGGCCGACGGTGACGCCCGAGCGGACCATCTCGGAGTCGTGGATTCCCCGCCAGAGATGGCGGCGGTCGGGCATGTGGCAGTCCTGGCACTGGACGCCGGCCTGAGCGAAGGGGCTCGCCTTCCACTCCGCGTAGGTGTTCTCCAGGAGCTTGCCGTTCAGGGCGAAGCCGTCGGGGGAAAACTGATGACAGTCCTTGCAGAACTCGGCCCGGAGAAACGCGGGCGTGCGGGTGACGCTATTGTGGGGGAGACGCTCCCGCGGCAGCTCGCTCGCGAGCGACCCGTCGCGCTTCGGCGGCCCGAAGCGCTGGTGCCCCCGCACGTGACAGGCCGGGCAGGCCAGCCCCCTGGCCTGGAGCCTGGCGTCGAACGCCGGGTTGCGGAGGAAACCGCCCTTCCGCCCCGCGATCTTCTCCTGCTGCTCGCTGAGCGGGGCGTGGCAGGCGTAGCACCCGAGGGCCGATTCGGTATCGCCGGCGAGCATCTCAACGAGCTGCCCCTTCACCCCGGGCCCCATGCTCTTGGCGTGGAGGCTCTCCTTCCAGTCCGCGAGCTGGGCGGGATGACAGGTGCCGCAGCTCTCGGGGAGGAGCGAGGCCTCCACCGGGGTGAAGCGCGCCGGCGGCTTCCCCTGGGGCGGGATGGGACGCGACCAGTGCCGCCGCAGGAAGTCGAGCTGCTCGGCCTCCGTCCAGGGCTTCTGAGCCTCGGCCCCCGAGAGGAGGAGCACGAGGGAGAGGACGAGGGGGAAAAAGAGGGGGCGACGGAAGAGAACCATCGCCCCCTATTCTATCCTCTTACTTTTTCGGCGCGCAGGGTTGCTTGGCCGCGCACGGATTTTTCTTCGCGGCGCACGGTTGTTTAGCGGCGCAGGGCTGCTTGGCTGCGCACGGCTGAGCCGCGGCTGCCGTCTTCACCTCCTGAACTGCCAGGATCTTCTGACCGCCCGGGGCCGTGTAAAGGGTTCCCTTCACCGTCACCATCCGCTCGAAATGCTCGCGCAGCGGGGCGTTGGGGTCCTTGAAGGGCGCGTCGGCCATGATCGTGTAGAGCACGTTGGCCTTCTCGTCCAGGAGGGCCATCCGCACCCCGGCCTTGTCGCAGCCGATCGCGCATTCCCGGTGGCTCTCCCCCTTGAGCCCCGCGGGCCAGATGCACACATTGTCAACCACCCGACCCGTCACCGTGACGGGCTTGCCGGTCACTTTCTGGGCCCAGGCCGGCGCCGCCGCCACCGTCAGGGCCAGCGCCATCACCAGCCCGACTCGACACATCGCCTTCATAAAGTGTCCCCCTTTCTGGAATCCTCCTTGCACCGAAAACATCTGAAGAGGTGAGGTTATTCCCGGGGGCGGCGCGCTGCCGAACTTCGGGAGGCCGTGGTAAGGTGTTGGAAATTCAGGAGGGATCGAACGCGGGGATGGGGAAGGCGCCGTCCGAGTGCCGGTGTCAGGAGATCGTCGGCCTCCTGGCCGACTACTTGGACGATAGTCTTGACCCCGCCACGGCCCGACGGCTCCAGGCCCACCTGGAGGGCTGCACTCCCTGCGTCGCCTTCGTGAACACCTATAAAGGAACGGTCAAAGCCGCCCGCCAGCTGAAGGAAGCCGACATCCCGCCCGAGCTGAAGGACCGCCTGCTCTCCTTCCTCCGCGAGCGCAACGTTCGGTAGCCGTCAAAGGAAGCGGCGCCGGAGGTAGGCGCTCAGGACGTCCACGACCGTCACCATCACGTATATCGCCAGGATCAGCGTCAGCAGCTGGTTGTCCAGGAACAGGCTGATCGCGATGTAGATCCGCTGGCCCAAGCCCCCCGCCCCCACGAAGCCCATGACGGCCGCCGCTCGGATGTTCACCTCCCAGCGGTAGAGGGCGTAGGAGAGACACTGGGGAGCGGCCTGGGGGAGAATCCCGTAGAACAGGATCGCCAGGCGGCCGGCGCCGGCGCTGTGCAGCGTCTCGATCGGCCGCGGGTTCACGTCGTCGAGCACCTCACCGAAGAGCTTGCCGAGCACCCCACCCGTGTGGAACCCCAGCGCCAGGACCCCCGGGAACGGGCCCAGCCCCACGAGGAGCACGAAGATCAACGCCCAGACGATCTCGGGGATCGTCCTGAGGACGTTCAGAACAGCCTTGGCGATCACGTAGACTCCAATGCGGCTACCCTTCGACACCGGCCCCAGGCGCCGCCCCTCGTAGAGGATCCCCCGGTAGAGGAGGCTGCGCGTCGTCAGCACCGCCAGCGGCAGCGCGATGACGACGGCCAGGACCGACCCGACAAAGGAGATGGCAAAGGTCTCCACGGCCCCGAGGGCGGCATCCCTGAGCGTCTTTGCCGACAGGTCGGGGGGGAAGAGTTTGGCGACGTAGGTGGCGATCTGGCGCCGCCCCTCGCCGCCCAGGAGGCCCGCCAGGTCCACCTGGGTCCCCTGGTAGCTCCAGACGATGAGCAGGGCGAACCCGGCCGATGCAACCCACGGCCACATCGCCCGCTTGACTTCCGTCTTCACCGCACCACTCGCGCGCGGATCCTGCCGCTGACGAAATCCACGCCGGCCACCAGGAGAAACAGGAGCCCCAGGATCGTCACCACTTCGTTGAACTGGAACATCCGCATGGACAGCTCCACCTGCTGGCCAAGCCCGCCCGCGCCCACGAACCCAAGGATCGCGGAGGCGCGGATCGCACACTCCCAGCGGTAGAGCGTGTATGAGATGACGTTGGGCAGGGCCTGCGGCAGCAACCCGTAGAGAGCAATCCCGAGCTTGCCGGCCCCGCTCGCGTGGAGAGCCTCGAGGGGCTGGGAATTCACGCCTTCCAGGATTTCGGAATAGACTTTCCCCAGCATCCCCCCGTAGGCCACGCCGATGGCCAGCACGCCCGGAAACGGCCCGAGCCCCACCGCCCGCACGAACATGAAGGCCCACACGAACTCCGGGATAGAGCGGAAGACGGACAGGAGCGCGCGCGCTAGCGCATAGGGAACGAAGCCCAGCAGCCACCGGCCTGCGGCGGGCCGCTGTTCGTGGAGGATCCCGCTCCAGGTGAGCGAGCCCGTGGCCAGGAGCCCCAGGGGCAGGCCGATCAGCACTGCGACCAGCGTCCCCGTCACCGAAATCTGGATGGTTTCGAGCACGGGGCGCGCCATCAGGGACAGGAACGACCAGGACAGTTCGGGAGGGAACATCCCGCCGACGAACCTCGCCAGGTTGGCCAGCGACTCGCGCTCGAAGAGGAGGCGCGGGTCCACTTGGGCGACGCGCAGGCTCCCCCCGAGGGTCAGGAGGAACAGCAGGGCGAAGGTGACGCCGAAGTAGGACCTAGGGACGAAGCGGCCGACAGACCCCGCTGACGGGAAGGATCTCGTCGAATCGCTCACGCTGGATCTCCTCCTTCCCGTGGCCGGCGTAGAGCGTGGAGAGCAGTTCCGCGCCGACCTTGTCGGGGGCGAGGTCGAAGAGGACACGCCCTTCCTGGATCCCGACGATGCGGGGAAAGTGAGCCAGGGCCAGGTCCACGCTGTGGAGGTTCATAACCAGCGTCTTCCGGGACTCCGCCGACAGGTCGCGCAGCAGCGCCACGATGGAGGCGGCGAGCGACGGGTCCACCGACGACACCGGCTCGTCGGCCAGGATGATATCGGGATCCTGGACCAGCACCCGGGCGATGGCCACGCGCTGCTGCTGGCCGCCGGAGAGACCGTCCGTCCGGGCGTAGAGCTTCTCGGGGATCCCGACCTGGGTCAAGACGCGCTGGGCGCCCTCGACGTCCCGGGGACTGACGAGGGAGGCGACCGCGGTCATGGTGGACCAGCGACCGAGGTTCCCTGCCAGCACGTTATGAACTACGCGGAGCCGTCCCACCAGATTGTGCTGCTGGTAGATCGTTCCGATCCTGCGGCGGGCATCGCGCAGCTGGGCATCCGACAGGGAAGTGACGTCCAGCCCGTCCAATCGAATAATTCCGGAGGTGGGACGCAACGTCAGGTTGAGCAGGCGGAAGAGCGTCGTCTTCCCCGCCCCGCTGGGCCCGATGAACGCCACGTGCTCCCCCCTGCCGATGGCGAGGGAGATGCCCTCAACGGCCACCGTACCGTCGCCGAAGACCTTCCGTATGTTCTCCAGCTCGAACATCGCTACTTCAGGAGCCCCGCCGCCATGGCCGCCTCCTCGATCCCCTTCCAGTCCTCGTCGATGGCCTTGATGTATTTCCGGGTCCGGTGCAGATCGAGGAGCTGCTTGTGGTCGGGATTCGCGTAATCGAGCTTCAAGAAGGCGGCGGCGATCTTCTCCTGCAGCCCCTTGTCCAGGTCCCCCCGGGCGGTCCACACGTAGTCCACGTACGGGGGAGTCGTCCAGAACACGTTCACTTTGGAGAGGTCCACCTTCTTGGTCTGCACCAGCTTGTCCCAGACCAGGAAGTTGAGCGCCCCCGCGTCCACCTTGCCCGACTCCACCCACAGCGCCGTGGCATCGTGGGCCCCCGAGTAGGCCATCTGCTTGAAATCCCGCTCGGGGTTCAATCCCGCCTTCAGGACAAAGAACCGCGGCATCAGGTGGCCGGACGTCGAGCCCACGGACCCGAACGAGAACGTCTTCCCCTTGAGGCCGGCGAGCGAGTTGATGCCGGAGCCCGGCCGGGCGATGAAGACCGATTTGAACTCGGCGTCCTCCTGCCGCAGAACGAGGCGCCTGGCGGTCCCGTTGGTCCGTCGCACTGCCTGGACCGACGTGAACCCACCGTACCAAACGAGATCGAGCTTCCTGGCGGCGAGCCCTTCAACCGTGGCGGCGTAGTCCACCACGGGGGTGAAGTGGACCTTCATCCTGAGTTCTTTCGCCAGGTATAGGGCGAAGGGCGTGTAGATGCGGAGCAGCTCGTTGGGGTTCTCGTCGGGGATGGCCGAGACCTTCAGAACGTCGGGGACGTCCGCCGCCCCCACGGGCGACGCCACGACGCACAGCAGCAGAGCGAGGATCGAGATCAGGATGCCCATTGTCTCCCCCTCATGGAATCTGAAATCGTCCTTGAGACGCGCCTTCATCCTATAGAGATTCGCCAGGAACACAAATCGGTATGCCCGATGGGATGGGAGGACTCGAATAGAGAGATTCGATGAGCGAAGAGACGGGGGCTAAGCGACGTGGACGGTTGGCTCCGGGGTGACCTCGCCAATCTCCCAGCAGGGTTCCCCGCGTCTCTCGAAGCCCGCGATGACCCGGTCCGCCCGCTCGGAAGCAACTGAGAAAAGGAGCCCGCCGGAGGTCTCGGCCTCGAAGAGGAGGCTCGTCAGTCCCGCAGAAATCGCCGAGTCGATGACGAGTTGGCCCTTCGCCCCGAGAGTTGACTCGAGGTAGCGGCGGTTCCGCTTCATTCCCCCGGAGAGGAGGCCCTTTTCCGCCAGCGCCAGCGCGCCGTCGAGCAGGGGGAGCTTCGCGGCATGGATCAGGAGCCCCACGCCGGAGGCCTCCACCATCTCGGCCCCGTGGCCGAGCAGGCCGAAGCCGGTGATGTCGGTGGCCCCGCGCACGTCCAGGTCCTGGAGCACCTCAGCGGCCACGCGGTTCAGCCTCAGCATGCTCTTGACCGCTCCCGCGAGGACATCGGGGCCGCAGGCGTCTTCCTTGGCCGCGGTGGTGATGACCCCCGTGCCGAGCGGCTTGGACAGGAAGAGGCGGTGCCCCGCCGCGAGACCGCCCTTGATGAAGATCTTCGCCGGGTGCACGCGACCGGTCACGCAGAGGCCGTACTTGGGCTCGGCGTCCACCACCGTATGGCCGCCCGCCACGACCCCGCCCCCTTCCGCGACTTTGTCGGCGCCGCCGCTGAAGATCTGGGAGATGACTTCCCTGGGGAAATCGCGCGGGAAGCCCGCCACGTTCAGGGCGAAGAGCACCTGACCGCCCATGGCGTAGACGTCGGACATGGCGTTGGCTGCCGCGATGGCGCCGTAGGTGTACGGGTCGTCCACCACAGGCGGGAAGAAATCCACGGTCTCCACGATGGCGACCTCATCGCTGATGCGATAGACCGCGGCGTCGTCACGCCGGGCCAGCCCTACCAGGAGGTCGGGGTGACCGTTGCGCCGGAGGTCGGACAGCACGTCGTGGAGCTCACCGGGCCCCATCTTCGAGGCTCAACCGGCGCAGGACGCGTAGCTCGTCAGCCGGATCTGCTTCCCGGAAGCCGGAGCGGCTGGCTTGGTGTCAGCCACGGGCGGTCACCCCCTTTCGACTACCGTTTGGATGAGCCATCAAGCGGGCTGGATTCAGGGTAGAGGCGAACCGCAGTGGACTCAAATCGGAATTCCCAATCCTCGCAGGGGCGAAGGATCGGGGAAGACGATGCCGGGGCTACGCCGACTCCGAGATCAAGAAGGCGCGGAACGCCTCGGCCAGAGGCGAGCGCGTGCGCGTGGTGTTGGTGACCAGATAGAAGGCCCGGCTGAAGCGGAGGTCCTTCACTTTCACGCAGTGGAGGATTCCGTGCTGGCACTCCTCCGCCACCGCGCGCTTGGAGATCAGCGAGATCCCGACCCCCGCCTTCACCCCTTGCTTGATGGCCTGCGTCGAACCCATCTCGCCGACGACCCTGAAGTCGCTGAGATCCAGTCCCACCTCGGCGAGCGCCCTCTCCAGCGCATGCCGTGAGCCCGATCCCCGCTCGCGCACGATGAGCGGCTCGGCTCGAACTTCCTCCAGCGTCGCGGTCTTTTTCCCGTGCCAGGGATGCGCGGCGGAGACCACCAGCACCAGCTCGTCGGGCATCAGCTCGCGGTACTCGAGGGCGCGGTGGTCGATCTGCGCTCCCGCCACCGCCACCTCCGCGCGCCCCTCCAGGACCCACTCCACGACCCGCTGGGTATCGCCGATGAGGAGCGAGATGGCGATGTCGGGATATTTTTCCTTGAAGCGGCCGATGAGGGCCGGCAGGACGTACTCGCCGGGGATCGTGCTGGCGGCGACGATCAACTCCCCGCTCATGCGCCCCTGGAACTGATCGAGCGCCTGGCGCGCCTCGCGGTGGAGCTCGAGGATCCGCCGCGCGTAGCCCAGCAAGAGCTGCCCGGCTTTGGTGGGAGCGGCCCCGCGCCCCAGGCGATCGAGCAGGCGGAGGCCCAGCTCCTCCTCGAGCCCCCGAATGTGCTCCGAGACGGTCGGCTGGGTCAGGAAGAGCGCCCCGGCGGCCTTGGAGAAGGAGCCGAGCTCGGCCACCTTCACGAAGATCTCGAGCTGTCTCGCGTCCATTTACTGAAAAGCAAAAAGGGGCCGAGGCGGCCCCTTGACGGTCCGGCCGTCCGGCCGCGGCGGGGTCAGTGGCACCCGCAGCCGCCCGCGCCGCAGCACGTCCCGCCGGCTCTCTCCGACGCCACGGGCCCCGAGCCCCCGCGGATCCCGAAGATCGACAGGGTCCGCCGCACCCCGAGGCTCTGGCAGGACGGGCAAGCGACCGCGGTCTGCCCGTACACCAGCTTCTGGAAGTCCTGGCCGCACCGGGAACAGCGGTACTCGTAGATCGGCACGGGCTTACTGGCCTCCGCGCTGGACGTAGCTCTTCACGAACTCCTCGGCGTTTTCCTCGAGGATCTCGTCGATCTCGTCCAGGAGCTTGTCGAGGTCCTCCTTGATCTTCTTCCCCTTCTTGGCGACCTCGGGGTTGGCGCTGCCGCCCTCGCCCTCGGAGGGACCCTTGGGGCGCTCGACCTTTCGTTTCTGCTCTGCCATGGGACTCACCGCCTCCTGGCCCCCGCGGGGGCCGCTCCAGGGCTAGACCGTGGGCAGCACGATCCCCTGCTGGCCCTGGTACTTCCCCTGGCGGTCGGCGTACGAGACCGCGCAGGTCTCATCGGACTCGAAGAAGAGGACTTGGGCGATGCCCTCGTGGGCGTAGATCCGCGCGGGGAGCGGGGTGGTGTTGGAAATCTCGAGCGTGACGAACCCCTCCCACTCGGGCTCGAACGGGGTGACGTTGGTAATGATCCCGCAACGCGCGTACGTCGACTTCCCGAGACAAATCGTCATCACGTTGCGCGGAATCTTGAAATACTCAACCGAGCGCCCGAGGGCGAAGGAGTTCGGCGGGATAACGCACACGTCCCCCTTGAAATCCACGAAGGAGCGAGGATCGAAGCTCTTGGGGTCAACGATGGTGGTATTGATGTTGGTGAAGATCTTAAACTCGTCGGAGATCCGGATGTCGTACCCGTACGAGGACAGCCCGTAGGAGATCACGCCCTTTCGGACCTGACCCTCCTCGAACGGCGCGATCATCGCCTTGTCGAGGGCCATCTGCTTAATCCACCGATCGCTCTTGATCACAAATCACCAGGTCTTTTCCAGTACTTGGCCCCATGGTACCCCTCCCGCCGCGGGCGAGTCAAGTAAGCGGGGCCGGGCTGTGCTCGCCCGCCCGACCGCCGCGCTTGGCGTAGCAGTCGCGGCAGTACACGGGCTTGCCCGGAGTGGGCTTGAAGGGGACCTGGGTGTCCTTGCCGCACGCCGAGCACACCGCGGCGAAGAGCGTGCGCTCTCCTCCCGCGCCTTCGCCCGCCCCGGCCGGCCGCCGCGACCCGCGGCAGTCCTTGCAGCGAGAGGGCTGATGCTGAAATCCCTTCTCGGCGTAGAACGCCTGCTCGCCCGCGGAGAAGAGAAACTCCTTCCCGCACTCCCTGCACGTCAGCACCTTGTCCTGGAATTCCATCCGCGTCTCTCCCTCTCAAGATCCTCGGGTTCCACGTAAACCTGGACGGGTCGGGATGCCTCGGGTCTCACCTCCTCGAACGGCCGGAGCCATTGGCGGGCGAAGCAAATGCGAACGGTCAGACACGGGGTACCGGAATGGCGGGGCGGGCGCCGGAACTCATGAGCGCGAATGCGGCAGAGTGGATAATCCTGTCGTGCCAGGCGGTGAAACTTTTCCTGAACCTTAGCAAGCGTCGGAGGGGACGTCAAGGGGGTTCTTCAGACTGCTTCCCAGATCGTCCCGACGGAATCCACCTCCAGCACCACGGTCCGCCCGCGCACGCCCGACTCGCGAAGCGCTGACTCCATGGCAAGCGCCACCCGCTCCGCAGCGCCCTTCACCGCGGCGAGCAGCGCCGGTCCGGCACCGCTCAGCACGCAGCCGGCGGCGCCGGCCGACCGGGCCGCAGCCGTGACGCGCTCCATCCAGGGAAAGAGCCGGCGGCGGTACGGCTGGTGCAGCCGGTCC
>JBBTEL010000064.1:0-1846 GCA_038042325.1 Candidatus Methylomirabilota bacterium
ATAAAAATGTCATGGCTAACTGCTCCGTGAAAATGTCATCCCATGGAGACATGGGAGACTCTCACGATGACCAGCAAGGAAGTGCCCCGGGCCGGCCTCCTCAAGGCGGCCCTCACTGGACGACGATGTGGAGGACGCCGCGCTCCGCGTCGCGTGGGCGGTAGACCGGGCGCGCGAGGGCCATGGACCCCACGTGGGGCCAGCGCGCGAGCCGGGACAATGCCCAGAGAGAAATACGCCACGCCGGTGGGGGCCGACGTGAGGCAGGCTGCGGCCGGCAGGGCGTCCACTTCCTGGAACGGTGCCCGGTCGCCACCGAGCCCCCTCATGAGGGGCATTCGAGTGGGGCAGGCTGAGGGGTGTGGTACGATCGAGGCGCTATGGCTTCGAGCCTCGCCCTCGCCGAGACGTTCACATCCGACGAGCAGAAGGCGCTGGCGCCCTACTTCACGAATCTCGATGGCCCCGTCTTCGCCCTGATCAACCTGCCCGAGGTGGTGAAGGGCGCGCTCTTCGCGCGCTACTCGCGCTCGGCCAAGTCGCTCCGGCGGCTGTTCCTGGATGAATTCCTGGATCAGGTCGGCGCCGCATCGGCCGTCGGCGCCGTGGGAGTGAAGCGGGCGGAGGAGCTCTACGAGCGGGTCTTCAACGAGTACGGCGACGACTCGGTGGCGCAGCTCGGCGGCGTGCACCTGGCGTGCGAGCGCGCCTCCAATATCCTGACCAAGGCGCTCGAGTGGGGGCGGCTCGCCGCCTACCTCGAACAGTCCACCCGCTACGTCCCGTACACCGATCGCACGGGTGGCCGGTGGCGCTACCATGTTCCCGCCGAGCTCGACGGCTCCCGGCTCAAAGCGCGCTATGTGGAGATCCTTGACCGGGCCTTCGAGATCTACGCTGGCCTGATCGATCCGATCCGCGAGCACTACAGCCGGAAATATCCCAAATCCCCCGAGGAATCCGACAACGTCTATCGCATGACGATCAGGGCCAAGGCCCTCGACACGCTCCGGGGCCTGCTCCCTGCCGCGACCCAGTCCAACGTCGGGATCTACGGTACCGGCCAGGCATACGAAGCGCTCCTCCTGAGGATGAGGACCGATCCGTTGTCGGAAGTTCGGGCTTACGCCGACCTCATGCTGACGGAGCTACGTAAGGTGATCCCCGCCTTCCTCAAGCGCGTGGACCGTCCGGACCGGGGCGGGGTGTGGAGCCAGTACCTGGCGGACCGGCGCCAGGCGATGGAGGCGGTGGCCGGAAAGCTCCTGAGCGGTGTGACACCCGAGGTGCGCCCTGAGGTCACGCTAACCGACTTCGATCCTGAGGGGGAGGTCAAGGTGGTCGCCGCGGCCCTCTATGCCTCATCCACGCTTCCGGACGACCAACTGCTCGCCATGGCGAGGCGCATGACGATCGAGGAGCGGGCGACGGTGCTGAAAACGTACGTGGGGGAGCGCGCGAACCGGCGGCATAAACCCGGGCGCGCCTTCGAACGGACGTCGTACCGCTTCGACATCCTGGGGGACTACGGGGCGTTCCGCGATCTCCAGCGCCACCGTCTCCTGACGCTCGAGTGGCAGCCGCTGTCATCCCGCCACGGGTACGTCATGCCGGAGGCGATCGAGGAAGCCGGCGCCCTCGACCAGTGGCGGCGGGTGATGGACGACTCCGCAGAACTTTACGAAGCGCTGACCGCTGATGGCTTGGGGCTGATTGCTCCTTACGCGGTGGCGATGGCCTACCGGGTGCGGTTCTTCATGCAGATGAACGCCCGCGAGGCCATGCACGTGATCGAACTGAGGACGACCCCCCAGGGGCACCCGGCCTACCGGCGGATCTGCCAGGC
>JBBTEL010000065.1:0-1273 GCA_038042325.1 Candidatus Methylomirabilota bacterium
GCCACCACCTGGGCGAAGGCCTGGAACTCGGCTGCCTTGAACAGGTCGGAACAGTCGGAAAGCTCCAGCCCGTACCGGAGATCGGGCTTGTCGCTGCCGAAGCGCGCGATCGCCTCGTCGTAGGCGAGGCGCGGGAACGGGGCCGGCAGGTCGATCCCGCCGACCCGCTTGAAGACTTCCACCAGCATGCCTTCGACGATCGGCAGGAACTCGTCCCGGTCGAGGAAGGAGGTCTCGATGTCGATCTGGGTGAACTCCGGCTGCCGGTCCTTCCGGAGGTCCTCGTCGCGGAAGCAGCGCACGATCTGGAAGTACCGCTCGAAGCCGCCGACCATCAGGAGCTGCTTGAAGAGCTGGGGCGACTGGGGGAGGGCGTAGAAGTGTCCGCGGCTCAAGCGGCTCGGCACCAGGAAGTCGCGGGCGCCCTCCGGGGTCGAGCGCGTCAGGAAGGGCGTTTCGATTTCCAGGAACCCCTGGCCGTGAAGGTAGTCGCGCACCGCGCGGCAGATCCGGTCCCGGATCACGAAGTTCCGCAAGACCTGGGGCCGACGCATATCCAGGTAGCGATACTTCAATCGCACCGCCTCGTCCACCGTCCCCTCCTCCTCCAGGGGGAAGGGCAGCGGCTTGGACTCGTTCAGGATCTTGAGCCGGCTGGTCTGGACCTCCACTTCCCCCGTGGGCAGCTTCGGGTTCTCCGTGCCGGGCGGCCGGCGCTGGACCGTGCCCTGGACGGCCAGCACGAACTCGGAGCGGACTTCCTGGGCCGTGGAATGGGCCTCACCGCTGGTCGCGGGGTTGAAGACGCACTGGGTCAACCCCTCCCGGTCGCGCAGGTCCACGAAGATCAGCCCGCCGTGGTCTCGCCGCCTGAAGGCCCATCCCATGAGCGTCACTGTCTGGCCGACGTGCGTGGCCCGGAGTTCTCCGCACGTATGGGTCCGGCGCCATCCGCCGAGCGTCGCCGTCATCGAACCTCGGAGGGGGGCCACCCAGGCCCCCCCACGCCTCCGGCGTGGATGCCCGGGTCCCCGCCCCTTCCGACTCCTCCGAGAGCGATCAACTCTGCCTCCAAGCGATTCAGAGGCACCGGCCGCTGGGTGCCCGAGCCCATCTCGCGGATCAGCGCCTCTCCCTTTTCAAGCTCCTGCTCCCCCACGATCACGGCGTAGGGCACCTTGAGCCGGTTCGCCCGATCCAGCTCGTTCCTGAGCTTGCGGACGCCGTAGCCGACTTCGACGGCGACGCCGCTGTGGCGCATTGCCTGGGCCAC
>JBBTEL010000066.1:0-6154 GCA_038042325.1 Candidatus Methylomirabilota bacterium
GGGGAGGGTGAGGGGGGTCAAGGCACCAGCAGGACCTTTCCCCTGGTCTTGCGTTCGCTGAGGTGGTCGTGGGCCTTGGCCACTTCCCGGAGCGGGAACGTCGCGCTGATGATCGGGCGGATCCTGCCCGCGGCGACCAGCCTCAGGATCTCCTGCATCCCCTCGCGGTTCGGTCGAGTCTGGTAGTAGCGCCCGAGGTGAAAGCCGATCACGCTCAGGTTGCCGAAGAAGAGCAGCGGCGTCAGGACCGTCCCCGGCACGCCTCCTGCCACCCCGTAGGTGATGAGGCGGCCCAGCGGCGCCAGGCACTGGAGGCTCTTGTCGAACACGTCCCCGCCGACGCACTCGAGAATCAGGTCCACCCCCCGGCCGCCCGTCCCGGCTTTGACGATCTCGGCGAAATCCTGAGTCGCGTAGTTGATGGTCTCGTGGGCGCCGAGCTCCCGGGCCAGCGCGAGCTTGTCCTCGGCGGACGCCGTAGCGAAGATGCGAGCGCCGAAGAGCCTGGCGAGCTGGATCGCCGCGGTGCCGACTCCCGACGCGGCCGCCTGGATCAGGACGGATTCTCCGGGCGCCAGCCGGCCGAACTCTCTGAGCATGTGGAGGGCCGTGAGGTAGTTGACGGGGAGCGCGGCGGCCTGCACCGCTGAGAGGGAATCGGGAACCGAGAAGACCGCCGCGGCCGGCGCCGCCACGCGCTCGGCGTAGCCTCCAGCGTTCAGCATGGCGACGACCCGGTCTCCTGCCTTAAAGTCGGTCACCGCGTCGCCGGCCTTCACGATTCGCCCGGCCACCTCCAAGCCGGGGGTAATCGGGAGCCCCCTGATGGGGTACATCCCTATCCGCGTCATCACGTCGGCGTAGTTGACGCCCGCGGCCTCCGTTTGAATGAGCACGTCTCCGGGGCGAATCGTCGGCTCCGGGACCTCCTCGATCTTCAGGACCTCGGGGCCGCCGAACTCGTGGATGCGGACGGCTTTCATTGTTCACCTGGGGCGGGCACCCGGGCTGTCGCCACGCCCGCCCCCGCCGGAATCTTACGTTCGTTCATGCCCGTGCTTCCTTTCAGCTTTCGCCGTGGCGGCGCGGCCATGCCTTCCGGGCCGCCTCAGCGCGACGGCCGCGCCCAGATGCCGCGGTCGTGCATCAGGCGGATCTGCTTCTTGATGACCTTGTCCCGGTACTCGGCGTGCTTCATGGGCGCCCGCTTCAGGTAGAGGTTCTTCGGGTAGATCGGCTTCTCGTACACGATCTGGTAGAGCTCGGTGCGCAGGTCCTTCATCCAGTTGTCCCACTGGGCACGGGCGCGATGGTCGCGCATCGCCTCGATGTCGATGACGCCCCCGACGTAGGTCGAGCCGCCGCCGTAGTCCTGGCGGCCGACGATCTGCCCCTTGTAGTTGATGATGAAGGAGCGGCCGCCGAAGGTGTCGATCGGCGTCGTCTCCTCCGCAAAGAGATAGTACGTCCCCATGTTGGGGGCCACGATGTACAGGTTGTTGTCCAGCGCGCGAGCGCGGCTCTGGATCTCGAAGATCTCGTTGCCGGTGGCCGGGTGGGGGTACGAGGCGCGGTAGACGACCTCGGCGCCGTTCATGGCGAGGGCTCGGGCGTTCTCGGGGTACGAGCCCTCGTTGGCCATCATGATGCCGAGGCGCCCGATCTCGGTGTCCACCACGGGCCAGAAGGCCTTCAGGGTGCGGCCATACTTCTTCACCCACCAGTCATAAACGTCGTGGGGGCACACCGAATGCTCCACGGGGAAGAGCGGCGAGACCTTGTAATGCTTGAGGATCACCTTCCCCCGCGGATTGATGATGAAGCCCACGTTGAAGAAGCGGTCCTTGAGGTCGGGGTGCCGGGCCTTGGCCTGGGCCATGATGAAGGCGTCGTACTCCTTGGCGATCTTGCCGAGAAAGTCCGTCTCCTCGCCGGGGATGTCGATGGCGCCCTCGCGGGCGAACTTGACGTGGTCGAGATCCAGCACCTCGTCGTTGAAGCCCTGGAGCGCTCCCTCGGGGAAGGCAATGAGTCTGACCGGCAAATCCAGACTCGAGAGCCAAGATGCTGCTTTGACGAGGTGGGAGAGGTGCTCGAGGTTGATCCCGATGTCCTTGCGCTTGCGGATGCCCCGGACGGTGGGAATCAGCCCGACGGCCGTGTACGGCTTGATCATAGGCTCGCTCCTCCCTGCTGGCGCTCGACTTCTTCCATGATCATGGCGTTGAGGTCGTCGATGAGCTTGGCGCGCTCGACACGGCCGTCGTTGCGGATCGCCTCCCGGATGCGGGCCGGCCGGGCGGACAGCATGATCAAGTAGGTCCCAATCGCCACGGCCTCCTCGATCGAATGGGTGACGAAGAGGATCGTCCGCCCCGTTTCCCGCCAGATGCGGCGCACCTCGTTGTGCATGATGCGCCGGTTCTGGGCGTCGAGGGAGGCGAAGGGCTCGTCCATTAGGAGGACGTCGGGCTCGATGGCCAGCGCGCGGGCGATGGCGGCGCGCTGCCGCATCCCCCCGCTGACCCGTCCGGGGTAGTAGTCCTCGAAGCCCCGCAGGCCGGCGACGCTCAGGTAACGGTTGGCGATCGCGCGCCGTTCGCCGAGGGGCAGACCGAGGGGCTTGAGGACCAGGGTCACGTTGTCGCGCAGGGACATCCAGGGGAGCAGGCGGTCTTCCTGGAACACCACGCCCACATGGCGGTCGTGCCCCTGGTCGGCCACGACGGGCTTGCCGTCCAGCAGGACCGTGCCGCGCGTGGCCGGTTCGATGCCGCCGATGATCCTGAGCAGCGTTGTCTTCCCACACCCATTCGGACCGAGCAGGCAGACGAACTCCCCCGCCTCCACGCTGAAGGAGACGGTGTCGATGACCGGGATGAGGAAGTCCTTCCCGACGCCGGAGACGACGAGCTTCACCGCCATCGCGCCAGCCGCCGCGACACGGTATCGAAGACGAGCTTGTCGGTGGCAAGCATCACGAGGACCATGACCAGGGCCCAGACGAACACCATCTGGGTTTCCAGGATCTCGCGGCTGTAGTTCATGATGTAGCCGATCCCGGAGGTCACGCCGAAGATCTCGGCGACGACCGAGACCTTGAGCGCCAGGCCGAACCCCACCTTCATCCCCGCCACGAGGTAGGGCAGCGTGGACGGGATCACGATCGCGACGAACTTCTGCCGGCCGTTCAGGCGGTAGACGTCGCCCATCTCGAGGAGGCGCCGGTCCACGTTCTGCACCCCCTCGACGATGTTGGAGGCCACCACGGGGAGCGTGATCATGAAGGTCGTGAAGATGGGGGCCCAGTTGCTGAGGCCGAACCAGATGATGGAGATCACGATCCAGACGAAGACGGACGTGGAGTTGAGGATGGCGAGAAAATCGTGGACGACACCCCGCGCGGCGCGCGAGACGAACGCCGCGAGGCCCATCAGGACGGCCACCCCCACCGCGGCGCCGAAGCCCACGACGATGCGGTAGAGGGAGGCGCCCGTGTGCTTCCAGATCTCCCCGCTCTGGAGGATGTCGCCGAATCCCCTGAGCACGGCGAGGGGCGCGGGCAGAACGTAGGCGCCGTAGCGCCAGGAGAGGAGCGACCAGACGACGAGGATGACCAGGACGGCGCCGAGCGTCGGAAGGTGGAGCCGGGTCGCCCAGTCGCGTCCCCTCACCCGTTGAGCCCGTCAGACGCGGTGGAAGAACTCGCGGCGGATCCGATCCGGGTTGTCCCAGATGTCGGACTTGAGGAAGCCGAACTCCTTGTTGATCTTGAGCTGGGCGATCAGCGTCTCGACCTGCTCGTCTGCCAGGCCGTGGAGCATCCGCACCGTTTCCTTGTGGGCGACCTGGATCACGTCCTTCGGCAGCTTGGTGACCTCGGCGACGATCTCCATGGCGCGGGCCGGCTTGTTGTACCAGATGTCCACGGCGTCCTTCTGCGCCTCGTTGAGGTCCCCCGCGATCTGGGGGTTCTTCTGGAGAAACTCGTTGTGGACGAGGTAGCAGACGTGGACGGGGAATCCCGAGGCCCGCCCCGTGGCCTTCCGCCAGAGGTCGATCTGCTTGACGAGATAGACGCCCTCGCCGCGGAACACCACGGAGTCGGTGATGGGCTGCCAGGCGATGATCGCGTCCACCTCTTTCTTGCCGAGGAGCGTGACCATGTCGGGCGGGGAGGTGGCCGTGACGATCTGGGTGTCCTTCTGGAGGTCGAAGCCGTAGCCCTTCAGCGTGAGGGCGCGGATATCGAAGAAGGTCGAAGAGCCGACGATGGCGGCGACCTTCCGCCCTTTGAGGTCCTCGACCTTCCCGAGTCCCGTGTCCTTGCGCGCCACGATGGCGCCTAGCACCGCGGTGGCCACGCCCGTGACCTTGAGCGGCAGGCCGTCCTCGAACGCCTTGGCCGCCAGGGCGAAGCTCATGTCGATGGCGTCCACGTTCTTCGAGGCGAGCTGGTTCAGCAATGGCCCCGGCGCGCCGGGCACGATGGAATACTCGGCGGCCCAGCCGCGCTTGCCGAGGAGGTCTTCCTTGTGGATGATCTCGGTCGCCGCCCAGCCGAGCTGGAGGTAGGCCAGGCGGACCTTGCCCTTGCCCTGGGCGCTGAGGACGGCCGGGCCGCCGGCCCACGCGGCCGCCGCGGCCGCGGCGCCCCCCTTGAGGAACTCGCGGCGTCCGATCATCATACTGAACCTCCTACCCTTTTACTTTGGGCAAATGCGTGAGGGCCTCGGCGACCTTGTCGGCGGGGTACTCGTAATCCTGGAGCTTGCCCGCCAGATGCGCCTCGTACGCCCCGAGGTCGAAATGTCCGTGGCCCGACAGGTTGAAGACGATCGCCTTCCGCTTGCCTTCCTTCTTGCACCGGAGCGCCTCATCGATCACGACGCGGATCGCGTGAGCCGATTCGGGGGCGGGAATAATCCCCTCGGCGCGGGCGAACTGGATGGCGGCCTGGAACGTGGCGACCTGCGGGACCGCGACCGCCTCGATCACCCCCTCGTCGTAGAGCTTGCAGACGAGCGCCGCCATGCCGTGGTAGCGGAGGCCGCCGGCGTGGAGCGGCGGCGGGACGAACGTGTGGCCGAGCGTATGCATCTTGACGAGCGGCGTGAGGCCCACCGTGTCGCCGAAGTCGTAGGCGTACTTGCCTTTGGTGAGGCTCGGGCAGGCGGTCGGCTCGACCGCGATGACGCGGAGCTTTTTCTTCTTGCCGGTGAGCTTGTCGGCGACGAAGGGGAAGGAGAAGCCCGAGAAATTGGAGCCGCCCCCGATGCAGCCGACCAGGATGTCGGCCTCGTCGTCGGCCTTGTCGAGCTGCTTCTTCGTCTCCAGGCCGACGATCGTCTGGTGCATGAGCACGTGGTTCAGCACGCTGCCGAGGGAGTACTTCGTGTCCTCGCGGGTGGCCGCGTCCTCCACCGCCTCGCTGATCGCGATGCCGAGGCTGCCGGGGGAGTTGGGATCCTGCTCGAGGATCTTCTTGCCGGCCTGGGTGTCGGGGCTCGGGCTCGGGACGACCTGGGCGCCCCAAGTTTCCATCAGGACGCGCCGGTAGGGCTTCTGGTGGTACGACACCTTCACCATGTACACCTTGCACTGGAGGCCGAAGAAGGCGCAGGCCATCGCGAGGGCCGACCCCCACTGGCCAGCGCCGGTCTCGGTGGAGAGGCGCGTCACGCCCTGCTTCTTGTTGTAGTAGGCCTGGGCCACGGCCGTGTTCGGCTTGTGGCTGCCCGCCGGGCTGACGCCCTCGTATTTGTAGTAGATCCGCGCTGGCGTGCCGAGGGCCTTCTCCAACCGCCGCGCCCGGTAGAGCGGCGTGGGACGCCAGAGGCGGAACACGTCCCGCACCTCCTCGGGGATCTCGATCCAGCGCTCCTGGCTGACCTCCTGCTTGATCAGCTCCATGGGGAAGAGGGGCGCCAGATCCTGGGGCCCGATGGGCTGGCCCGTGCCCGGGTGGAGAACCGGTGGAAGCGGCGTCTTGAGATCGGCCTGGATGTTGTACCACTTGGTGGGGATGTCCTTCTCGTCGAGCTGGTACTTGGTGCGCTCCTTGTCAGGCATGGCGGCCTCCTTCGGCTGTCGGTGCGGGGCCCGGAGAAAAAGTGCGCTAATGGTACAGAGCCGGCCGGAGCCTGTCAACGGC
>JBBTEL010000066.1:6254-17412 GCA_038042325.1 Candidatus Methylomirabilota bacterium
GGCCCGGAGAAAAAGTGCGCTAATGGTACAGAGCCGGCCGGAGCCTGTCAACGGCCAAACCGGGTGGCTCCGAGGGCGCCTCCGGCCAGGGCCAGGGCCCCGGCTGCCAGGAATGTGGAGGGAAACCCGGCGCGCCCCAGAACAGGGCGGCCGGGCTCAGCACCGACGCCAGGCCGAAGGCCACGCGGCGCCGCTCGGGCGCCGTCTCCTTGAGCGAAAGGGTCACGGCGAGCGCCAGCGCCGCCGCAGCCGCGGAGGCGGCGAAGAGAGAGGAGAAGCCGAGCCGTTCCATCAGCCACACTCCCAGGACCGGGCCGAGCGCGAGCGCCAGATTTCCCGCGGCGCCGAAAAAGCCCATGGCCTCCCCCCGCCGCTCCGGCGGGGCGATGTCCGCCACCACGGCCGTCGCCACGGTGGGGTACAGCCCCATGCCGGCGCCGTGGACGACGCGGACGGCGAGGAGCGCCCCGACGCTCCGGCTCCACCCGTAGAGGAGCGAGGAGGCGAGGAAGAGCAGCGTGCCGGCGACGAGGAGGGGGAGCCGGCCGTAGCGATCGGCCGCCCAGCCGGCCCACGGCCTCACCGTCATGGACGAGAGCGCGAAGAAGCCGACGATCAGGCCGATCTCGGATTCGGGGATTCCCAGGGCCCCCGCGTAGAGAGGGATGGTGGGGAGCAGCAGGTAGAACGAGAGGAAGAATGGGAAGGCGCCGGCCCAGAGGCGCAGGAACTCGCGCGTGGCGAGGCGGCGCGGGCCCGTCATCAGGCGCGCCGGCGCGCGCGCGCCAGGAGGAGGGCGCCCAGGCCGCCGGCCGCGAGCAGCGGAATCCCCAGCCAGTAGCGCTGCCGCTCCCGCGCCTTTCCTCGGAGCGTCCTGAGAACCATGCGATCCCCGGCCGAGATTTCCCCGCGGCTGGCGAGGAACTGGCGGAGCCGCTCCTGCTGTTCTTGACCCATCTGCCGCGTCCCCCACTGGACCTCCTGCTGGATCCCGCGCAGGCGCTGGAGCTCCGCTTGGCCGCGGCCGATCGCCTCCCGGCTTTCCCAGTAGGTGTCGCGCTCCCGCGGGGTGAGGAACGCGAGCTCGACGGTCGGTGCCGCTTCCTCGATCCAGTTGAGCCAGTGGTGGTCCATTCCGGGGAAGACGAGGAGCAGCCCGCCCGCCAGCGCGACGAGAAGGCAAGCCACCATGCCGGCTCCCGCCAGCGCTTTGACTCCCCGGGTGCGGACCTGGCGGACGAGCGCTCGCGTCCCGATTCCCAGAGCGACCGCTCCCAGGGAGGCGCCGAACGTGGTGACGACGGCGGCGCCGGTGGGAAGGTCCCAGAGGTACGAGGCGGTGAGCCCTACCACGCTCACCAGGAACCCGAAGGCCCAACCAAGGAGCAGTCGCCCGGCCACGGAGGACGTCAGAAGCGCGCCGGCCGCCGCGGGGACGATGAGGTAGGAGAAGACGAGGAGGACGCCGGCGATGCGGACCGAGCTCGTGACCACAAGGCCGAAGGACGCATAGAAGAGGAAGTCCCACCAGCGGACCCAGCGTTCTTCCCTGAGGGCGGCTTCGGGGTCGAACGAGATCTGAAGAACCGGCCGCCGGACCGCCCAGTGAATCGCCCCGACCACCGCGTAGAGGATTGCCAGGGCGCCGACCTCCTTCGGCGTGACGGTCAGGATGCTCCCCACCAGGAGCTGCTTGATGTGCTCGCTCCCCTGGGGCGCCCGATCCACGACGAGCACGGCGGCAGCGGCCGACACCGCGTAGACGATGCCGATGATCGCTTCCTGTGGAATCGGGGCGCGCCGCATCCGGCTGACCGAAAAGAGAAGAGCGCCGCCCACCGTGAACGCCAGGGCGTACCAGTAGGCCGCGTCGCTTTGAATGGAGTGCCCGGCCAGGAAGGCGACCGTGATCCCGAGGGCCGCCACCTGAGCCAGGGCCAGGTCCACGAAGATGACTCCGCGCGCGAGGACGTGGAGGCCGAGGTAAACGTGGATTCCGGTGAGGACCAGGCAGGCGAGGAAGGGGACCCAGAGAAACTCGAGCGCGAGCCCCATGCTACCTGGCCGCGGTCAAGGCCTCGGTCAGGCGCTTGATGTTCAGGTCGAAAAGCGCAAGGTAGTCCCTGGCCTCGGGATCGCCGCCTACCGATGGAATCAGCGTGACCACCCGCGCGCCGCTCCGGGCCGCGACCTGGCTCACCACCGAGGCATTCGCGGACGGCTCCGCGATCAGCAGTTTCACCCCCGCCTCCTTCATCTTCTGGATGAGCGAGGCGAGATAGGCCGGCGATGGCGGCACTCCCGGCGTCGGCTCGACCGCGGCGACCACGGTGAGGCCGAAGCGGTCGGCGAAGTACGGCCAGGTCTCGTGGACGACGACGACCCGGACGCTCCGGTACGGGGCCATGGCCTGAGACCAGCGCCGGAGGGCCGCGTCCAGCTGTTCGAGGAAGCGCTTCCGGTTCGCCTCGAAATGAGCGCGATCGGCCGGCGCGAGGCGTGCCAGCGCGTCGAGGATGGCGGCGGTGATGGGCCGGGCGTTCTCGGGGTCCAGCCAGTAGTGGGTGTTCCCGAAGCCGTGAACGTGGACGCCCCGCTCGCTTCTGACCCTCGGCGTTTCGGCCTGGAGGAGCTGGATCCTTTTGGCTGTGTCGAGAGAGTGGGGGCTGCCGGGAGCGAACCGGGGGTCGTTGACCGAGCGAAGGACGCGGGTCAGCCATGGCTCGTGATCCAGGCCAATCCTCACGAGCAGGGCGGCGGCCTTCAACTTGACCAGTTGCCCCGGCTTCACCTCGACGGCGTGGGGATCCGCGAGGGGGGGCGCCAGGGCGTCAACCTGGACCCGGTCTCCCCCCACGGCTTCCACCAGCGCCTTGAGGTCCGTGGTGGTGGTGACGACGGGGAGAGGGCCGCCGCCCCACGCGGGGGCGGCGGCCACGAGGACAAGGCTTAACGCGCGGAGCAACCTGCTACTTTTTAACGAAGAGCGACTTGGGCACCATGCAGTGGACTCCCTTGCGGACGTCCACCACCTGGGTCACCCGGCAGTCGGCCGCCATGGAGGCCAGCGAGTAGGCCTCGTACCGGTCCAGGGGGACCATCTTCTGCTTCGAGAGGAAGTCCACCGTCTCTCGGACTGCGTTGACCATCGCCTTGTTCAGGTCCTCGTCGAACCCCATCATGATCCAGTGGGTCTTGGTCTCCATCCGCGGCCACTCGAGCTTCATGTCCTTCCGCACGATCGGCTGCATCACGATCTCCCGGTAGGCGCACTCGAGCCCCGTCAGGTTCACCTCACCGTTGCCCTGACGGCAGTGGGAGTCGCCGGTCCAGATGAGGCCGCCCTTGAGGAAGACCGGGATGAAGATCGTGGTGCCTTCCTGGAGCTCGTTGAGGTCCATGTTGGAGCCGTTCTTCCAGGGGCGGATCGTCGAGACCGGCGCCATCGGGTCGGTGGATCCGCCCTTCCGGGGTGAGGGGTCGTTGGGATCGATCCCGACGGCCAGGGTGCCGGGGAACGGCTGGAGGTCGATCATGATCCCCGGCTTGAATTCGGCCTGTCGCTTGTCCCAGTCCAAATAGAAGAACTTCACGAAGCCGTCGGGCATCTCGGGGGCGAGGGCGCCGATCGTGGGGAACTCCTTGCCGGGCAGGTTGAAGTTGATCCCGAAGGCTTTGGGAACGATTTTCAGGATCCTGATCTCGAGCACGTCGCCGGGCTCGGCGCCGTTGACGTAAATGGGCCCGGTCAGCGAGTGGGGACCGCCGCCGGGATTGGCCTTCCTGAGGGCGACGATCTCCTCCATCGTGGTTCCCGGCTGGATCTTGTTATGGGCGTGCATCATGGTTTCGACGGCCACGATGTCCCCGGAGTTGACGATGAGCTTGACAGGCTCCTTGGGGTCGAGCCAGCCCCACTGGGTGGTCTCGAGCGTGGCGGGGAGGACGTGATACTTCCCGCCGGCCACCGACACGGTGCGCTGCCGCTTGGACTCCTCCATCTGCTGGGCGACCGCGTAGAACCCCGCGGTGAATACCAGCAGCAGAACGCCGAGGCTGATCAGAACTCCCTTTCGCCGCTTGAGTCTTGCCATAGACGCCTCCTGTTTCGGGGTGAGGGTTACAGGGCTGCTTTGAGAATCTCCAGGATCTCGTCGGGGTCGTGAACCCGCCGCGGGTTCATCCCCGGCCGAAGCTCGTCGAACGTTGCCTGGGCGATGGGGTGGAGGTCCGCCTCGGTGACGCCCACCTCCGTGAGCCGCGTGGGGCAGCCGAGCGCCTTGATCACCCGGGCGACGGTCTTCGTCGCCGCCTTGGCCGCGTCCTCGGTGCTCTTCCCCTCCGTCATGACCCCCGCGGCCTCGCCGATCACGGCGAGCCGGTCCGCGGCCGCGGGAACGTTGAAGAGCATCACGTGGGGGAGGATCACGCAGGAGGTCTGGCCGTGGGGAACCCCGCAGCGCCCGCCGAGCTGATGGCCGATGGCGTGGGAGAGCCCGGTGCGCGCGTTGAGGGCGCCGAAGAGCGAGAACCAGGCCGCCAGCTGGCAGGCCAGGCGCGCGTCGAGGCTTCCGGGCGTGTGCAGGGTGACGGGCAGCTCCCGCACCAGGAGCCGGATCGCCTCGAGGCAGAGCACGTCGGTGAGGGGCTGGTGGGTGGGGGTGTAGAAGCGCTCGACGGCGTGGTCCAGCGCCCGGATGCCCGTCGAGGCCCAGAGCCACTCCGGCGTGTCGCGGGTGATCTCGGGGTCGAGGATGACGACGCGGGGGACCAGCAGCGGGTGGCCGGCGCCGTCCTTCCGCCGCGCGCCCTCGTCCGTCGTGCCGAACACGCCCGTGTGCTCCCCCGCCGAGAGGGTCGTGGGGATCGCGATCTGGGGGATCGGCCGGCTGACCTGAAAGGGCTCACTCTCCGCCAGGCGGTGCGGCGTCGCGTACCGGTTCAAGCCGGCCTCGTCGCGGATCTCTTCGGCGAGGCAGAGGCCCACGCCCTTGGCGGTGTCGATGGGACTGCCGCCGCCGACGCTGACCAGGGCGTCGGCCTGGGCGTCGCGGGCCTGGGCCGCCGCGTCGAGGATCGTACGCTTGGGAACGTGCTGGCCGGCTTCGCCGTACACGCCGGCGCAGCGGTCGCCCAGGAGCCCCTGGACGCGGGAGATCAACTCGGTCTTGGTCGCGAGCGTGCGCCCCGTGATGATGAAGGCCCGCTTCACTCCCAGGCGCTCGACGGCCTGAGGGAGTTCGCCGAGAGCGCCTGCGCCGAAGATGACGCGGTCAACCGGGAGATGGACGAATGTCTGGGTCATGAATCCTCTCGGCGCTTGATGCAAAGTGTCTCATACTCAGGACTCCAGGAAGGGCCGGACCGCCTTGAGGAAGGCCTCGGGCTGGTCGCCGGGGACGGTGTGGCCGGCGTCGGGGATCTCCACCAGGCGGCCGTCCGGCAGAGTCTCGAGCATGCGCTTGGCGATCTGGGGGGAGAGCACATCGGATTCGATACCCCGGACGATCAGCGTGGGGCAGGCGATACGGGCGAGGTCCGGCCAGAGGTCCGGCATGTCCCGGCGTCCCTCCCGGGCCTGGGCCCTCAGGGCCTTGTCGTACTTCCACGCGAGCCGCCCGCCGGGCAGGCGGTTGAAGCCGTGTTTGACCCGGTGGCGGATCAGGGAGTCCGAGTAGCGAGGGGACGCGGCGCGGAGAAGCCGGTACGCCTGCTCCTCCGAGGCGACCTTGTCGGGGACGTTCGCCACCGTGGTCTGGACGCGCGCACCCCCCTCCGGGGCGATCTCGGGGCCGATGTCCACCAGGACGAGCCGCTCGACCCGTCCCGGGCGGGAGCCGCCATAGGCGATGGCGACCCGGCCGCCCATCGAGAGGCCCACGAGGCGGAAAGGTCGGGGGCAGAGGGCATCGGCGAAGGCCGCCAGGTCCTGGGCCATGGTGGCGATCCGGTAGTCGCCGTGCGGAGCCCGGTCGCTGTCGCCGTGGCCCCGCTGGTCGAGGGCCAGCACCCTGAAGCCGTCGGCCACCGATGCGGCGAAATCGTCCCAGGTCCGCGCGTGGCCGGTGAAGCCGTGAAGCAGAACAAGGGTCGGCGCTGCCGCGGTTCCCCATTCCACATAGTGGAAGCGGAGACCGCCCAGCCTGATCTCGCGTTCGCGTGGCTCCATGGCGCGCTACCGAGCGCGTCAAGGATATGCTATAAAGTGAGCCATGGCTAGGTCACGCGGGAAAAAAGCCGGGGGGCTGGCCCGAGTCGAGCAGGAAGCGTCGGGAGAGAAGTGATGGCGACCTGCGCGCTCAGAGACAAGGCGATCGTCCTCCGCCCCGAGGACGACGTCGCGATCGCCAAGGCCGAGATCTGTTTCGGGACGCGTCTGGAGGACGAGGGCGGGACGATCGAGGCGAGGCAGGACATCCGGCCGGGGCATAAAATTTCCCGCCGGCATATTGCGGTGGGCGCCCCCGTGAGGCGCTACGGCCAGGTGATCGGGTTCGCCACGCAGGCCATCGCCAGGGGCGATCACGTCCACACTCACAACCTGGCGATCGGGGAGCTCCAGCGCGAGTACGAGATCGGCACCGACGTCCGCCCCGTGGAGTACTACCCGCTCTCCGAGATGCGCTCCTTCGAGGGCTACCGGCGGGAGGACGGGCGGGTCGGCACCCGCAACTATGTGGCCGTGATCTCCACGGTCAACTGCTCCGCCAGCGTTTGCCAGTTCATCCGCGAGAAGTTCCGCGACGTCCAGAAGGATTATCCCAACGTGGACGGCGTGCTGGCGATCACCCACAAGTCGGGCTGCGGGACCAAGCTCTTCGGCGAGGACCACCTGGCCCTCCAGCGCGTCCTGGCGGGCCACGCCAAGCATCCGAACGTGGCCGCCTACCTCCTGATCGGCCTGGGCTGCGAGGTGAACCAGGCCGTCGTCTTGGTGGAGCGCCAGCGGATGGCGGTCCCCGGCCATCCGGAGCGGCAGCCCACGATCCTCACCATCCAGGAGACGGGGGGAGTCCGGAAGACCGTGGAGAAGGGGATCGAGGCGGTGCAGAAGCTCCTGCCGGAGGCCAACGAGGCGCGACGGACGAAAGCGCCCGTCTCCGAGCTCGTGCTGGCCACCAACTGCGGCGGCTCCGACGGCAACTCAGGGATCACGGCCAACCCGGCGCTCGGGTGGGCAGTTGATGAGCTCGTCCGCTACGGGGGCACGGGTGTCCTGGCCGAGACCCCCGAGATCTACGGGGCCGAGCACCTCCTGATCAAGCGTGCCATCAACGAGGGCGTCGCCAAGAAGCTCATCGACCGCTACAAGTGGTGGGAGTGGTACTGCCGCGGGATCGAGGCCATGGACAACAACCCGGCCCCCGGGAACAAGGCCGGAGGGATCACGACCGTCTTCGAGAAGTCGCTCGGCGGCGTGACCAAGGGCGGCACGACCCCGATGATGGACGTGTTCCTCTACGGGGAGCCGATCACGACTCGTGGCTTTGTCTTCATGGACACCCCCGGGCACGATCCGGTCTCCATCACGGGTCTCGTCGCGGGCGGCGCCAACATCATCTGCTTCACGACGGGCCGCGGGTCCGTCTTCGGCGGCAAGCCCGTGCCCTCCATTAAGCTTGCGACGAACTCCATCGTGTACCGGCACATGGAGGAGGACATGGACATCAACTGCGGCGTGATCCTCGAGGGGACGCCGCTCGAGACCGTGGGGCGGCAGATCTTCGAGGAAGTGATCGCGGTGGCGTCGGGCAAGCGCACGAAGAGCGAGCTAAGCGGCGTGGGGGAAGAGGAGTTCGCGCCGTGGATCATCGGTCCGGGGCTGTGAGGAGGATAGAGAATGTCTGGTGAGATGCAAAGTGGGCCGCCAACTTTCCATGCGAATATTGTCACGATGATTTTGACTGTGGATGAATTCACGATGGAACTTCGTAGTTATCTGCCGGCGCATCGAGATCAGATCTCGACGGACCCGGCCGATGCGCTAAAGCCCCTACCGCCTCCGGCTGTTGAGGAGGTCATGAAAGTGGAGCCAGTTGCCCGAGTGGTTCTGACTTATAACGCCGCGAAGGCACTTATGGAGTATTTGGTTAAGGCATTCCCTCCAACGGAAGCACTAAGGAGGAAGTAGTCGGTGATTGACCTCTCTCCCTTGAGGGGCGTTTCGTCTGCCCCGAAAACCATAAGCGGTGGTATGAGTTCGGGTGCTGTGCGTCCGCTTGTCGCTGAGCGGATCTTGGGCTTGGGGGAATTGCCGAGAGGAATTGGTCAGGTCATAGTCGGGATGACAGGACTCACTGAATCATTGCTGTCCTTTCCGTTGACGATTTCGGGGCAGGCAATTGTGCCTGCTATTTCGATCGTCCCTGTTCACCAGACGATCGAGGATGAAGCTCGGAGGCACATCGACGAATTCTACCGAAGGAAGCGCGAATTTCTGCCCCAGTACAGTGGAAAGTACGTAGCATTTCGCGACGGCAGAGTCGTTGATAGTGATGCTGATAAGGTCGTGCTAGCTCGAAGGTTTTACAAGACTTATGGCTATGTACCAGTCTGCATCTCAAAGGTGGATGAAAAGCGACGTGTTGTTCGCGCGCCAACACCTAGGCGCAGGAGGTAAGCGGGATGCAGTATTCCTATGATAATGGGTTTGATCCGCCAGCGCCTGTGGCGCCGATAATAATCTTTCGGGCCTTCGGGACACCAGAAACCGGGCAACAGATTAGGTGCCTTATTGATTCGGGTTCTGATGAAGTGTGGCTTCCAGAAAATGAGCTGCAAAATCTGGGGTGTCTGCAGGTCGACCAGACGCTGGTCGAGTATGCAGACGGCGGTCAATCGTTGCGGCCTCTATATTACGTGGGAGTGAGGATTGAGCAGCATGTTGACGAGGCCTTGGAGGTGATCGCCGGCGGGAACGGGGAGCACGCATTAATCGGTCGGAGAGTTCTGAACCGTTTTGTCTGTGAGCTAAACGGTCCCGATTCAGTAGTTGAGATTCGCTGAGATCCTAGAACGAGATATGGCCAAGTCAGTTAGCGCGACGAGGAGGAACTGATGGCCCCACGACCGGCGATGTACCGGGGAGATCGGCGCCGCAAGGAAGAGGCGCGGAAGGCCAAGCAGGAGGCCAAGCGCCAGCGGCGGCTCGAGCGCAAGGAGAGCGGGGTGTCGGGGCCCGAGATCGAGGCGCCGCCGGAGCCGGCCGAGACGCCCGTCGAGTACGTCTGGTTCTCGCCGAGCAAGAACCGCACCCTGACGACCCGGACGGCGGCTCAACCGGTGGTCGCGGGGATCGACGACTGGATACTGCTGACGGAGCCGCCCAAGCCCCCCAAGCCCCCGGCCTAGTCGTATCCGGCCCTGAAACCTCAACGGGGCGCCTGCCGCACGCGCGGGCGCCCCGTTGTTATTTTCGTGGGAGAAGAAGGGGCGGAGTCTAGTCGCGGAGCGATCGCACCATCAGCCGGACCGGCTCCAGCCGGAGGAGGAGGAAGACCCAGCCGAAGGGGAGGATCAGCGCGGCAAGGTAGAGCCAGAGGTTGCCGCTCTTCGCCAAGGGCTCGCGCCCAAGGATATCCACCCGCCACGCTTCGCTCATCACGTCCAGGAACCGCTTCATTTTTCTTCCCCCCACGGAGTGGTTGCTCACGGTGGAAGATAGAGCAACGGCGGTGCCAGCGTCCGGGGAGAGGGAAAAACTTCAGGGTTTCAGAGTGTTAGGCGCGCCCTCCCGCCGGACGGCAACCGGCAAAGGGGCTGGTGGTGCCGGATTGTCGTGCCCAGACCACCACCAGCATGCCAGGGGGACAACCGACAGCCCTCGCCTCAGGATGGGGTGACGGTGACGACCAGGCCGATCTGGGCCAGGATGTTGCCGACCCTCACGCACTCGGCTTCGGCCCCGACCTTGACGACCGCCTTGCCCGTGTTGTGGACCTGCCAGGCGATCTCCCAGCCTTCGGCCTCCGAGCAGGCGATCGCCTTGATGAGCTGGCGGACGACCTCCTCGAAGGTGTGGCAGGCGCAGTTGTGGAGGATCGTCATCCACGGGGGGCCGACGGCCGTCTCGGTCCCCTCGAGCTCCTCCAGGTCGGGCGTCGGGGCGAGGATCTGCGACACGGCTACCCCTTGATGGAGCGCAGCACCTCGCGGGCGATGAGGAACTTCATGATCTCGTCCGAGCCCGCGCCGATGCGCATGAGACGGGCGTTGCGGAAGATCGCCTGGATCGGGAAGTCCGTCGTGTACCCGATCCCCCCCAGCACCTGCATGGCGTCGTCCACTACCTGCCAGACCGCCTCGGCGACGAAGAGCTTGGTCACGGCCGATTCGAGCTGGGCCGGGGTTCCCGCCTCGATCATCTTCGCGGTCCGGTAGATCAGCTGGCGGGCCGCGTCGATCCGCGTGTACATCTCGGCGAGCTTGAAGGACACGCCCTCGAACATGGCGATGGGCTGCTTGAACTGGACGCGCTTGGTGGAGTACTCGGCGGCGACCTCGAAGGCGCGGCGGGCCGAGCCGAGGCTCGCCATGCAGTAGGTGACGCGCTCGGTGTCCAGCTCGTCCATCAGCACGTGGTAGCCGGCGTTCAGGGGGCCCAGGAGGCTTTCCTTCGGAATGTCCACATCGTTCATTTCGAAGTGAACGTTGTCCATCCAGTCGGCCATGATCACCTCGTCGAGCTGGCGGCGAATCGTCACGCCGGGGTGATCCATGGGGACGATGAAGCAGGACATCCCCTTGTGCGGATGGGCCGAGGTGTCCGTGATGGCGAAGACCGTGACGTAATCGGCCAGGCCGCCCCCCGTGATGAAGCGCTTCTGGCCGTTCAGGATCCACCGGTCGCCCTTGAGGACGGCCCGCGTCTGCATCCGCGAGGCGTCCGAGCCGATCTGGGGCTCGGTGATCCCGATCGCCGACAGCTCCTCGCCGGCCAGGCGCGGCGGGATGTGGCGCTTCTTCTGGGCCTCGGTCCCGAATCGGAGGATCGAGATCGTGCCCAGGGTGAGAGAGACCGAGCGGATGGACTCGCCTGGATGGCCCGCTGCGGCGAGCTCCTCGTCGATGATGCACTGGGCGACGACGCCGGTCCCGCTGCCCCCGTACTGCTCGGGGTAGAGCGCGCCCAGCATCCCGGCCTCGCCCAGGGTCTTGA
>JBBTEL010000066.1:17512-27867 GCA_038042325.1 Candidatus Methylomirabilota bacterium
CCGTACTGCTCGGGGTAGAGCGCGCCCAGCATCCCGGCCTCGCCCAGGGTCTTGAGGTACGCCGTGGCGATCTCGCGGAGCCGCGCGCGCCGCTCCTTCCCCTCGTAGCAGGCCTTGATCTCCTTCACCTTCTGATGGGCCTCCGGGGCCTTTGGCGCCAGCTCCTGCTGGGCGAAGGCCCGCGCGCGCAGCATCAGCTCGCGCTCCTTGGGGTTGTAGAGATGGGTTTGGCCCGCGCTGACCGACCACCCGCCGGCCATCTTGATGTCGTCGAGCGTGATTCCCTTGAAGAGGTCTTCGTCCATGGAGCCTCCCTCGCTACTGTTCGGGTTCCACAGCGGCTTCTTCGAACTCGGGGCAGTGGGGGGCGTAGGTCGGCTTGACCCGGCGCCGGATGCGCGGGCAGAGAAACTCTTGGGCGAGGGCCCCGGCGGCCGGCCGGTCGGGGGCCGAGGTCTCGACGTCCGGCTTGGGCTCCGGGTAGTACTCGCAGTCGGTGCAGAGCGGCTCTTTCGTTTCTTCTTTCATGGGTCAGTAGGGCAGTTTCCCTTCTCCGAGGGTGGCGTGGTGCTTCATGGGTAGGAGCACGTGGCGGCGGAAGGTCATGACCGTCTCGCCGCGCTGGTTGGCGACCCGCGTTTCCACGTACGCGACGCCGCGGTCCCCTTTGGAGGACTCCTTCTTCTCCAGCACGCTGGTCTCGGCGTAGAGCGTGTCGCCGTGGAACGACGGGGCGTCGTGGGTGATCCTTTCGTAGTCGAGATTGGCAATGGCTCTCCCCGAGATGTCAGCCACCGTCATCCCGACGCCGATGGCGAAGACGAGGGTCCCGTTGACCAGGCGCTGGCCGTGCTGGGTGTACTTCTCTGTGTAGTGGGCGTCGATGTGGAGCGGGTGCTGGTTCATCGTCAGGAGCGAGAACCAGGTGTCGTCGGCCTCCGTGATCGTGCGCCCCGGCCAGTGCCGGATCACCTCGCCCACCTTGAACTCCTCGAAGTACCGCCCGTAGGGCATCAGTCTCTCTCGCGGAGCCGACGCGCGAGCGCCAGGCGCTCGGCGTCGTTGCCACCCAGGGCCAGCGCCAGGCGCGGGGCGTCGCGGTAGAAGCGCTCGACGGGGAATTCCGTCGTGTAGCCGTAGCCGCCGTGGATGCGCATCGCCTCGAGGGTCACCACGCACGCGGTCTCGGAGGCGTGGAGCTTCGCCATCCCGGTCGTGGTGTCGTCCGCGCGCTCGGCGGCCTCGTGGGTCAGCAGGCGGGCCGTCGTGATGGCGGTCGCCATGTCGGCGAGTTTCAGCTGGATGGCCTGGTGCTGGCAGATCGGCTTGCCGAAGGCCGACCGCTGCTGGGAGTAGCGGAGCGCCGCCTCGAAGGCCGCCTGGGCCAGGCCGACGGCGGTCGCCGCGATTCCCAGGCGGGCGATGGGGAGCAGGTCCGTCTCGCTGACGAGAGCCGTCTCGGGGACCCGCACGCCCTTCAGGTGAAGCTCGCAGGTGTCGAGGCCGCGGCAGCCGAGCGTCTCGAGCGGGGCGCTCGGGGTGAGCCCCTTGGCGCCGCGCTCGACGAGGAAGCACGCGGGGCGTCCCCGGTCGGTCCGGGCGAGGATCGCGAACAGCCCGCCGTGGGAGGCGTTGTCCACGGCGGAGGCCGTCCCGTTCAGAACCCACGCGCCGCCCTGGCGGCGCGCCGTGACCGGCCCGGCCGGGGCCGTCGAGCCCAGGAGGTCGCCGCGCGCCATGGCCGGAAGCAGGCGCTTGCGCTGCTCGGCCGTTCCGGAGTGGGTGACCAGGTGAGCCACGGTGAGGTGCCCGCTCAGGATTCCAACGAGCGTGGTCCAGCCGCGCGCCAGCTCCTCCAGGATCACGGCGTAGGTCGCGAGATCGAGCCCCAGGCCGCCGTACTCCGGGGGGATGAGGGCGCCCAGGAGGCCGAGCTCCGCCAGCTTCTCGACGATCTCCCCCGGGTACCGACCCGCCGCCTCGAAATCGTGGGCAACGGGGACGACCTGCTTTTCGACGAACTGCCTCACCGCGAGGACCATCTGCTTCCGCTCGGCGGGCAGCCTCTCGAGGGAGGTCAGCGCGCCGGGCTGCTCGCCGTAACGCTCGAGGAGGTTCCGCGCGATGACGAGGCGCTGGATCTCGTTGGTGCCCTCGCCGATGAGCATGAGCGGCGTGTCACGGTAGTGGCGCTCGAGGTCGAGGCTTTTGAGCGTGCCGGCCTCGCCGTGGACCCGCATGGCGGCGGCGGCAATCTCCTGAGCGGCCTCCGACGCGTAGAGCTTGGCCATCCCGGCCTCGAGGTCGCAGCGCTCGCCCCGGTCCTTCATCCCGGCGGCCCAGTAGGTGAGGAGGCGCGCCGCCGAGAGCTTTGTCGCCATGTCGGCCAGCGCCGGCGGAGCCTCCTTGGGCTTCGGCCGGGCCTGGACGTGCTGAATCGCCGCGTCGAAGGCGGCCTGGGCCACGCCCACGGCGCGCGCCGCGATGTTGATGCGCCCGGTCTCGAGCCCCGACATCACCTGCTTGAACCCGCGCCCCTCCACGCCGCCCACGAGATTCTCCGCGGGGGCCTGGAATTCCTCGAAGACCAGCTCGGCGGTGTCCACGCCCTTGTAACCGAGCTTGGAAATGGACTTGACGACCTGGAGCCCGGGGTGGCCCTTCTCGACGATGAAGCAGGACATCCCTTTGTGGCGTGGGGTGGCGCCCGGGTCGGTCAGCGCAAGGAGGGCGAAGGTGTTGCCCTCGCGGCCGTTGGTGACGAACATCTTAGTCCCCGTGATGAGGTACTCGTCGCCGGCGCGGCGCGCCACGGTCCGGATCGCCTGGACGTCGGAGCCGGCGTGGGGCTCGGTCAGGCAGAGCCCGCCGCGCGCCTCGCCCCGGGCAAAGCGGGGGAGCAAGCGCTGGCGCTGCTCGTCGGTGCCGTCGTTGAGGACGATCAGCGCCGCCATGGTGTGGCTGTTGATCACCCCCGCCAGCGACATCCACCCGCGGCACAGCTCCTCGATGACCATCGCGTAGGTGGTGCAGTCGAGGCCCAGCCCGCCGTACTCGCGCGGGATCAGCGAGCCGAAGAGCCCGAGCTCCTTCATGCGGGCGACGAGGTCGTGGGGGTAGCGGTCGGCATGCTCGAGAGCGGCGGCCACCGGTCTGACCTCCTTCTCGACGAACCGGCGGACGGCGGCGACGATCGGGCGTTCGACGGCGGTGGGAAGCATGGGGACGCCAGCGTAGCAAAGCCATCGGGGGTCAGCAAGGTAAAATGGGTGTCCTGAGAGCGCCCATGACCCTGGATGACTTCTTTCTCTGGCTCCAGCGCGCCGTGGACCGGTTGATCCGCTGGCTCCGCGTCGGCTCCGCGCCGCCCGTGGACTGCCGCCGCTTCCTGGTGATCCAGATCGACGGCCTGTCGCGGGCCCTCCTCGAGAGCGCCGTGGCCGCGGGTCGGCTCCGCACACTGGGGCGGCTGCTCCGCCGGGGGGAGCTGGTCCTCCGCCCTATGTCGGTCGGCATCCCCACTTCGACCCCCGCGTTCCAGGCCGGGGTCTTTTACGGGCTGACCCCCGACATCCCCGGGTTTCACTGGTACGACAAGCGGGCGCGGGCGGACATCTACTTTCCCCGCCCGGGGGTCGCCGACCTCGTGGAGGAACGGCACGCCCGGAACCGTCGGGGGATCATGGAGGGCGGGGCGTGTTACGGCTGCGTGTTCACCGGCGGCGCGGCGGAGAACCTGTGGACCTTCGCGCGGATCACCCACCCCGCGCGGGCGGGGCGGTCGCTCCTCACGCTCGCGGCCTCGGCCTTCCTGCTCCTATGGGTCGTCGCCAAGTGCGTCGTACTGACAGCTTTCGAGATGGTTCGCGCAGTGCTGAGGTTCATCGCCAACCCGGTCGGTGAGACGCGGCGCGGATGGCGGTGGCTCCTGTTCAAGATCGGGCTCTCCATCTGGCTGCGCCAGCTCTTCACCCTCTCCGCGACGGCCGACCTCTACCGGGGCGTGCCGGCCATCTACGTCAACTTCCTCGAGTACGACGTCTTCGCCCACGCCTACGGGCCGCGTCACCGGCGGGCGCTCCGGGCGCTCCGGCACGTGGATCGCTCGATCGCCCAGCTCTGGCGGACCGTGCGCCGTCTCCCCGAGCTTCGCTACGACGTCTATGTCCTCTCGGACCACGGGCAGGCGGCGACCCGCCCCTTCACCGACGTCAGCGGGGGCGTGTCCATCGAGGGCGTGGTGCTGGCCGCCTTCAGCCCCGGCTCGCGGGGCCTCGGGCCGCGGAGGTTGCGGGGGCTGGCCCGCTGGCTCGAGGCGTACCGGCGGACGCGCGGCCAGGGCCTCTACCAGCGCTACGTGAACTACATGGAGCGGGATTTTCCCGAGCGCGTGCTGCCGCCCGAGGCCCTCCGCCGGCTGGAGCCCATCCGTGTGGTCGCTGCGGGGCCCAACGCCTTCGTTTATGTCACCGACGCCGACGAGCCGCTCTCGTTCGAGGCGATCGAGGCGCGGTTCCCCGGGGCCGCGCTGGAGCTCTCCCGCCATCCGGGCGTGGGGTTTGTCCTTGCGCGATCGGCGAACGGGCCGTTATGCTTGTATCGGGGCTGCGTCCTCAGCCTCAACGAGGCGTGCGCGACCGGCCCCTTCACCGACCGTGAGGACCGGAACGTGGTGCTGGAGGGGTTGACGGATCTGATGGAGATGCCGAGCGCGGGAGACCTGGTGATCTACGGGATCGGCGCGCCCGTGGGACACGTGTCGTACCTTCACGAGATGGGGGCCCACGCGGGGCCGTCTCCCGAGGAGCTTCAGGCCTTCGTCCTCCACCCCCCGACGGTCGCGCTGCCGTCCTTGCCGCTGACGCGCCCGTCCCAGCTCTACGCCCACTTCATGGCCTATTGCGAGGGTCGCCGGTGAGGACGCTGACGGTGGTTTCCTACAACATCCACCGCGCCCGCGGCCTGGATCAGCGGGTCGATGTCGACCGCATTGCGCAGGTCCTGAGCGAGACGGGCGCCGACGTGGTGGGGCTCCAGGAAGTGTTCGCGTCCCAGGCGGCCAGCGTGGCCCGGGACCTGGGGATGGAGGTCGCCATGGGCCCGACCCGCTCGTGGTCGTTTGCCCACTACGGCAACGCGGTGCTGAGCCGGCTGGCGGTCAAGGACCACTACCGCTTCGATCTCACGCGTCCCGGCCGCGAGCCGCGTGGCGGCCTCCGCGTGGACCTCGACGCCGGACGGATCCTGCTCCATCTCTTCAACGTCCACTTCGGTCTCAGATTCCGGGAGCGGCGGGAGCAGGTGGAGCTCCTGCTCGCCCGCCAGATCACGGATCGCCGGCTCGAAGGGCCCCGCGTCCTCATGGGAGACTTCAACGAGTGGCTCCCGGGGCCGGTGGCGCGCAGCCTCCGGCGGGAGTTCGGCGTCCGCCGGCGGCGCCCGCGGCGCACCCATCCCGCGCCGTTTCCGCTCTTCCCCCTGGATCAGATCTTCTGGGACGCGGGCCTCGAGGCGGAGCAGGTCCGCGTTCACCGGAGCCGTCTCGCCCGGGTCGCTTCGGACCACCTGCCGCTCGTCGCCCGCCTGCGCCTTCCGGCCTAGGCCCCCGCTCTCGCTACCGCCGCCGGCGGTGACCCGGCGGCTTCATCACGTCGCTGACCGCCGCCCTGAGGGCCCGGAGCAGGGCCAGCGCCTCGGCGCTCAGCGGCCGCTGGCGCGGGTGGATGACGTCGAGGCTCCGGCTCAGCGGCTCGGCGTCCACGATCTCGGTCGCGACGAGCGTCCGGCGGCGGATCTCGCGCGCCACCGCCAAGTGGGGGAGGAAGGCGATCCCCACCCCGCGCTCCACCATCCGCTTCGCCGTCTCGATGGTCTCCACCTCCATGACGACGTTGGGGACGAGGCCGGCGCGGCGGAAGAGCCCGTGGCTCAGCGTCCAGTCGCTCGACCCCCGGTCGAAGAAGACCAGCGGTCGGTCGGCCACGGCCTCCAGGCGGGCCCGGCGCGCGCTCGGGGGCCAGTCCCGCGCGCGGCCGACCAGGATCAGGGGGTCGTCCCGCAGGCTCACCGTCTCCACCGCGGGGTGGTGGAGGGAGCGCGCCAGGCCGATCTCCGCCTCCCCGCGCAGCACCATCTCCAGCACTTCCTTGGAGTGGCCCGAGCGGACGGTGATCATCACGTTGGGGTACGCGGCCTGGAAGCGCTTCAGGACGTCGGGGAGCAGGTACGTGCAGATGGAGAGCGCGGCGGCGATCTGCAGGGCGCCCGCGCTCTGAGGCCGGAGGTCGTGCACGGCCTGGCGGGCCAGCGCCACGGCCTGGAGGAGCTGTTCGGCGTGGGGGCGGAGGGCCCGGCCGGCGGCGGACAGGGCCGGCCCGCCCCGGCCCCGCTCGAACAGGGGGACGCCGAGCGACTCCTCCAGGGCCTTGATCCGGGCGCTCACGGCCGGCTGGGTGACGCGCAGGGCCTCGGCCGCCCGGCGGAACCCCCCGAAGGTGCCGACGGCCAGGAACGCCTCCACCTGACCGATTTCCACGGGCGGAGTATATCACGGCCGATCAGATATTTTTATCACGACGATAAAAACAATAATCTTGAGCCCTAGGAGGTGACCCGGTAGGGTGGAGCGCAATATACACCTCACTGTCGCCGGCGCTCGAGGGCGCCGCAGAAGGAGGCCGAGGCTTTGGAGAACATGGGGAAGCGGTTCCGGCAGCTCCTGAAAGAGGAGGATTACCTGTTCACCGGGGGCGTGTACAGCGCGCTGGGCGCCCAGATCGCCGAGCGCGTCGGGATGAAGTCGATCTACATGAGCGGGTACTCGGTGGCCATGGCGAACGGGTGGCCGGACATGGGCTTCCTCACCATGACGGAGGTGGCGCACACGGCGTCGTTGATGGCGACCGCCGTGAACATCCCGGTGATCGCCGACGCCGACGATGGCTACGGCAACGCGCTCAGCACCATGCGGACGGTCCAGGAGTTCATCAAGACCGGGGTCGCGGGCATTCACCTGGAGGATCAGCGGTTCCCGAAGCGGTGCGGTCACATCGCGGGAAAGACCATCGTGAGCCGGGAGGAGGCGCTCGGGAAGTTCCGGGCCGCGGTGGACGTGCGGAACCGCCTGAACCCCGACTTCGTCCTGATCGCGCGGACCGACGCCTACGGGGCCGTCGGCGGCAGCCTGGAGGAGGCGATCCGGCGCAGCCGGGCGTACGCCGACGCGGGCGTGGATCTGGTGTGGTGCGAGTTCTCGAATGCCTCGCGAGAACCGGCCATCGCGTTCGCCAGGGCCATGCGGGAGACCCACCCCAAGCTGCCGCTGGCGTTCAACTACTCTTCCTCATTCAAGTGGAGCTCGGACTCGAATCCCTTCCTCTTCCGGGAGCTCGGCGACCTGGGCTACAAGTTCGTCTTCGTCACGCTCTTCGCCACTCACGCCGCCATGTATGCGATGTGGAACGCGATGGAGGACCTGGTCAAGAATCAGGAGCAGGCCCAGTGGACGTTCGAGAAGGTGAAGGCCGGGCATCCGACGGAGAGCCACCACGTGATGGCGCGGGTACAGTACTTCCAGGAATTGGAGAAGAAGTACATCCCCGGCACCGACGATCGCATCCGGTCCTCCGACGGCTTCGGCGAAGGTCACAAACGACACTAGTTCGAGCGCGGGCTTCGCCCGCGCAATCCGGTTCTGGGGGGAGGTATCGGAAGGGGGGCGTCAGCCCCCCTCCGAGTTAACCGGCGAGGTCGAGCATGGCGCCGAGGAGCGTGTTGGCGCCATGCTCGATATCGTCCATCGGTGTGAACTCCTCCTCGCAGTGGCTCCGGCCGTTCCGGGACGGTACGAAGATCATTCCCGTCGGGCAGATCGCCGCCATGTACTGGGCGTCGTGGCCGGCGCCCGACAGGATCCGCCGGTAGCGAACGCCGAGTGACTGGGCGGTCCGCTCCACGGCGCCCACTACCTCGGGGTGGAAGGGCGTGCGGGGCACCCGCCAGTAGTGCTCTAGCTCGTAGCCGACGCCTTCGCTGGCCGCCGCGTCTTTCACGGCCCCCTCGAGCAGACCGAGCGCCCGCGTCACGTTCTCATCCTTGGGATCGCGGATGTCCACGCTCATGACAACGCGGCCCGGGATCGCGTTGGTGATGTTCGGGGACACGTCGAGCCGGCCCACCGTGGCGACCATCTCGGGGCTGACACGGGCGGGAATCGCCCTCACGGTCCGCACGATGTCGGCGGCCGCGACGAGAGCGTCGTGGCGGATCCTCATGGGGGTCGGCCCCGCATGATCCTGGACGCCCGTGAAGGTCAGCCGCGACCAGGCGATTGCCACGATTCCCTCGACGACGCCCACCGAGCGACCTTCCTCCTCGAGACACGGCCCCTGCTCGATGTGGAGCTCCAGGTAGGCGCGGATCGGGCGCGGGACGCAGGGCTCGGAACCCAGGTAGCCGATCCGCTCCAGCTCGTCCCCTAGCCGGACCCCGTTCCGGTCCCGGGCGTTATAGGCGTCCTCGAGAGCGATCTTCCCGGCCATCACCCCGCTGGCGATCATGGCGGGCTGAAACCGCGCCCCCTCCTCGTTCGTGAAGATGGCCAGCGTGACCGGATGGCGCGTGCGGACGCGCTCATCATTCAGGGTCCGGATGGCCTCCAGCGCGCAGAGGACCCCGAGCTGGCCGTCGTACTTCCCGCCGGTGGGGACCGAGTCCACGTGCGAACCCATCATCACCGGGGGCAGCGGCTCCATGCCGGGCCGCTCGCCGAAGATGTTTCCCATCTGGTCCACGCTGACGCGGAGGCCGGCCGCCTTCATCCACGCCACCATCTGGTCCCGCGCGCGCTTGTCCTCGTCGGACAGCGCCAGGCGCGTCAGCCCGCCCCTGGGCGTCTCGCCGATCCTGCCGAGCTGCGCAAAGCTCTCTTCGAGGCGTTGCCGATCAATTCGCATTGTCAATAACTCCCGGCCGGTGTTCCTCAGCCCTAGCACCGGGCCGAGAGGCTGTCAAGAAGCCATGCTACAATTTCTACGCATGAGCCCGGACGCGCATTCGCCTCTCTACCTGGCTCCCTCGACGTTGCGGTTCTGTCCCCTCTGCGGGTCCGATCTCATCAGGGTCCCGGTGCCGCCGGCCCAGAAAGAAGAGGCGGTCTGCTCCGCCTGCGGCTTCGTCTTCTACCTGACGCCGAAGGTCGTGGCGGGGACGATCCCGGCGGAGGACGGCCGGATCCTCCTCGTCCGCCGGAACATCAACCCGTCCAAAGGCAAGTGGACGTTTCCCGGGGGCTTCGTGGACTGGGGCGAGACCGTGACGGGCGCGGCCCTCAGGGAGACGCTGGAGGAGACCGGCCTCCGGGTGGACCTGGACGGGCTGGTCGGCGTCTACTCCTACGCGGAACCTCCGGTCGTGATCGTCGTGTACAGGGCCCGCGTGGCCGGCGGAACGCTCCAGCTGAATCATGAGACCCAGGAGTTCGCCTGGCTCGCGCCGGGAGACATTCCCTGGGACGACCTCGCGTTTCCCTCCACCCGGCAGGCGCTCCGCGACTTCCTCGGCAGATGAATGCCGGGCTCGAGGCCGCGCTTCGAAGGGCCAAACGGATCTACCTGACCACCTGGAGCCCCGCCGGCAAACCCGGAACCGTGCCGGTCTGGTTCATGGTCAAGGACGGCTGTCTGTACTTCACAACGCTCCGGGGGAGCCTTAAATCGCGCCGGATCAAGGCGACGGGGCGCGTGAAGGTCCAGGTGCGCGGGCGTGGCGACCCCGCGTTCGATGGGCGAGCCGAATGGCTGGACGACCGCCCTGACCTCGAGCAGGAGATCTTGAGGGTCTACCGTCGCAGGTATCCGATCCTGGTGCCGCTCTTCATGGGCCGCCGCATCCGGAAGCGCCTGGCCAGCAAGGAAAGCGTGCTGATCCGAATCACCCCCGACTGACGGGAGCCGCTAGAGGCGGGAGGGCAGGCTGACCGTTGCCTTGCCGGTGACGACCTTCTCTCCCTTCTGGTTCTCCGCCCAGACGTCCAGCTCGACCAGGTGCTCGTCGTCCTTGGAGGACGTGGCGAGCACCTTCCCTTTGCACGTCACGACGTCCCCAGGCCGCACCAGTGCGGCGAATCGCACGCCGACCTTCCGAACCGTGCCGGCGCCCGCCCAATCGCTGAGGGCCTGGGCCACGAACCCCATCGAGAGCATGCCGTGGGCGAAGACTCCGCCCATGCCCGCCGCCCGGGCGAACTCCTCGTCCACGTGGATGGGGTTGAAGTCGCCCGACGCGCCGGCGTAGCGCGTGAGATGGATGCGCTCGATCGGCGGCTTGACGAGGGGCGGGAGCTCGTCCCCCACCTG
>JBBTEL010000067.1:0-1927 GCA_038042325.1 Candidatus Methylomirabilota bacterium
TCACGGCGGCGGTGCGACTCATCAGCCGGCCGGCCCCGTGGCACGTGCTGCCAAAGGTTTCCCGCATCGCCCCCTCCGTCCCGACGAGGACGTAGGAGTAGCGGCCCATGTCGCCCGGGATCAGGACGGGCTGGCCGATCGCGCGATAGGCCTCGACCAGCTCCGGGTGGTGGGGGGGAAAGGCCCGCGTCGCCCCTTTCCGGTGGACGACCAGCCGTCGCCGGCGCCCGTCCACGTCGTGCTCCTCGGTCTTGGCGATGTTGTGGGCCACGTCGTACACCAGCCCCATGCCGAGCCCGGACGGCGGAAGCGAGAACACGCGCGCGAAGACCTCCCGGCTGAAGTGCGCGAGGCACTGCCGGTTGGCGAAGGCGAAGTTGGCCGCGGCGCGCATGGCTCCGAGGTAGTCGCGCGCCTCGGGGGAATCCAGCGGGGCGCACGCGAGCTGACGGTCGGGAAGCCAGATGCCGAACCTCCTGATGGCCCCCTCGAGCCGCCGCAAGTAGTCGGTGCAGACCTGATGGCCCAGACCGCGGGAGCCGGTGTGGATCATGACCGTGACGTGGTCCGGGAAGAGCCCGAGGATTCCGGCCCCCCGCTCGTCGTAGATTTCGTCGACGACCTGGATCTCCACGAAGTGGTTCCCCGAGCCCAGCGTTCCGAGCTGGCTCTTGCCGCGCTCGTAGGCCTTCGGCGATACCGCGTCCGCGCCCGCCCCCTGGAGGCAGCCGTTGGATTCGATGCGCGCCAGGTCGTCGGGGTCGCCGAAGCCGCGTTCCACGGCCCAGCGGGCGCCCGCCTCCACGAGCCGCCGCTCGTCCGCGGCGGACAGCCTAAGATGGCCGCGCGACCCGACCCCGGCCGGGATGGCCGCGTGGAGCGCGTCCACGAGCGGCCGGAGGCGCGGGAGCACCTCTGCCACCGTGAGATTCGTCCGGAGGAGGCGCACCCCGCAGTTGATGTCGTACCCGACGCCGCCCGGGCTCACCACCCCGCTCTCGGCATCGGTGGCCACGACGCCGCCCACGGGGAGGCCGTAGCCCTGGTGGATGTCGGGCATGGCGAGCGAGGCCTTGACGATGCCGGGGAGGCACGCGGCGTTGGCGACCTGCTCGAGGGAGGCGTCGCGCCGGATCTGCGCCATCAGCGCCGCGTCGGCCACGATAAGGCCGGGAACGCGCATTCCCGGCTTGGCGTCAGCGGGAATGCGCCAGAGGTAGGGACCGACTTGCTCGACCTTCAGGGGGACGCCCGCGGCTTAGATGCCCACGATCTGGATGTCGATGGTCCGCTGGCGGGGGCCGTCCAGCTCGGCGAGGATGATGCTCTGAAACCTCCCGAGGGACGGATCGCCCCCGCTGATCCCGACGGCCACGCTGCGTCCCAGCAGCGCGGCACGCAGGTGGGCGTGGGCGTTCCCCCGCTCGCAGTCGGAGTAGCGTGGGTCGTCGTGGCGGTATCCGTTTCGCTCCTTCACCAGCCGGTCGAGCAGAGCCTTGAGGTCCTCAAGGAAGGCCGCCTGGAACTCGTTCACGAACAGCGCGACCGTCGTGTGGAGCGAGTTGACGAGGAGGACGCCTTCCTTCACATCCGCACTCAGGACGACGTCTCGGATCTGCCTGGTGATGTCGTAGAGCTCGGTGCGCTTCTCACTCAAGAGCGTGAACGTCTTTCGTACCACCTTCAGCGTCTGCACGCCAATCCCCTCCCCTCCGGAAGCGTTCGGCTCTTCCCGTTGGTGCCGAGGGGGGGATTTGAACCCCCACGGCCCGGTCGGGCCAGCGGATTTTAAGTCCGCGGCGTCTCCCAGTTCCGCCACCCCGGCGCGCCACTTCGGCGGTCCCTGCGTGATTGGAGGCGGCGAGCGGATTTGAACCGCTGAATAGAGGTTTTGCAGACCTCCGCCTTGGCCACTTGGCTACGCCGC
>JBBTEL010000068.1:0-1588 GCA_038042325.1 Candidatus Methylomirabilota bacterium
GCCCCGCGACGTCCTGCGGCTCGCACTGCCACCATCACTGAAATGCCCTCCGCCTCATCGTGTCGCCTCACCGTCTGTTCGAGCGCCGGCTTTGCCGGCGCAATCCATCGGGGGAGGTCCGGAAGGGGGGCGAAGCCCCCCTCCGGGGATGTCATCGGATCTTTCCGCTCCCGACCGCCCCCTTGATGATCCCGGCCAGTTCCCGCGCCAGCGATTCGATCTGCTCCCGGTCCTCCCCCTCGATCATGACCCGCGCCAGCGGCTCGGTCCCCGAGTACCTGACCAGCACGCGGCCCCGCCCGTCGAGGCTCTCTTCCACCTGCTTGAGCTGGGCCGCAAGACCCGGAATCGCCTCGAGGGGGGGCTTCTCACGCACCTCCACGTTGAGGAGCACCTGAGGAAACTTCGTCAGGCACCGGGACAGCTCGCCGAGCGATTTCCCCGTCTCCTGCATCACCCCGAGGAGCTGGAGCGCGCTGATCAAACCGTCTCCCGTCGCGGATCGGTCCAGAAAGATCAGGTGCCCGGACTGCTCGCCGCCCAGATTGGCGCCGACCCGCCGCATCTCTTCCAGCACGTAGCGGTCGCCCACCTGGGTTTTCAGCGCCCGGATCCCGGCTTCGCCCAGCGAGCGGTCGAGGCCGAGGTTGGCCATGACCGTGGTGACAACCAGGCCACCCTTCAGCTGGCCGCGCGCCGCCAGATGGCGGGCGCAGATGGCCAGAATGTAATCCCCGTCCCTCACCTCCCCGGTCTCATCCACCGTGATGAGGCGGTCGCCGTCGCCGTCGAAGGCCAGGCCGATCCGGGCTCCGCTGGCCCTCACCTTCTTCTGGAGGGCCTCGGGGTAGAGGGCGCCGGAGCGCCGGTTGATGTTCGTCCCGTCGGGCCTGACCCCAAGGGCCACGACCCGCGCTCCGAGGCCCCGGAAGAGCCGAGGCGCCAGTCGATAGGTCGCTCCGTGGGCGCAGTCCAGGGCGACGGCGACCCCGTCCAGCCGGAGGTCGGCGCCCCGCCGGCAGAAGGCCAGATAGTCCGCCTCGGCCCGGTCGTACACGACCAGACGCCCCACCCCCCCGCCGTGGGGCCGAGGCGCCGTGTCGGGAGCGCCCAGCCGCGCCTCGATCTCGTCTTCCCACGCGTCCGGCAATTTGGTGCCGTCGGGCGAGAAGATCTTGATGCCGTTGTCCTCGAAGGGGTTGTGCGAGGCCGAGAGGACGATCCCGCCGTGAGCCTCGAGGTGGCGCGTGAGAAAGGCCACGGCAGGCGTCGGCAGCACGCCCACGGTATAGCACTCCGCTCCCGCCGACAGGGCGCCGGCCACCAGCGCGGTCTCCAGCATGGGACCGGACAGGCGCGTGTCCCGGCCGATCACGAGCCTGACCCGCGACGCGCCCTCGTGCTCGAGGAGCGTGGCCACGATCTGCCGCCCGAGGCGGTAGGCCGTCTCAGGGACCAGCGGCTCCCGGTTCGCCACGCCGCGGATGCCGTCGGTGCCGAAGAGCCGGGTCGGTGACACAGGGTGTTTCACGCGCCTTCGTGACGCTCGGACTTCTTGGCGATTCCCCATCGCCGCAGCAGGCCGTCC
>JBBTEL010000068.1:1688-15034 GCA_038042325.1 Candidatus Methylomirabilota bacterium
ACGACGACGGCGCCGTCGTGGAGCGGCGAGTACGGGTGGAACAGGCTCTCCAAGAGATCGGACGACACGAGGGCGTCCAGCGGGACGCCGAGCTCGGCGTAGTGACCCAGCCCGGCGCTCCGCTCGAGCACGATGAGCGCGCCGACCCGCTTCGCCGCCAGCGAGTGAACGGCCTCCACGAGGTCGTCGATGACGTGGCCCGCCTCCTGACGGCCCGATCCCAGCACTCCGTGGAGGAGCCGGCTGACCTGGCCCAGCCCGCGCCGGACCTCCGGCTGGAAGAGCACGAGGAGGACCAGCACCCAGAACGCCCAGAAGTACGGATCGTACCGGCGCGCCGCAAGCGCCGCGCCGCCGAGCAGCAGGAGGACGAGTAGGATCCGGAGCCCCTTCATGCTCCCCCGCGGATCGCCTCGGCGACCCGAACCGCCTGGCGGGTCTCGGCCACGTCATGGGTGCGGATGAGATGGGCGCCGTTGACAACGGCCACCGCCGTGGCCGCCAGCGATCCGGGCAGCCGGTCGGCGGGGTTGTCCTGCCCCAGGAGGGCCCCGATGAACGACTTCCGGGAGACGCCGACGCAGATCGGCCTGCCGAGTGTGCCGAGCGCCCCCAGGTCACTCAGCACGCGACAATCCCACTCGTACCAAGGCATGCTCGCGGAGCGGAAGAAGCCGATGCCCGGATCCACCACGATCCGCTCCTCCTCGATCCCGGCCGCGCGCGCCAGGGCAAGGCTCTCGCCCAGCAGCGCCAGGACGCGCTCGCCGGGCCGGCCACCATCCGGGGACGACCCCCGGTCGCTGGCCATCACGATCAGTCCCGCCCCCCTCCGGGCGACCAGCGGCGCCATGCCGGGGTCTCCCAGGAGGCCGCTCACGTCGTTGATGACGGCCGCTCCCGCGTCGAGCGCCTGCCGGGCGGGACCGGCCCGCCAGGTGTCGGCCGAGATCGGCACGCCGAGCTTGGGTGCCAGCCCCTCGATCGCCCGGGCCAGCCGGTCGGCCTCCTCAGTCTCCGGGATTTGCGTGGCGAGGTAGGGCGCGGAGGACATCCCGCCGACGTCCAGCAGCACCGCCCCCGCCTCCATCATGCGCTGGGCGGCAGCCAGGAGCCGGTCGCGCTCGCGGAAAACCGAGCCCCCGTAGAAAGACTCGGGGCTGACGTTGAGAACGCCGACCAGCGCCACCGGGAGCCCGTCGCCGACCTCGACACCCCCAAGAACCGCCCGCTTCAGCATAGAAACCTCGCCAACAAAATACCACCGACCGCATGAGCCGCGACGTGGAGATTTCAGGTTCGAGCGGGGGCTTTGCCTGCGCAATCCTGTTCGGGGGGGAGGACTCGGAAGGGGCCGTCGAGGCCCCCTCCGATGATTACGCGGGGGCGGGGGCGCCCTCGAAGGTCCCCGCGCGGAGGATGCGGGCGATCTCCTCGCTGTCGAGGGACTCCCGCTCCAGCAGCGCGTGGGCGAGGGCGTGGAGCCGCTCGAGGTTCTCCTCGAGGATCTGGCGCGCCTTGGCGGCGCAGTCGGTGACGATCCGCCTGATCTCGGCGTCGATGAGCATCGCCGTGTCCTCGCTGTAGTCCTTGTGGCGGGCGAACTCCCGGCCGAGGAAGATGTGCTCCTCGTTCTTGCCGAACGTGAGGGGGCCGAGCTTCTCCGACATCCCCCACTCGCACACCATCCTCCGCGCCATCTCGGTGGCCTTCTCCAAATCATCCCCCGCGCCGGTGGTCTGCTGCCCCAGCACGGCCTCCTCGGCGGCGCGGCCGCCCAGGAGGATGGTGATCCGGTTGACCAGGTAGTCCTTCGAGTAGTTGTACTTGTCGTCGGTCGGCAGCTGCTGGGTCAGGCCGAGCGCGCGCCCCCGCGGGATGATGGTGACCTTGTGCACGGGATCGGTGCCGGGCAGGAAGTCGGCGACGAGGGTGTGCCCCGCCTCGTGGTAGGCGATGGTCCGCTTCTCGTCCTCGCTGATGATCATGGAGCGCCGCTCCACGCCCATCATGACCTTGTCCTTGGCGTTCTCGAAGTCCGGCATCTCCACCGACTTCTTGTCCTGCCGGGCGGCCAGGAGCGCCGCTTCGTTGACGAGATTCGCCAGATCCGCGCCGGAGAATCCGGGCGTGCCCCGGGCGAGCACCTTGAGCTCCACGTCGGTCGCCAGCGGGATCCGCCGCGAGTGGACCTTGAGGATTTCTTCGCGCCCCTTGACGTCGGGTCGCGGGACCACCACCTGACGGTCGAAGCGCCCGGGCCGGAGCAGGGCGGGATCGAGCACATCCGGGCGGTTCGTCGCGGCGATCAGGATGACACCCTCGTTGGTCTCGAAGCCGTCCATCTCCACCAGCAGCTGGTTCAGCGTCTGCTCGCGCTCGTCGTGGCCGCCGCCCAGGCCCGCCCCCCGGTGCCGCCCGACCGCGTCGATCTCGTCCATGAAGATGATGCACGGGGCGTGCTTCTTGCCCTGCTCGAAGAGGTCGCGCACCCGCGAGGCCCCGACGCCCACGAACATTTCGACGAAGTCCGACCCCGAGATCGAGAAGAACGGGACGTTCGCCTCGCCCGCGATCGCCTTCGCCAGGAGCGTCTTCCCCGTGCCGGGAGGCCCGACCAGGAGGACGCCCTTGGGGATCTTGCCCCCCAGCTTCTGGAACTTCGGGGGATCCTTGAGGAAGTCGATGATTTCCTTCAGCTCCTCCTTGGCCTCGTCTATACCCGCCACATCCTGGAAGGTGACCTTGTTCTGCTTCTCCGAGATGAGGCGCGCGCGGGCCTTGCCGAAGGAGAGGGCCTTCGCACCGCCCCCCTGCATCTGGCGCATGAAGAAGATCCAGACGCCGATGAAGAGGAGCATGGGGATCCACTGGAGCAGGACCGCGTACCAGGGGTTGTTATCGGGCGGCTTCACGATGATGCGCACGCCGCGGTCCCTCAGGACCTTGACGAAATCCGGGTAGTCAACGGTGTACGTCCGGAAGGCCGAGCCATCGCTGAGGCGCCCGGAGACCGCGTTCCCCCGGATCGTGACCTCCCGCACCTCGCCGACCTCGACCTTTTTCAGGAAGTCGGAAAAGACGATCTCTTCCTTCGCGGGCGCGTTGGCCTGGAAGAGATTGAACAGGAGGATGACGATCAGGCCGATCACCATCCAGAGGACCAGGTTCTTATAGAACTGATTCATCGGCGCTCTCGCCTGCATCTCCCGGGGCCTCCGCCCTTCCGACCTCCTATCGAAATGGGAAAGAAAAATGCCTAGTTAGTATATCACAGGGGGAGACGCCCACAAGGTTAGCTCGGCGGGGATTCCTCCAGGGCCGCGATGCACGGGAGGTTGCGGTAGAGCCCGTGGTAGTCGAGCCCGTAGCCGACGACGAACTCGTTGGGGATGGTAAACCCGACGTAGTCCAGCTCCACGTCCACCTCGCGCCGCTCGACCTTGTCGAGCAGGGCCATGACCCTGAGGCTTGCGGGATGCCGGGTTTGCAAATTTCGCTTCAGGTAGCTGATGGTGCGCCCGCTGTCGATGATGTCTTCCACGATCACTACGTGGCGATCCTCGATGGAGATGCTGAGGTCCGCGGTGATCTTCACCACGCCGGAGGAGCGGCTGCTGCCCCCGTAGCTCGAGACCCCGATGAAATCGGCCGCCAGCGGGATGTCCACGGCCCGCATGAGGTCCGCCAGGAAGACCCCGGCGCCCTTGAGCACCCCGACCAGGAGCGGATCCTTCCCCGCGTAGTCCCGGGAGAGGGCCTGGCCGAGCTCCCGGACGCGCTCGGCGATTTCTTCCTGGGTGATGAGGACGCGCCCCGGACGGTGGCCCACAGCGCCCCCTCCCTCAGCGAGCGGTGACGAAGGGGGACAGGCCGCGCTCGCTCTTCAAACGCTCCGCCATCCGCTGGGCCTCCCCCCGGGTGGCGAAGCTGCCCACGCGCACCCGGTACGTGGTCCGGCCGTCCTCCCCGCTGATGGTCGCCACGAAGGCGTCGAAGCCGGCCTCCCTGAGCTTCCGCTCCACCTCGTCAGCCGCGGGCCTGGCCCGGTAGGCGACGACCTGGACCGTGTAGCCCCGCTCCGGCGGGGCGGCCGCCTCGCGCCCGGCCTCGAGGGGCGGGGCGGCCTCAAGCGGCGGCCGGGGCTTGGCCTCCGCCTTTGGCGCCTCGGCCTTCGGGGCCGGAGGCGTCGCTCCCAGGGGGGCCGTCAGCGTTTGATAGAAGGTAAGCTTTTCCTGGATCTGCGGCGGCTTGACCGCCTCGGTGTCGCTCAGCGCCCGGCGGGCGGAGGCCGGTGGCTTCCTGGCGGGCTCAGTGCGGGCCTGGAGCGGACGGCTCCGCGTCCACTTCTGACCGACCACCACGCCGAGCACGAAGCCCAGCGACAGGATCACGAGGCCGGACAGGGCGAGGAAGAAGAACCGGCGCGCGCCTCCGCCCGACTTGCGCCGCGGCCTACCGGTGGGCGCCGCCATCACATCTTCTCCGGGGCCGAGACCCCGAGGAGGTCCAGCCCGTTCCTGACGACCAGCCCGACGCCCGCGGCGAGAGCCAGCCGGGCGTTGGTGAGGGCCGGGTCGTCCCCGATCACGCGGTGGCTCTTGTAGTAGGGATGGAAGAGGCCGGCCAGCTCCTGGAGGTAGTAGGCGATCCGGTGGGGCTCCAGGGCCCGGGCGGCCGCCGCCACCACGTGGGGAAACTGGAGGAGGCGCTTGATCAGCGACTGCTCCTCCCCGAGGCGCAGGAGGCCCAGGTCCACCCTTCGCCAGTCCGGGAGGGGGAGCTTCTTTTCCCGGAGGTGTTGGAAGATGCTCGCGATCCGCGCGTGCGCGTACTGGACGTAATAGACCGGGTTCTCCGCCGTCTGGCGCGTCACAACTTCCAGGTCGAAGTCCAGCGGGCTGTCGTGGCGGCGCGTCAGGAAGGTGAAGCGGGCGGCATCCCGACCGACCTCGCCGATCAGCTCCTCCATCGTGACGAACTCCCCCATGCGCTTGGACATCCTCACCGGCTGCCCCTCGCGCAGCAGCGTCACCAGCTGGATGGTGAGGATGTCGAGGATCCCGTCGGGATACCCGAGCGCCTTGAGGGCGGCCTGCATCCGGAGGACATGCCCGTGGTGGTCGGGCCCATAGAGGTCGATGAGCCGCTCGAAGCCACGCTCGATCTTGTCCACGTGGTAGGCGATGTCGTTGACGAAGTACGTGGCTTCGCCGTCCGACTTCACCAGGACGCGGTCCTTGTCGTCGCCGAAGGCCGTGGACCTGAACCAGACCGCCCCCTCCGCGTCGTAGACAAACCCACGTTCCCGCAGGCGCTCCAGCACCCGGGGCGACTTGCCCCCCTCCCGGAGGGCGCGCTCGCTGAACCAGTCGTCGAACTCCACCCCGTAGGCGCTCAGCACCCGGCGCTGCCCTTCGGTGATCCGCTTCACCGCGAAGCGGCCGAGCCGATCCAGCCTCTCGTCCTCGGGCGCGCCGAGGACGGCGGGGCCTTCGGTGGACAGGTATTCCTTCGCCAGCTCGACCAGATACTCGCCCGGATACGATTCCTCGGGCAGCTCCGCCGCCTCTCCGCGCTGCTGGCGAATCCTGATCTCCAGGGATCGCGCGAGGATCTGCACCTGGTTCCCCGCATCGTTCACGTAGTACTCGCGGAAGACCCGGTCGCCCTGGGCGGCGAGGATCCGGGCGAGCGAGTCGCCCACCGCCGCCGCGCGCGCGTTGACCACGACCAGGGGCCCGGTGGGATTGGCGGAGACGAACTCGATCTGGACCCGGCGGCCGGCGCCCGCCTCGCTTCTGCCGTAGGCCTCGCCGGTCTCGAGGATTTCTCCGAGGGCCGTCGCGCACCAGGCGGGGGCGAGGAACACGTTCAGGAACCCCGGGCCCGCCACCTCGACCTTCTCCACCTCGGGAATGCGCGGGAAGTGCTGGCGGATCGCCTCCGCCACCTGGCGGGGGGGGCGGCGCGCCGACTTGGCCAGGAGCATCGCCGCATTGGTCGCGTAATCCCCGTGGGCCTCCTCCCGCGGGACCTCCCAGAGGATTTCGCCGGGCGCGTCGAGCCCGGCGCCGCTGAGGGCCGCCCGCAGCGCCTCGGAGAGGCGGTCGGTCACGTTCACACCCATGGGAGAGCCCCTGAAGACACGAGTCGCCGCCCAGGGCGGCGATGACTCATGATACCGCGATCAGGCGGCTTCACGCGCCCTCCTCCCGCCGCTTCACCTTCACGTAGGCCTCCAGGGCCGCGATGACCACCCCGTTGAGGTCGGCGTCCTCCTCCACGGCTCGGATCTTGGCCGCCTTCCAGAGATCCTTCGGCAAGACCATCGTGGTCTTGACCGTCTCGGACGTCCTGGCGGCTTTCCTTATATCCTTCATGACGCCGATAAGTCTATACGGGCATAAGGAAGGACGTCAAGGGCAGAAACGGAGCGGGTCCCGCTACCGCCCGATCAGGGCTCGGATGGCGGCCAGGTCCAGGGAGGCGCGGAGGGCGCGGGCCAGGGAGTCGTAGCCGTCCTCCCTGACCTTCCGGTAGTCGGGGGAAGTCGCATGAGGCGGGGAGGGCCCAAGCCGCCCGAGCCACGTGAGGAGGCGCTCCCGGACGGAGGGGGCGTCGAAGCAGCCGTGGAGATAGGTTCCCCAGACTCGACCGTCCCGGCTGATCAGGCCGTCGGTCTCCTCGACCCCCCCGCTCCCCTCGCGGCGGACGGCGAAGAGCGGGGTGAGCGCGGCGCCCCCGAGGGTTCGCCCCATGTGGATCTCGTAGGCCTCCCACTCCGGACCGCCGTCGCCCCAGGGGCCGGGCAGGAAGCGGGCCACCACGCGGCGGGTGATCTTCGCCGGCTCGAGCACGGTGGTGACAGGCAGGAGGCCCAGCCCCGGCTCCTCCCCGCCGCTCTCGATGCCGTGAGGGTCGGCCACCGACCGGCCGAGCATCTGGAACCCGCCGCAGATCCCGCCGACCGCCCCGCCGCGCTCCAGATGGTCCGCCAGTGCCTGGTCGAACCCCTCGGCCTTCAGAAACCTGAGATCGGCGATGGTATCCTTCGAGCCCGGCAGGATGACGAGGCCGGCGCCGGCGAGGGCGGCCGGGCGCCCGGCGTACACGACGCTGACCCGCGGTTCCGCTTCCAGGGGGGAAAAGTCGGTGAAGTTGGCGATGTGGGGAAGCCGGACCACGGCGATCGTAACTCGCCCGGGCTCCCTGCGGCGATCGCGCTCGACCTCCTCCAGGGCGACGCTGTCCTCTTCGGGCAGATGGAGCCGCGGGAGCATCGGCACGACGCCCAGCACCCGGCGACCGGTCTTCCGCTCGAGGAATTCGACGGCCGGGGCCAGGAGCGCGGCGTCGCCCCGGAACTTGTTAAGGATGAAGCCCCTGACCCTTCGACGATCGGACGGCCGCAGGAGCCCGAGCGTCCCCAGCAGGCTTCCGAAGACGCCGCCCCGGTCGATGTCCCCGACGAGGAGAACGGGAGCGCGGGCCAGGCGCGCCACCGCCATGTTGGCGATGTCCCGATCCATCAGGTTGGGCTCGGCCGGATTGCCGGCGCCCTCGATCAGGACGAGGTCGGCCTCGGCGGCGAGCCGCTCGTAGCTTTCCCTGACGGCGGACCAGAGCCGCCCGGTCATCGCGTAGTAGTCCTGGGCACCGGCCACTCCCACGACCTTTCCCAGCACGATCACCTGGCTCCCCTGATCCGACTGGGGCTTGAGGAGGACCGGATTCATCTCGACCCGCGGCTCGATCCCCGCCGCCTCGGCCTGCATGGCCTGGGCCCATCCCATCTCGCCGCCGTCCCGAGTCACATAGGCGTTGAGCGCCATGTTCTGCGACTTGAAGGGGACGACCCGCAGCCCTTCCCCGAGAAACAGGCGGCACAGTCCCGCAACGATGAGGCTCTTGCCCGCGTGGGACGCCGTTCCCTGGATCATCAGCGCCCGCGTCACCGTCGTCATCTCCCGAGGGCAGCCACGACCAGCCCGACGGCGACCGAGAGACCGCTCGCGAAGAGCATCACCGCGACGGCCCGATGGATGTGCCGCGCGGTCGGCAGCGGGCCGCTCCCGAGCCGGTAGGCCCCGGGCTTCTCGAGGGTCACGCCCAGCGCGCCGGCCATGGCGGCCATGGTCCAGCCCGCATTGGGGCTCGCGGTCCGGCCGCCATCGCTCCACATCGTGCGCCAGGCGCCGATCACCGCCCTGCCCGCCGCCGCGCCGCTCATGAACGCGCTCAGGACGATCCCGATCGCCGCCAGGCGCGCCGGAATCCAGTTCAGCGCGTCGTCGAGCCGGGCCGCCGCCTTGCCGAGGTACTTCAGCTCACCCTCGCGGTAGCCCCACATCGCGTCGGCCGTGTTCACCACGCGGTAGGCCCAGGCTCCCGGCAGGCCGCCGATCAGGAAGAAGAGGAGCGGGGCTACCACGCTGTCGGTCAGGTTCTCGGCTACCGACTCCACCGTGGCCGAGGCCACGTGCGGGGCGGAGAGCTCCTCCGCCGGCCGGCTCACCAGATCGCGGCCCACGCGGCGGCGGGCTTCCTCCAGGCTTCCCTTCTCGAGCGCCGCCGTCACCCCCCTGGCGGCGCCGACGAGTCCCCTCAGGGAGAAGGCGCACTTCAGCAGCGCGGCCTCGAGGACGAGCCCCGGCCAGCCCAGACGCCCGGCCATCCAGGAGGCTCCCGCCGCGAGCCCCACCACGAGAAGGAGGACGCCCGCGAGAACCCCGCCGCCCGCCGCCATCAGGCCGGCCGGGCTCGACGCCCACGACCGCGCGCGTCCCCAGACGAGAAGGCGGCCGATCCAGGCGACGGGGTGGAGGCGGTTCGGCGGCTCGCCCAGGAGCAGATCGAAGGCGAGGGCCAGGAGCCACAGCCTCATTTGAGCTCGAAGACGATCGGCACGCGCACCCTGAGGGGCCGCGGAGGAACCCCCGGGGGGAACGGCGCCGGCTGGAGCTGGCTCACGGTCTCCAGGGCGGCTTGGTCCAGGACCGCATGGGAGGACGAGTTCCTGACGGTGACGGACGCGACCTTCCCGCTGGGCAGGAGTTCCACCTCCAGCTGGACGATCCCGCCGAGGCCCCGCCGCCGCGCCACCAGCGGGTAATTGAGCGACTCCTGGATCCGCTGCCTGAAGGCTGCCAAATACGGGTCGAATCCGGCTGGAACTCCCCCGTCACCTCCACCCGGACCAGCGGCGGTGACGCCGGCGCCGGCGGAGGGAGCGAGCATCGCCAGCGGTCCGGCACCGAGCCTCCCGCCGGGGGGCGATTCCTGGACGGCTCCGGCTCCGGCGGCCCCCGTGCTGAAGCCGGAAGGCGGACGGGCAGCCTCGGCCGTGAAGCCAGCTGCGGGGGTGGAAGCGGGAGCCGGCAGTTCAGAAAACGCGTCGGAGGACGGCGCGGGAGTGGGCTCCACGCGAGACGGCGGCGCGGGAACAGAGGGACGGGTCGCGACGGGCGCGGCAGGACGCACCGGTGGACGCGGCCCGCTGCGGACGGAAGCGGGCGGCGACTCTGCGCGACCGGGCGTCGCCGGGGCCGCCGGTTCCCCGACACGGATGGCCTCCTCCAGCTCGACGATGATGGCCGAAGGCGCGGATTCGCGCGAGACGAGCGCGATGGCCGCCGCGGCGGCGAGGCCGTGGAGAAGGAGCGAGCCCGAGAGGCTCCAGAGCGGCCGCCCGCTCTTCATCCGTTGTCCGCCTTCCAGCGCCGGATGCCCTCGTCGAGGGCTGACCTGACGGCTCGGGCGACCACCCACCCGAGATCGCTCACCGGCCCGCCGAAGCGGTGGCGCGGCCCGTGGCCGGTGGCGGCGACGACCACGGCGTCGGTGGAGGTCCCGCTTGCCGGCGCGCCCTCGGGCGATCGTACCCCCGCCGCGATCAGCGCCAGCGTCTTGCACTCCGTCGCCGTGATCACCAGGTTGACGAGCGCCTCGGGCGCGGGGTCGGCGTCGAGGACCACGATGGTGTTGATCGTGGAGGGCTGCCAGGCGGCCACGGGGCTTCGGCCAGCCTCGACCGGATTGCCGAGCCCCACCGTCGCGACCGCCAGCGCCGTAACCCCGTTGGCCGTCTCCGTCACCAGGGCGGCCTTCTCAGTCCAGGCCGAGGTGAGGAGCCCGACGTAGGGCTCGGGGATCCCACGGGCGCGGCAGAAGCGCGCCACGTCGCCCGCGGGATCGTCGCACGGATGGTTCTTGGGAACGTGGAGGTTCACGATGGCTCGCGCCCGGCCGAACCCGCCCCTCACCGCCGCCGAGGACAACACGAGGAGCGGCGCGGCCGAGGTGACAACCACCGCCTCGGCGTCCACCGCGAGCCCGATGCCTGGGATCATCGGAAGTGCACGCGCAGCCCGGCCAGCGCCGTGAAGCCCAGGGACCGGAAGCCGAAGACCTCGAAGTACTCCTCGTCCGTGAGGTTCTGGATCCGGAGCGTAACGTCCACACCCTCCAAGCGGCCCGTCCGGGTCACCAGGCGCCACGTCCCTCCCACGTCGATCCGGTGGTACCCGGGGTTCCGGCCGCGGGCCTCGCTCACGAAGGAGCTGGAGACCACGTGCGACTGGACGAAGAGGGACAGGCGCGGGATCGGCGTGACGGTGACGCCGGCGTTCCAGCGGTGGCGCGGGACCCGCGGAAGCTCCTGCCGGACGACCCCGTCGTCGGACTCGGTGTCCGTGAAGGTGTAGTTCACGCTGAAGAGGAGCCAGTCCAGGGGCTCGAACTCCGTCCCGAACTCGAGCCCCTCGGTCCGGGCGCGGCCGAGGTTCGTGGCCTGATTGCAGAACGTCCCCGGGATCTCCGGAAACGCGATGAGATCCTTGAACGTGTTGCGGAAGTAGGTGAACCCCATCCGCACCCGGTTCTGCCAGAACCGCTGGTCGGCCCCCGCCTCCCAGCTCTTGCTGCGCTCCGGCTGGAGGTTCACGTTCCCGAAAGGAGGGCAGAACCCCGTCGTGTCGGGGAAGAAGAGGTCGTTCAGGGTCGGCGCCCGAAAGCCTTTGCCGTAGCCGCCCCGGAGCTTGGTCCCGGTCTCCTTGAGCGGAACCGCCAGCGAGAGGCGCGGCGTCCACTCCCCCCCGAAGGCGTCGCTGTCCTCGAAGCGGACCCCGGCCCCCAGGAAGAGCCGGTCGAAGAGCCGGAGCTCGTCCTGGAGGAAGAGCGAGCGCGTGTTGACCTCCTCCCGGAAGGTGCCGCGGTTCCGCGCGCGCTCGTTCCGGTGCTCCAATCCCAGCGTCAGGCTGTTCACCGTTGCCACGTGCCAGGTGCTGAGGAGCTCGAACTCCCGGCGGCGGTTGTTGACCTGCGAGATCGACCCGAAGTCGCCGGGGGCGTGGGCGACGTCCTGAAAGCCGGAGTTGTGCCAGAGCTGGCCCATCCGGGCGGCCACCTCCCACCAGGGCAAGAGCTTCTGGTCGTAACGGAGCGTGAAGAGGGACAGCTCGTTCTGCTGCTGGGAGTCCGGGTCCCGGTTGAAAGGGAAGAACCCCTGGTTGGCGACGTCGGTGGTGGACTTGGCGTACCGGCCGGTGACGGTGCCGGTAGCTGCCCACGGGAACGCCGCGTCGAGCCGCCCGGCGAACGCGCTCTGGTCGCTGTCGTCGTTGTCGAAGGTCCGCTCCTGGCCCCGGCTGTCGAGGCGCGAGGCGGAGAGGGAGAGGCTCAGCGGGCCGCGAGCGCCCTGGAACGCCGCCTGCTCGCGGAAGGTCTGGTGGCTCCCCCCCTCGAAGCTGAGCGCACCGGCCGGCGGACCCATCCCCTTCTTCGTGATGACGTGGATGACGCCGCCGATGGCGTCGGCCCCGTGGAGGGTGGACTGCGGTCCGCGGATGACCTCGATCCGCTCGATGCTGTCCAGCGACAGGTCCGAGAAGTCCACAATGCCCTGGGTTGACTGCTTCACCCGCATCCCGTCCACGAGCACTTGGACGCGGTTCGCGCCCACACCCCGGACGCTGATGGTCGTCTCCTTGCCGAACGTCCCCGAGCGCCGTACCTCCACCCCCGGGACCTGCCGGAGGACCTCCTCGATCCTGATGTGGTTCTGGGCCCGGATCTCGTCCTCGGTGATCACGGTCACCGAGACGCCCAGCCGCTCCTGAGGCGTCTCGACCTTGGTGGCGGTGACCACCACCGGCTCCAGCCGCCTGACCTCCTGCGCCCACGCCGTCGCCGCCGCTATCAGCACCGCCGCCATCGCGCTCCATCGAACTCGGCTCATCGCTCTACTCCTTTGCCTCGAAGGGGTTGGATGCCACCGCCCCGGAGAGGTCTCCTGACTCGTGGATCGTCGCGGGCGCCCAACCTTCCCATCCGCGGGAGTGCGGACAGTGGCTCCGGCATGCGGATCTGGACGCCGCTCCCCACTTACAGTGGCGGGACCGTGCCGGCTTCGGCTCGGGCTGAGCCTCACCAGCTTCCCTGACTCCGGGGCGAACTTTGGATCAGACCGTCGCGGGTGCTCTCACCTCCCCTCTAGAAGAGAGAGATAGTCATGCCGACCGTGATCAGCACGTCGGGGCTGTCTCGCGTGAGCCCGACGCCGACGGCCCCGTCGAGCTTCAGCCGCTCGCCCACGACGCAGATGGCGCCCACCCGCAGCACCGCGACGTCGGCCGCGCGGTCGGCGCCCACGGCGCTGACGACCTCGCCGACGAGGATCCACGCCTTCGCGACGCGGTACTCGAGGGACGCGGCGAGGGTCCAGAAATCGAGCTCCCGGGCCCGGGTGACGAACGTGTACCCCACGTTGCCCGTCAGCGTCAGGGGCCCGACGGCCTTGCTCGCGACGGCAACGATCCCCGCGTCCACGTCGGCGGCCCCGAGGCCGCGCCGCTCGTTCCCCGTGGGAAGGCGGACGGTGAAGCCGGCCAGCACCGCCGGGAACGCCTCCGACTCATCCAGGAGACGGTACTTGACGCCGAAGAGGCTGTCCGCGACCCCGGCGCGGGAGCGCTGACCCTCCGGCTCGAGCAGGAGCAGGGCGGACTCGATGCGCGCCTCCAGCCCCGGCGCCAGCCCGACGCTCAGCACGCCCTTGGCGAACCAGGAGTTGTCCTCGGGGTTCCGCGCGTAATCGCCGCTCAGCTCCAACTCGGCCTTCCCCGGCTCCACGGTGCCCGTGTCCTCGGTGTCGAGCGGGCGGCCACCCCAGGCCTCCGCCGCCGGCCCGAGGGCCAGGAGGAGCGCGATGGCTCCCGTCCAGAGCGGCCGCCGGCTCATTCGTGACGGCCCTCCGCGGCAGCTTCCCAGTCCATCTGCACCCGGGGGCGGCCGGTCTTGGGGTTGGACTCGATCCATAGGCGACAGCCATAGACGGCCTCGATCAG
>JBBTEL010000069.1:0-3421 GCA_038042325.1 Candidatus Methylomirabilota bacterium
TACGCGGCGCTCCGGATGCTGGAGTCCGTCAGGCGGTACGCCGAGGAGGTACACAAGGCCGAAGGGGTACCGATCCAGATCCGCGTCGGCCTCAATGCCGGTGAGGTCGTCGTCCGCTCGATCGGGAGCGACCTGCGGATGGACTACACGGCCGTGGGCCAGACGACGCACCTGGCCGCCCGCATGGAGCAGATGGCCAAGCCCGACTCGATCCTGATCACGGCGGACGTTCTCCGGCTCGCGGAGGGATTCGTGGTCGTGAACTCGCTGGGGACTCGAACGGTCAAGGGGCTGAGCGAGCCCATCGAAGTGTACGAGCTAACGGGCGCCAGCACCGTGCGCTCTCGCCTCCAGGCCTCCGCGGCCCGTGGCCTGACGAAGTTCGTTGGCCGCACCGAGGAGATGGCCCAGGTGGTGCGGGCGCTGGAGCGGGCTCGAGCCGGTCACGGGCAGATCGTGGCAGTAGTCGGCGAGCCGGGCGTCGGAAAGTCTCGCCTCTACTGGGAGTTCACCCACTCGCATCGCACGCAGGGATGGTTGATCCTCGAAGCGAGTTCCGTCTCATACGGAAAAGCCACCGCGTGCCTTCCCATCATCGACCTCCTCCGCGCCTACTTTCAGATCGCGGCGCGCGATGACACGCGCAAGATTCACGAAAAGGTGACCGGGAAGGTGCTCTCGCTGGACCGCGCGCTCGAAGCGTCCCTCCCCGCATTCTTCTGGCTACTGGACGTGCCGGCCGACGATCCCGAATGGGCTCGGCTGGATCCCGTGCACCGGCACCAGCGCACCCTGGACGCGGTCAAGCGATTACTCTTGCGCGAAAGTCAGGTCCAGCCGCTCGTGGTTCTCTTCGAGGACCTTCACTGGATTGACGCGGAGACCCAGGCCCTGCTTGACGGCCTCGTTGAAAGCCTCCCGACGGCGCGGCTGCTCGTGCTCGTGAACTATCGCCCCGAGTACCAGCACGGCTGGGGGAGCAAGACGTACTATCGCCAGCTGCGCATCGATCCGTTGCCGCCCGAGAGCGCCGAGGAGATGCTGGCGGCGCTGCTCGGCCCGGATTCTGCGCTGGGGCCGCTCAAACGGCTGCTCATCGAGCGGACAGAGGGGAACCCCTTCTTCCTCGAGGAGAGCGTGCGAACGCTTGTCGAGACGACGGGCCTCACCGGCGAGCGGGGGGCGTACCGGCTGGCGAAGGCCCCCGAGAGCGTGCAGATCCCGGCAACGGTTCAGGCCATTCTGGCTGCCCGAATCGATCGCCTCTCTGCGGAGGACAAGCGGCTTCTTCAAGCGGCCTCCGTTATCGGCAAGGACGTCCCGTTCACCCTCATCGAGGCGATCGCAGACGAGAGCGAGGAAGCCCTGCGCCAAGGCCTCAGCCGGCTCCAGGCCGCCGAGTTCCTGTACGAGGCCAGACTTTTCCCCGATCTCGAATACACATTCAAGCACGCCCTCACGCACGAGGTGGCGTACGGCAGCCTGCTTCAGGAGCGCCGTCGGGCCCTGCATGGCCGCATGGTAGAGGCGATCGAGGCCCGGTATGGAGACCGCCTCTCCGAACAAGCCGATCGGCTGGCGCACCACGCCTTCCGCGGTGAGCGCTGGGAGACGGCCACCCGTTACGCCCGCCAGGTCGGTGATCGAGCGGTGGCGCTCTGCGCGGACACGGAAGCGGTGGCGGCCTACACCCGGGCGCTTGAGGCGCTCGGGCGGCTTCCGGCCACACCCGAAACGGCCCGCGTCGGGATTGATCTGCGCCTGGAGCTCCGAGCCCCGCTCTGGCGGCAGGGCCAGCTCGAGCGCCTGCGCGAGATCTTCCGTGAGGCGGAGGCCCTCGCCACGCGGTTTGACCAGACAGCGCGGCTGGATGTCATCTACTCGTTCCTGGTCCAGTACCACTGGGCGAAGGGGGAGTACGACCAAGCCATCGGCTACGGGCAACGCTGCCTGGAGACGTCCGACCGTCGCGGCGACGTCGGCCTGCGGGTCACGGGCCTGTACTACATGGGCGCCTCGTACCAGGCGCAAGGAGCCTACCCCCGCGCCCTTGAGTGCCTTCAAGAAATCATCGATCGCCTGGAAGGGCCTAAGGCATCCGAGCGGTTTGGGCTGTCAGGGCTCCCGTACTCGGGCGCCTGTGCACTCGCTGCCGAATGCCTGAGTGAGCTGGGAGACTCCGCGCGGGCCCTGGAGCTCATTCGGCGCGGCGAGCATGTGGCCAATGCGGCCGACCATCTGTACAGCAAGATTCCGCTGGCGATCGTACGCGGCCGGATTCTGCTCCGCCAGAACCCCGGCGATGTCATCGCCCCGCTAGAAGCCACCGTCGCCACCTGCCGAGAGAAGAAGTTTGCGGGGCAAACCATGCGGGCCCTCACGGTCTTGGGGCAAGCCTACGGATTGGTCGGGCGCCCGGCGGATGGGATTCCTCTCGTCAAAGAGGCGATCGACTTGCAAGAAAACGCCGGCGCGTTCGTCGACCGGGCGCTCTGGACTCGTGTGCTGGCCGGCCTGTACTTGCGGGTCGGAACCCTCAGCGAAGCGGAGACCACAGCGGAGACGGCGCTGCGCTTCGCCCAACGGCACGGTGAGCGAGGCAACGAGGCCTGGATCCACTGGCTGCTCGGCCACGTGATGATTGAGCGGGATGAGAGGGACGCGGCCATTCGGCACTTCGAGATGGCCCAGGGGCTCGCAGACGAACTCGGCATGCGCCCTCTCATCGCCCACTGCCACCTCGGCCTCGGCAAGCTCTACTCGCGCACGGGCAACCGGCAGCAGGCGCAGGGGCCCCTCACCACTGCGACGACCATGTTCCGCGAGATGGACATGCCGTTCTGGCTGGAGCAGGCGGAAGCGGAACTCGCGCGGTTGGCCTGATGGAAGTGGAGCCGGCGGTGAGACTTGAACCCACGACCTGCTCATTACGAATAAGGCGGCCCTGGATCGGCTGGACGAGGCGAGTGGTAGCCAACTGGTAGCAAAAAGCGAATCGGGCACCCCGGATGGCCCGAAAGTGCCCGATGGCAATGGTGAGCCGTGAAGGAGTCGAACCTTCAACCTACTGATTAAGAGTCAGTTGCTCTGCCAGTTGAGCTAACGGCTCGCCGAGCGTTAATGGTACGCCTGAGAGGATTCGAACCTCTGGCCTTCGGATCCGGAGTCCGACGCTCTATCCAACTGAGCTACAGGCGCACCACGCTGTGTCGTCTCTCGTCGTTCCCTCAATTCTGGTACGCCCGGAAGGAATCGAACCTTCGACCTTCGGATTCGAAGTCCGACGCTCTATCCAACTGAGCTACGGGCGCACGAATTGGGGTGAGCGAAGGGAATTGAACCCTCAACCCCTGGAGCCACAGTCCAGTGCTCTAACCAATTGAGCTACGCTCACCGCGATCGTCCAGCATCCAAAAGGACG
>JBBTEL010000070.1:0-12183 GCA_038042325.1 Candidatus Methylomirabilota bacterium
GGCGGCCGCGGCGGCCTTCTCTTTCTTTCCGCGGGGGGCCTTCTCGCCCTTGGCCTCCTTGCCCTTCTCTTTCTTCGCCTTGGGCGTCTCCGGGCGGTCCACCAGCTCCATGAGGACGAGCGGAGCCCCGTCCCCCGCCCGGTGACCGGCCTTGATGATGCGGGTGTAGCCGCCGTGCCGCTCGGCGTAGCGGGGGCCCACGGTGTCGAAGACCTTCTTCACCACGGTCTCATTCGGGACGAGGTTCAGCACCTGACGGCGCGCGTGGAGGGTCTCCCGCTTGGCCAGCGTGATCACCTGATCGGCCAGGCCGCGGAGCGCCTTGGCCTTGGCCTCGGTCGTCGTGATCCGCTCGTGCTGAAAGAGCGCAGTCAGGAGGTTCCGGAAGAGCGCCCAGCGGTGGGCGGTCACCCGTCCGAGCTTCTTGCCCGCGACGCCGTGCCTCATCGGAGCCCTCCGCGCGCGACCGCTCCCGCGAGGCTGGGATCGATGCGCATCCCGAGGGAGAGGCCCAGGGCGGCGAGGGCGGCCTTGATCTCCTCCAGCGACTTCTCGCCGAGATTCTTCACCTTTTCGACTTCCGCCTCGGTCTTCTGGACCAGATCCAGGACCGTGAGGATCTCGGCGTTCTTGAGCGCGTTGACAGCGCGCACCGGGAGCGGGAGCTCCTCGAGGCTCTTCGCCAGCGTGTCGCGGAGGAAATCCTCTCCGCCCGCCTGGGCCTCCTCCTCCTCGGGCGCCTCGGCCGCCAGCAGCGTGAAGTGGTCCCGCAGGTGGGTCGCGGCGCGGGCGATCGCCTCCTCGGGCGTGATGGCGCCGTTGGTCCAGAGCTCGAGCACGAGCTTTTCGTAGTCGGTGATCTTCCCCAGCCGGGACATCTCCACGTTGTAGGAGACCCGCTCGATCGGAGTGAACGCCGCGTCCAGGGGAATGGCGCCCGCGGGGACCGTGCCCGCCGGATGCTTGTCGGCGGCCATGTAGCCCCGGCCGACCTGGACCCCCAGCTCCAGCGTCAGCCGGCCGCCCGGCTCGAGCGTGGCGAGATGTAGGTCCGGGTTGAGGACCTCGACCCCGCCCTGGGCGACGTCGGCACCGCTCACTTCCTTGGGTCCCTTGGCCTCCACGCGCACCACGGTCGGCTCCCCCGACGGGACGTGGACGGCCAGCTTCTTCACGTTGAGGAGGACGTCCACCGTCTCCTCCTTGACGCCGGGCACGCGGGTCAGCGGATCCTTGACCCCCTGGATCTTCACCCAGGCCACGGCGGCGCCGGGAATGATGGCGAGGAGCGTTCGGCGGAGCGAGTTCCCCACGGTGAGGGCGTACCCCTTCTCGAAGGGCTCCGCCACCAGCCGCCCGTAGCGATCCGTGAGGTCTTCCCAGTCGATCTTTTTCGGCTTCTGGAATGGAATTCTCGGCATCGGCCGACCCCTACTTGGAGAACAGCTCGACGATGAGCTGCTCCTGAACGGGGATCTGGATGTCCTCTCGGAGCGGCTGCCCGCGCACAACTCCCCGCTTCTCGTCGGGCACCACTTCGAGCCACGGCGGGACCTGCCCCCGGCCGGCGTTCAAATTCTCCACCACGCGCTCCTGGAGCTTGGAGGTGGGGCGCAGCTGGACCGCCTCGCCGACCTTCACGAGGTAGGAGGGGATCGTCACCTTGCGCCCGTTGACCTGGAAGTGGCCGTGGGCCACCATCTGGCGCCCCTCCCGGCGCGAGGCCGCGAAGCCCAGGCGGAACACCACGTTGTCCAGCCGCCGCTCCAGGAACTTCAGGAGGTTCTCGCCGGTGACGCCTTTCTCCCCCTCCGCCCAGGCGAAGTACTTGCGGAACTGCTGCTCGAGGACGCCGTAAATCCGCTTGGCTTTCTGCTTCTCGCGGAGCTGGACGCCGAAGGGCGTGAGCTTTGTCCGGTTGAGGCCGTGCTGGCCCGGCGGATAGTTCCGGCGCTCGATGGCGCACTTCTCCGTGAAGCAGCGGGCGCCCTTCAGGAAGAGCTTGATGCCCTCGCGCCGGCACTGCCGACAGACCGCGTCTCTGTATCGCGCCAACGAATCTCCTCCTACACTCGCCGCCGCTTGGGCGGGCGGCAGCCGTTATGCGGAACTGGGGTGACGTCCCGGATCGCCGTGATCTCGAGCCCCACGGCCTGGAGCGACCGGATGGCCGCCTCGCGCCCGGCGCCCGGCCCCTTCACGTAGACCTCCACCTGCTTAAGCCCCACCTCCATGGCCTTGCGGGCGGCGTTCTCGGCAGCCGTCTGGGCGGCGAACGGCGTGCTCTTGCGGGATCCCTTGAACCCCGCGCTGCCGGCGCTGGCCCAGGCCACCACGTTGCCCATCTTGTCCGTCAGCGTCACGATCGTGTTGTTGAAGGTGGCCTGGACGTGGGCGATCCCGACCCGGACCTCCTTCCGCTCCTTCTTGCGGCCGACTTTCTTCCGTGGAACCGGCGGCTTGTCGGCTTCGGCCATGGCTTACGCTCCCGCCTTCTTCGGCGCCGCGGCGGGGGCCGGCGCCGCGGCGGCCGGCTTTTTCTTCACCATCACACCCCGGCGCGGGCCCTTGCGCGTCCGCGCGTTGGTGTGCGTGCGCTGGCCCCGGACCGGCAGACCCTTCCGGTGCCGGATCCCGCGGTAGCAGCCGATGTCCATCAACCGCTTGACGTTCATGGAGACCTCGCGGCGCAGGTCGCCCTCCACCTTCATCTCGCGCTCGATCATCTCCCGGACCCGGGCGGTCTCGTCCGTGCTCCAGGCCTTCACCCGCTTGTCGGGATCCACGTTGGCCTGCACCAGGATCCGCCGCGACGCCCGGCGCCCGATCCCGTAGATGTACGTGAGTGCGACCTCTCCCCGCTTGTCGGCCGGTAGATCAACTCCCGCTACCCGCATATCCCGTCTCCTCTCCCTCTATCCTTGCCGCTGCTTGTGGCGGGGGTTGCTGCAGATGATCCGCACCACGCCCCGGCGTTTGATGATCTTGCACTTCTCGCACCGCACCTTCACCGACGGTCGGACTTTCATATCTACTCGGTCCTCGTGGGCTATTTAAACCTGTACGTGATCCGGCCCCGGGTCAGGTCGTACGGGCTCAACTCCACCTTGACCCGATCGCCCGGAAGGATGCGGATGAAGTGCATCCGCATCTTGCCCGACACGTGGGCCAGCACCTTGTGCCCGTTGTCCAGCTCTACCCTGAACATGGCATTGGGCAGCGGCTCGACCACCGTTCCCTCGACTTCGATCGCGTCTTCTTTCGTCATCGCGTCAGTATGTCCGGGCCATTTTCGGTGATGGCCACCGTATGCTCGAAATGGGCGGCCAGGCTCCCATCCTCCGTCACCGCGGTCCACCGGTCCGGCAGGATCCGGACCTCCCAGCCGCCCATCGTCACCATCGGCTCGATGGCCAGCACCATCCCGGGCTTCAGCAGGGGCCCGCGGCCGGCCTCGCCGAAGTTGGGGATCTGGGGATCCTCGTGGAGCTCGCGGCCGATGCCGTGCCCGACGAAGGCCCGCACCACCGAGAAGCCGTGCCGCTCCACGTGCTCCTGGACGGCGTGCGAGATATCGCCGAGGCGGCGGCCCGGGCGGCACTGGTCCACGCCCCGCTCGAGGCTCTCCCGGGTGACGTCCAGCAGCTGCTGGACCCGTGGGGGCACCTCCCCCACGGCCAGGGTGAACGCGCAGTCGGCGTAGTAGCCGTCCACGATACAGCCGAGATCGAGCCCGATGATGTCTCCCTCCTTGAGCCGGCGGGCGGGCGACGGGATCCCGTGAACCACCTCCTCGTTGATCGAGGTGCAGACCGTGGCCGGAAATCCCCGGTACCCCTTGAAGGCCGGCTTGGCGCCCTTCTCCTCGATGAAGGTCTCGACCTCCCGGTCGATCTCCGCCGTCGAGATGCCGGGCTTCACGAAGGCCCGCAGGCGCTCCCTCACCTCGGCCAGGATCCGGCCGCCGGCCCGCATGAGGGCGATCTCCCGGGGGGACTTCAGGATGATCATGCCGCCGTATTGCCCCCCGCGGCGCGGCGGATCGCGCTGCCGATCTCCTGCGGGGAACCTTCACCGCGGATCGCGGTCAACAGCCCCCGGCTCCGATAATACTCGAGCAGCGGCGCCGTCTGGGCGGCATGGACCTCGAGCCGGCGCCGGACCGCGGCCTCGCTGTCGTCCTCGCGCTGATAGAGCTCTCCCCCGCAGCGATCGCAGCGCCCCGCGCGCTTCGGCGGGGAGAACTCGACGTGGTACGGGTGCTCGCACCGGCGGCACATCCGCCGCCCCGTCAGCCGGCGCAGCAACTCCTTCTCCGAGACCTCGAAGTAGATCACCCGCTCGACGGCCAGCTCCCGGTCCTTGAGGAGCCGCTCCAGGGCCTCGGCCTGGGCCACCGTCCGGGGGAACCCGTCGAGGATGAACCCCTTCTTGGCATCCGGGGCGTCGAGCCGCTCGGCGACCAATCCCACGACCACGTCGTCCGGGACCAGCACTCCCCGATTCATGTATGGCCTGGCCTCCAGCCCGAGCCGGGTCCCCCTGGCCGCGGCCTCCCTCAGCATGTCGCCCGTGGCGATCTGGGGAATCCCCTGCTCGGCCGCCAGCGTCCGCGCCTGGGTCCCCTTGCCCGCTCCCGGCGGCCCCAGAAAAAGCAGCCGCATGGCTAGGCCGGGACGCCCCGGGGCTTCCGGCGCAGGAACCCCTCGTAGTGGCGCATCAGGAGGTGCGACTCCATCTGGCGCACCGTGTCCAGCGCCACGCCCACGACGATCAGGAGGCTCGTGCCCCCGAAGTAGAAGGGCACGTTGAACCAGAGGATGAGCAAGTCCGGGAGGATCGAGATCAGGGCGAGGAAGACCGCTCCGGGGAGCGTGATCCGCGTCAGCGTGCGGTCGATGTACTCGGCGGTCTTCTTGCCGGGGCGGACGCCCGGGATGAACCCCCCGTACTTCTTCATGTTGTCCGCCAGGTCGATGGGGTTGAACACGATGGCGGTGTAAAAGTAGGTGAAGAAGATGATGAAGCCCGCGTACAGGATCGTGTAGGTGAAGCGCCCCGGGGAGAGCGAGTCCGAGATCACCTGCATCCAGGGGTGCGGGATGAAGCGCGCCAGGGTGGCGGGGAAGAGGATGATGGAGGAGGCGAAGATCACCGGGATGACGCCGGCGGTGTTGACCCGGAGCGGGATGTGGGTGGACTGCCCGCCGTAGATCCGGCGGCCGACGACCCGCTTGGCGTACTGGACCGGGATCTTGCGCTGCCCCTCCTGCATGATCACCACGGCGGCGGTCACCAGCACCATCATCGCCACGAGGGCGCCGAAGACGAACAACTTCATCTCGCCCGTCGTGATCAGGGAGTACGACGCCACCACCGCGGAGGGCAGGCGCACCACGATCCCCGCGAAGATGATCAGCGAGATCCCGTTGCCGATCCCCTTCTCGGAGATCTGCTCGCCGAGCCACATGATGAGCGCCGTCCCCGTGGTGAGCGTGAGCATGGTCAGGAGCCTGAAGCTCCAGCCGGGCACGGGCACGATGGCGACCCCGTCGGGCGCCCGCATCCCCTCCAGCCCAACGGCGATCCCCATGGCCTGAACAGCGGAGAGGAGAATGGTGCCGTACCGCGTGTACTGGGTGATCTTCTTCCGCCCCGCTTCCCCCTCCTTCGCCAGGCGCTCCAGGGTCGGGATGACCACTGTCAGCAGCTGGAGGATGATCGAGGCCGAGATGTACGGCATGATGCCCAGCGCAAACACCGTCAGCCGACGGAGGTTCCCCCCCGAGAAGAGGTCCACCATCCCGAGCAAAGTGCCCTGGACCTGGTCGAAGAAGAGCGAGAGCGCGTGGCCGTCGATGCCGGGCGTCGGGACGTGGGCCCCGATCCGGTAGGCGGCGAGCAGGCCAAAGGTGATGAGCAGCCGGCGCTTGAGCTCAGGGATCTTGAAGATGTTCTGGAAGCTCTGGAGCCCCTCGATCATGCGGGCAGCACCTCGACCGCCCCCCCCGCCGCCTCGACCTTCCGCTTCGCCCCCGCGCTGATCGCGTGGACCTTCACCGTCAGGGCGCGGGCCAGCTCGCCGTCGCCGAGGAGCTTTACCGAGCCGCGCTCCGCCTTCTTGATGAGCCTGGCCTCCACGAGCCGGTCCGGGTCCACCACGCTCCCGGCGGCGAACGGCTCCAGCGAGCCCAGGTTCACGACGGTGTAGGCCCGCCGCTCGCGCGGGGTGAAGCCTCGCTTGGGAACGCGCCGGAAGAAGGGCATCTGCCCGCCCTCGAAGCCGGCGCCCTTGCCGCCTCCCGAGCGCGCCTTCTGGCCCTTGTGACCCTTGCCGGCGGTCTTGCCGTGGCCGGAGCCAGGGCCGCGCCCGACGCGCTTGGGGCCCTTCTTCGCTCCGGGAGCCGGGTGGAGCTGATCAAGCCTCATCGGTTTCCTTCACCTGGACGCAGTGGACGACGCGCGCGATCATCCCGCGAATCCCAGGCGTGTCGGCGTGGACGGCCGTCTGGCGAATCCGCCGAAGGCCCAGCGCCCGGACCGTCGCCTCCTGCTTCGGCGAGAGACCGATCAGACTCCGGACGAGCGTGACCCTAAGCTTCTTGCCTGGCAAGTTCCGCCTCCGCCCCTTCCCCGGTCCGCTTCCGCGCCGCGTACGTGTCCTGGAGCCGCTTGATCCGCTGGAGCGCGTCCAGCGTGGCTTTCAGGACGTTGTGGGGATTGTTGGAGCCCAGGCTCTTGGTCAGGATGTCCTGCACGCCCGCGGCTTCCAGCACCGGGCGCACTGCGCCGCCGGCGATGACGCCGGTTCCGGGCACGGCCGGCTTCAGGAAGACGCGGCCCGCCCCGAAATGCCCGGTGATTTCGCACGGGATCGTCGTGTCCTTCAGGGGCACGTAGATCAGCTCCTTCTTCGCGTGCTCCACGGCCTTTCGGATCGCCTCGGGAACCTCGCGGGCCTTGCCGAGCCCCACCCCGACGTGACCCCTGCCGTCCCCGACCACCACGAGCGCGGTGAACGAGAAGCGGCGGCCGCCCTTTACCACCTTGGCGACGCGGTTGATGGACACCACCCGGTCTGTCAGCTCCAATACGCTCGGATCGATCTTCGCTTCAGCCACCGCTCACCTCGTTCCTGGTTTCGAGTTCGAGCGCGGGCTTTGCCCGCGCAACCCCCCCCGGGGGAGGCATCGGAGGGGGCCGGGCCCCACGCGAAGCGTGGGTGGGGGCCCCCTCCGAAATCAAAATTGGAGGCCGCCGGCCCGGGCCGCCTCGGCCAGAGCCTTCACCCGGCCGTGGAATTGGTATCCGCCCCGGTCGAAGACGACCCGCTCGATGCTCCGCGCCTTGGCCTTCTCGGCCACGAGCTCGCCGACCAGCTTGGCCGCGGCCACGTTCCCGCCGGACTTGAGTTTGGCCTGGAACTCGGGAGACCGGCTGCCCACCGCGGCCAGCGTCCGGCCTGCCTCGTCGTCGATGAGCTGGGCGAAGATGTGCTTCAGGCTCCTGAACACGGAGAGGCGGGGGCGCGCGGCCGTTCCCCGAACCCGCTGCCGGACCCGGAGATGCCGGATCTTCCGTCCCTCGACCTTCACGCTCGTCAGCACGCGTCGCCTCTACTTCTTCGTCGTGGTCGTGGCGGCGCCGGCTTTCTTGCCGACCTTCCGCCGGATGACTTCATCGACGTACTTCACGCCCTTGCCCTTGTAGGGATCCGGCTTCCTGAGCGACCGGAGCCGCGCGGCGGTCTGCCCCAGCAGGCCCTTGTCCGCGCCCCTGAGCGTGATGAGCACGTTCCGGTCCACCTCGGCCTGGATGCCCTCCGGGAGAGGGAACACGACCGGGTGAGAGTAGCCCAGGGCGAGCTGAAGGCTCTTCCCTTGGAGCTGGGCCCGGTAGCCGATGCCGACGATCTCCAGCTTCTTCTCGAACCCCTGGCTCACGCCCTGGACGATGTTCGCGAGGAGGGAGCGGGTGAGGCCGTGGAGCGCCCGCGCGCTCCGGTGGTCCGAGGTTCGCCCGACCTGGAGCTGGCCGTCCTTCACCTCGACGGTCAGGACACGCGGCACCGAGTGGGAGAGCTTCCCCTTCGGTCCCTCAACCCCGACCTCCTGCCCCTCGACGGCGACACGAACGCCCTGGGGAATCGGGATCGGCTTCCGTCCGATGCGAGACACGGTGGTCACCTACCAGACGTGGGCGAGCACTTCGCCGCCCACCTTCAGCTTCCGGCTCTCCCGATCCGTCAGCACGCCCCTGGAGGTGGAGAGAATCGTGAGCCCCATCCCCCCCAGGATCGAGGGGATCTTGTCCGAAGTGACGTACACCCGGCGGCCGGGCGTCGAGACCCGGACCATGCCGGAGATCATCTTCTCGTTGCTGGGGCCGTACTTGAGATAGACGCGCAGGGTCCCCTGCTTGCGATCCTCGATCACGCGGAAGTTCCGGATGAACCCCTCCGCCTTCAGGATCCCGGCGATCTTCACCTTCAGCTTCGACGCGGGGATGTCCGCCTTCTCGTGCTCCGCCCGGCTCGCGTTGCGGATGCGCGTCAGCATGTCGGCGACGGGATCCGTCATCATGTCTCGTCCGCTCCTACCACGACGCCTTGATCACGCCCGGAACCTCGCCCTTCAGGGCCAGCTCCCGGAAACAGATCCGGCACATGTCGAACTTCCGGAGGTACCCCCGGGGCCGCCCGCACAGCTTGCAGCGCTGGTACGCCCGCGAGCTGAACTTCGGCGGGCGGAGGGCCTTATTCATGAGCGCCTTCTTCGCCATCGCCTACTCCCTAAAAGGCATCCCGAGCTGCGTCAGGAGCGCTTTGGCTTCCTCGTCAGTCCGGGCGCTGGTCACGACGATCACGTCCATGCCGCGCATCTTGTCCACCTTGTCGTACACGATCTCCGGGAAGATCACCTGCTCCGTGAGGCCCAGGGCGAAGTTGCCCCGGCCGTCGAAGGCCTTGGGCGACACCCCCCGGAAGTCGCGCACCCGGGGCAGGGCCACGTTGACCAGCCGGTCGAGGAACTCGTACATCCGGGCGCCCCGGAGGGTGACCTTGGCCCCGATGGGAACGCCCGCCCTCAGCTTGAAATTCGCGATGGACTTCTTGGCCCGCGTGATAACGGGCCGCTGCCCGGTGATCGCGATGAGGTTGGTGGTGGCGAAGTCCAGCGCCTTGGCGTTTTCCTTGCCTTCCCCCACCCCCATGTTGATGACGATCTTCTCCACCCGCGGGACCTGGAACGGGTTGGTGTAGCCCCGTTCCTTCATGAGCGCCGGGACCACAGCCTTCTTGAACCGCTCGAAGAGCCGCGGGGGGACCTTGCCGGCCGCCTTGGGCCGGGACGGGGGCGCCGCCGCCTCCTTGGGAGCCGCCGGGCCCTTCCCGCCCGCCTTCAGTGCCGCCTTCGCGGCCGGAGCCTTCTCCGCTTTCGCCATACGCGCTCTCAGGTCCTGTCGATCATTTCCCCGCACCGCTTGCAGGCCCTCGCCTTCTTGCCCTCGGCGAGGGCCCGGATCCCGGTCCGGGTCGGCTGACCACACTTCCCGCACACCACCATCACGTTCGACAGGTTCAGCGTGCCCTCGCGCTCGATGATGCCCCCCTGGCGCAGCTTCTGGGTCGGGCGCTGGTGACGCTTGATCATGTTGACTTTCTCGACGATCACGCGCCGCCTGGCGGGCAGCACGATCAGCACCTTTCCGCGCTTGCCGCGCTCCTTGCCGGCGATGACCATCACGGTGTCGCCCTTCTTCACGTGCGCGCCGAGTGCCGCCATGGTCAGATCACTTCCGGAGCCAGCGAGATGATTTTCGTGAACTGCTTGTCCCTCAGCTCCCGCGCCACCGGTCCGAAGATCCGGGTGCCGATGGGATTGTTCTGCGGGTTCAGCAGCACCGCGGCGTTCCGATCGAAGCGGATGTAGGACCCGTCGGGCCGCCGCACCTCTTTCACCGTGCGCACGACCACGGCCCGGGCCACCTCGCCCTTCTTGACCGCGCCGTCGGGCGCCGCCTCCTTGACCGCGACGATGATCGTGTCCCCCAGGCTGGCGTACTTCTTCTGCGAGCCCCCCATGACCCGGATGCACTGGACCTTCTTGGCCCCGGAGTTATCGGCGACTTCGAGCATCGTCCTCGGCTGAATCATCTCTCGCTGGGCTCAGGAGGCGCGATTCAGGATCTCCCGAATGCGCCACCGCTTGTCCTTGGAAATCGGCCGGGTCTCTTCGATCAGCACCCGGTCCCCCACGCGGCTCGCGTTGGCCTCGTCGTGCGCCTTGAGCTTCTTCGAGCGGGTGATGACCCGCTGGTAGCGCCGGTGGCGGAACACGCGCTCGATCCGCACCACGCGGGTCTTCTGCATCACGTCGCTCACGACGATGCCTTCCCGAGTCTTCCGCTCCACCCCCGAACCCTCCCCCGTCACGCGCTCCGCGTGAGACCGAGCCCCCGCTCGCGCAGAATCGTCTTGGCGCGGGCAAGGTCGCGCCGGGCCTCCACCACCCGGGCGGGGTTCTTCGCCACGCCCATGGAGAGCTGGAATCTCAGATTGAACAGCTCCTCGGTCAGCTCCTTGACCCGCTGCCGGAGCTCTTCGTCCAAAAGATCGCGCCACTTCGACGGCCTCATGGCTCAGACCCGCGCCCGGCTCACGACCTTGGTGGCGATGCCGAGCTTCTGTCCCGCGTGCCACAGGGCTTCCCGGGCGTCGGCCTCCGGGACTCCCTCCATCTCGTAGAGGATCCGGCCGGGCTTGACCACCGCCACCCAGGCCTCCGGGTTCCCCTTGCCCTTCCCCATCCGCGTCTCCGCGGGCTTCTTGGTCACCGGCTTGTCGGGGAAGATGCGGACCCAGATCTTGCCGCCGCGCTTGAGCGAGCGCGCCAGGGCCACGCGGGCGGCCTCGATCTGCCGGTTGGTCACCCAGCCCGGCTCGAGCGCCTTCAGGCCGTAGTCCCCGAAGGCCAGGGTCGAGCCCCGGACGGCCAGGCCTTTCATCCGACCGCGCTGGGCCTTCCGGTACTTGACCCGCTTCGGCATCAACAGCCCCATGCGTTATGCCTCGGAGGCGGGCTGGGCGGGCAGGACCTCGCCCTTGAAGATCCACACCTTGACGCCGATGGCGCCGAACGTCGTGTGGGCCTCGGCGAGGCCGTAGTCGATGTTGGCCCGGATCGTGTGGAGCGGCACCCGTCCATCCCGGTACCACTCCCGTCGGGCGATCTCGGCCCCCCCGAGGCGCCCGGCGCACGCGATCCTGATCCCGTCCGCGCCGAGCCTCAGGGCGGACGTCACGGCCTTCTTCATCGCGCGCCGGAAGGCAACCCGTTTCTGGAGCTGGAGCGCAACGTTCTCAGCCACCAGCTGCGCGTCCAGCTCGGGGTGGATGACCTCCTCGATGTTGAGGTAGATCTCCTTGCCGGTCTTGGTCTGCAGCTCGTTCTTGAGCTTCTCCACCTCCGACCCCTTGCGCCCGATGATGATGCCGGGCCGCGCCGTGTGGATCGTGATCCGCGCCCGGTTGGCCGACCGCTCGATGTCGATCCGCGAGATCCCCGCGTGGTAGAGGGACTGCTTGATGTAGCGGCGGATCTTCACGTCCTCGTGCAGGAGCGCGGCGTATCCCTTGGTCGCGAACCAGCGCGAGCTCCACGTGCGCGTGGCCCCCAGCCGGAACCCGACCGGATGCGTCTTCTGTCCCATGCTTACCCTTTCCGTCCCGGGCGCGCGGGCGCGCCAGCCGCTCGCGGCGTCTTGGCTGCGCGCGCCGGCCCGCCCGCCGCCCCCGGGCCCGCCTCGTCGCTCAATACGATGGTGAGGTGGCTGGTGCGGTGGCGGATGAAGAAGGCGCGCCCCATGGCGCGGGGCTGGACCCGCTTCATCGACGGACCGCCGTCGGCGACCGCCTGCACGATCCTGAGGTCGTCCAGGGTCCGGACCTGGTGGTTGTGCTCGGCGTTGGCGATGGCCGACCGGAGGACTTTCTCCACCAGGCGCGCCGCCGCCCGCCGGATGAACGGGAGAATCTGGAGCGCCTCCGACACGCGCTTGCCCCGCACCTGGTTCAGCACGAGGCGCGCCTTGGCCGGAGGCACCCTGACGAATCGCGCCACCGCTTTCGTCTGCATCGCGCTACGTCTTGACCTCGGTGGTGGCCTTCTGGGCGGACCCATG
>JBBTEL010000070.1:12283-14652 GCA_038042325.1 Candidatus Methylomirabilota bacterium
CTTGCGGGTCTTGTACCCCTTGGTGGGCTTCCCCCACGGCGTCATCGGGTGGTTGCCTTTCCCCCGGCCCTCGCCGCCGCCCATGGGATGATCCACCGGATTCATGGCGGTGCCCCGCACCGTGGGCCGGAACCCGCGCCACCGGACCCGCCCGGCTTTCCCTTCCGAAATGTTCCCGTGATCCAGGTTCCCGACCTGCCCGACCGTGGCCATGCAATCCAGCCTCACCATGCGGATCTCGCCGGAGGGGAGCTTGACCTGCGCGTGATCCCCTTCCTTGGCGAGCAACTGCGCCTGAGATCCCGCGCTGCGACAGAGCTGAGCGCCCTTGCCCGGCTCCAGCTCCAGGTTGTGGACCATGGTCCCGAGGGGAATGTTCCTGATCGGCAGCGCGTTCCCCGGCAGGATGTCGGCCTGGGGGCCCGACATCAGGGTCTGGCCCACCGCCACGCCCAGGGGCGCGATGATGTAGCGCTTCTCTCCGTCCCGGTAGTGGAGGAGCGCGATCCGGGCGGAGCGGTTGGGATCGTACTCGATCGCCGCGACCTTCGCCGGGACCCCCCACTTCTCCCGCCGGAAGTCGATCACCCGGAACTGGCGTTTGTGGCCCCCGCCCCGGTGACGGACCGTGATCCGCCCGTAGACGTTCCGCCCGTCGGTCCGGCGCTTCGGCCGGAGCAGGCTCTTCTCCGGGCCCTTGCGCGTGATCTCCTCCCCGGTGAGGAGGGTCATGTAGCGCCGCGCCGGCGACGTCGGTTTCAGGATCTTGATGCCCATGGCTCAGACGCCCTCGACCAGCTCGATCTTGTGGCCCGGCGCGAGCGTCACCAGGGCCTTCTTCCACGACGGCCGACGCCCCTGATGCCGCCCCATCCGCTTGAGCTTTCCCTCCATGGTAGAGGTCCTGACGGCGCTGACCTTCACGTTGAAGATCGCCTCCACGGCCTGGCGGATCTCCACCTTGTTCGCGTCGGGAACCACCTGGAAGGTGACGGTGTTGCGCTCGTCCTTCAGGCGCATGCTCTTTTCCGTCATGAGCGGCCGCACCACCACCTGACGTGGCTCTCTCACGGCGCCAGCTCGTCCTGGAGCGCCAGCAGCGCGCTGCGCTCGAACAGCACCTGGGGATGGCGGAGCAGCTGGTACACGGAAACGTGGGACGGGGTCTCGACCGTGAGCCACGAGATATTTCGCGCGGCCCGGGCCAGGGGCTCGCTCACCTGCTGAACCACCAGGAGCGTGGGAACGGGCTTGAGGTTGAGGCTCGCCAGGCGACGGGCCAGCCCCTTTGTCTTGGGCTCGGCCAGATCCAGCCGCTCGACCACGGTGAGCTCCCCCCTGTTCGCGGTGTCCGCCAGCGCGGCCCGGAGCGCCTCCCGCCGCGCCTCCCGGGGCATCCGCTGGGTGTAGTCGCGGGGCGTGGGGCCGAAGACCGTCCCGCCCTTTCGCCACTGGGGTGCCCGGATGGAGCCCTGACGGGCCCGTCCCGTCCCCTTCTGTTTCCAGGGCTTCCGTCCGCCCCCGGAGACCTCGCTGCGGCCCTTCGTGTCATGGGTGCCGGCGCGGAGGGCCGCCAGCTCACGCGTGACCGCCTGATGCAGCAGCGGGACCCTGATCTCGACGCCGAAGACCTCGGGCTTGAGCTCGAGGGTCTCCTTCGGCTTTCCGGTCTGATCGAGGACGGCGACCTGAGGCATGGCTACTCCGCTTTCCGCTGCCGCTGCTGGGCTTTCGTGAGTTTGACGCTCTTTCGCACCACCACCAGGCTGCCGATGGGCCCGGGCACCGCGCCCCGCACCACCAGGAGGTTCTGCTCGGGGAACAGGCGGACCACGCGGAGGTTCAGGACGGTTCGTCGGTCCCCGCCCATCCGGCCGGGGAGATGGTGGCCGGGCCAGACCCGGGACGGATCCGATGAGGCGCCGATGGACCCCGGCGCCCGGTGGAACATCGACCCGTGGGTGGCGTCGCCGCCGTACCAGCCGTAGCGCCTGACGCCGCCCTGGAATCCCTTCCCCTTGGAGACACCGCTGACGTCCACCAGCTCGTCGGGGGAGAAGATCTCCACGGTCAGGGTCTGGCCCACCTTGTAGCCGTCCACCTTCTCGAGCCTGAGCTCCCTGAGGACACGAAGATTCGGGATACCCGCTTTCTTGAAGTGGCCGGCCTGGGGCTTCGTGACGTTCTTCCGCTTCGGCTCGAAGCCCAGCTGCAGCGCGTTGTAGCCATGCCGCGCCTTTTCCCGCACCTCGACCACCGGGCAGGGACCGGCCTGGATCACGGTGACGGGCACGTGCTTGCCGTCCTCGCCGAAGACCTGGGTCATCCCCATCTTCCGGCCGATCAGTCCCTCTTTCAGCGCCACGGTC
>JBBTEL010000071.1:0-2026 GCA_038042325.1 Candidatus Methylomirabilota bacterium
TCGCTCAACGCCTCAATCTGGTCCCGGCTCGGGAGTTCAGGCCAGTGTGGGTGCTCGACTTTCCCCTGGTGGAGTGGAACGAGGAGGAGCGGCGGTGGGACGCCGTGCACCATCCGTTCACGGCTCCGCGAGACCAAGACTTGCCGCTCCTTGATACCGACCCGGGCAGCGCCCGCGCCAAGGCCTACGACCTCGTGATCAACGGCCAGGAGGCGGCAGGCGGCTCGATCCGCATCCACCAGCAATCGGTCCAGGAGAAGCTGTTCAAACTGCTCGGCATCGCCCCCCAGGAGGCCCGCGCCCGCTTCGGGTTTTTGCTGGAGGCGCTGGAGTACGGCGCGCCGCCCATGGGAGGGATCGCCGCCGGGCTGGACCGCCTGGTCGCCTTTCTGGCCGGCGAGGAATCGATCCGCGAGGTGATCGCCTTTCCCAAGACCCAGAAGGGGACGTGCCCGCTCACCGACGCGCCGGCGCCGGTGGACCCGGGCCAGCTCAAGGACCTCGGAATCCGGCTGGCCGAGGGAGACTGACGTGCGGTATTCTTTAGCTATGGCGCCAAGGGTTTACTGCCGTTGACTGAAGCCGTCGTCACCCGCCGCATCCTCCTCCAGTCCGAGGCCGACCTGCTCCCCCTCCTCGGGCGCAACGACGAGAACCTGAGGGCGCTGGAGTCGCTGCTGGCTCTCCGGATCGTGGCCCGGGGCAACGAGATCATCCTGAAGGGGGACGAGCCTCGGGTGGCCCGAGCCGAGCGGCTCCTGACCCAGCTCTCCGACCTGGTCCACGCGGGCACCCCCATCCACTCGGCCGACGTGCGGGCGGCCCTCCGGATGCTCGGCGACGACGAGGCGGCCGACCTGAAGGGGATCCTCCTCGACACGATCTCGGTGCCCTCGCGCAAGAAGCAGATCAGCCCCAAGACGATCAACCAGAAGCGCTACGTGGACGCCATCCGCTCCCACGATGTCGTCGTGGCGATTGGTCCCGCGGGGACCGGCAAGTCCTACCTCGCGGTGGCGATGGCGGTCTCGGCGCTGACTAAACGGGAGGCGGCCCGCATCATCCTCACGCGGCCGGCCGTCGAGGCGGGCGAGCGGCTCGGTTTCCTCCCGGGCGATATGTTCGAGAAGGTCCACCCCTACCTCCGCCCCCTCTACGACGCGCTCTACGACATGCTGGAGGCGGACAAGGTGGCCGCGCTGGTGGAAAAGGGCATCATCGAGATCGCGCCGCTGGCCTACATGCGGGGCCGGACGCTGAACGACTCCTTCATCATCCTGGACGAAGCCCAGAACACGACCTCCGAGCAGATGAAGATGTTCCTCACCCGCCTCGGGTTCAACTCCAAGATGGTGATCACCGGGGACATCACGCAGGTGGATCTGCCGTCGAGCCGCCCGTCGGGGCTCATCGAGATCCAGGCCGTGCTCAAAAGGATCGAGGGGATCCGCTTCGTCTACTTCACCGAGAAGGACGTAGTCCGGCACGAGCTGGTCGCCCAGATCGTCAGGGCCTACGAGGAGCGTGGCGCCCACGCCAAAGAGCCCGGGCCGGCGGCGCCGGGGAAGTGATGGCCGTCGAGCTCAGGAATCTCCAGCGACGGGTTCGCATTGCGCCACGCCGCATTCTCAAGACTGCGCGGACCGCGCTCAGGGATCTGGGGCGTCCCGGGGCCGGGGTGCATCTGACCTTCGTGGACGACGCCCGGATCCGGCGTCTGAACGCGCGGTATCTCCGGCACCGCCGGCCCACCGACGTCCTGGCCTTTCCCCTGGAAGCGCCGGGCCCCTCGGGGCTCTGGGGGGAGGTCGTGGTGTCGGCGGAGACGGCGCGGCGCCAGGCTCGGCGGCTGGGGGTTCCCGTAGGGCTCGAGCTCGACCTCTTGGTGGTCCACGGTCTCCTCCACCTGGCTGGGTACGACGACGGGGATCCGCGCGAGGCCCGGCTCATGCACCAGCGCGAGCGCGAAATTCTAACGATGACCGCGCCCGGGCCGACGGCCCGGCTCTGGGACGGCCTCCTGCCC
>JBBTEL010000071.1:2126-4956 GCA_038042325.1 Candidatus Methylomirabilota bacterium
CGCGAGAAGATCTTCCAGTTCACCCACCAGGAGATTCCCTACGCCTGCGCGGTCCGGGTGGAGGAGCTGACCGAGCGGCAGGGCGAGCCGCGGCTGTACATCCGGGCCTCGATCTTCGTCGAGCAGGTCTCGCAGCGGGGGATCCTGATCGGCCGGGGCGGGGCGATGCTGAAGAAGATCGGGAGCACCGCCCGCCGGGACCTCGAAGCCTTCTTCGGGATCCCCGTGTATCTGGAACTCAAAGTCGAGGTGCGCCGAAACTGGCGCCGTGACGCGCGGGCGCTGCGCGAGCTTGGTTTCAAGCTGACCTCCTAGCTCCCCTCACCCGGCCCTCTCCCCCTCGGGGGGAGAGGATGAAGGTGAGGGGGCGAGATGAGGAGACGATGGCGCTGAGGAAGACCCAGGCGGTCGTGATCGGCAGGATGGCGCTCGGCGAGAGCGATCGCCTCGTCACCTTCTACACGCGCGAATTCGGAAAGGTCCGCGGGGTGGCGAAGGCGGCGCGGCGGCAGCGCTCGCGCTTCGGGAGCGCGCTCGAGCTTTTCACCCAGGGGCAGCTCCTCTTCTTCGAGACCGAGCGGAGCGACCTCGCCAAGGTGGACGCCTTCGACATCATCCATCCCTTCCAGGCGGTGGGGGAGGACCTGGAGCGGCTGATACTGGGCTCCTGGGTGGTGGAATGCCTCGGCCGGCTCTCCGCCGATCGGGATCCGAGCCCCACGCTCTACGGCCTCCTCCTGCGGACCCTCAAAGCCCTGGAGGGTCCCGGCCGGCCGGCACGGGCGGCCTTCTGTTTTGCCGTCCGGGCGGTAGACTTGCTCGGCCACCGGCTGCGCCTGGACCGCTGCCTCGAGTGCGGCAAGCCCTCGCCGTTCTTCGGGGGCGCCGCGCGGCTGGATTTCACCGCCGGGGGGGTGGTCTGCGAGCCGTGCGCCCCCTACGGCAGCGACGGCGTGGACCTCTCGGGCGCGGCCGTCGCCGCCCTTCGCCGTCTCCGGACCCTCTCCTGGGACGAGGCGCTGCGGGCAGCCCTGCCGCCGCCGCTGGAGGCGGAGATGGCCGGCGCAATGGAGGAGCAGATGACCCGGCTGATCGGCCAGGTTCCCCGGAGCGCGCGCTTCCGCGCGCAGATCCGCGCCCCCATCGGAGCGTCGCGATGAACATGGACACGATCGTCTCGCTGGCCAAGCGGCGCGGCTTCATCTTCCAGTCCAGCGAGATCTACGGCGGCACCGGCTCGTGCTGGGACTACGGGCCGCTCGGCGTCGAGTTGAAGAACAACGTCAAGCGCGTCTGGTGGCGGGACAACGTCCACCTGCGCCCCGACGTGGTCGGGCTCGACGCCTCCATCCTGATGCACCCGACGGTGTGGAAGGCCAGCGGCCACGTGGACCACTTCACCGATCCGATGGTGGACTGCCGGGCCTGCAAGCGGCGCTTCCGGGCCGACCAGCTCGACGGCGGGCCGTGGGTCCACTACTGTCCGGCGAAGGCCAACAACAAGTTTGACGTCCCGGGGGGGGAGCCCTGCAAACACTGTGGGAGTCGCCGCACCCTCTGCCACGAGTGCGGGAAGGGCGAGCTGACGGCGCCGCGGCAGTTCAACCTGATGTTCAAGACGTTCATGGGCCCGGTGGAAGAGGACGCGGCGGTCACGTACCTCCGCCCCGAGACCGCCCAGGGCATCTTCGTGAACTTCGACAACGTGCTCCAGGCCATGCGGCTCAAGCTCCCGTTCGGCATCGCCCAGATCGGCAAGAGCTTCCGCAACGAGATTACCCCGGGCAACTTTATCTTCCGGACGCGCGAGTTCGAGCAGATGGAGATCGAGTACTTCGTCAACCCGAGGGACAGCGTGGACGGCAAACCGGCGGACGAGTACTGGCACGAGCGCTGGATCGAGGACCGGTTGGCCTGGTACCGGCGCTACGGCATCCGGCCCGACAACCTGCGGCTGCGCGAGCACGGCCAGGATGAGCTGTCCCACTACGCCAAGCGGACAGCCGATGTCGAGTACCGCTTCCCCATGGGCTGGAGTGAGCTGGAGGGCATCGCCAACCGGACCGACTTCGACCTAAAGCAGCACACCAAATTCAGCGGCAAGTCGCTCACGTACTTCGACGAGGAGCGGAAGGAGCACATCGTCCCCTACGTCATCGAGCCCTCCGCGGGGGCGGACCGGAGCCTCCTGGCCTTTCTCGTGGACGCCTACCGGGAGGAGGAGGTGCGGGGGGAGAGGCGGGTCGTTCTCCAGCTCCACCCCGAGCTGGCCCCGATCAAGATCGCGGTGCTCCCGCTGCTCAAGAAGTACCCGGAGATCGTGAAGACCGCCCAGGCGATCCGCGGGGACCTCGCGCGGCGCTGGGTCACGGTGTACGACGACACGGCGGCGATCGGCCGCCTCTACCGCCGCCAGGACGAGGTCGGCACTCCCTACTGCGTCACGGTGGACGTCCAGACGGTGGGCGATCCCGACAAGGGCGAGGCGGGAGACCGGCAGGTTACGATCCGGGACCGCGACTCGATGGGCCAGATCCGCGTGCCCATCGGCGAGCTGGCCGCCGTGTTCGAGCGGCTCTTCGGGGGCGAATCCTGGGCGGTCCTGGCCCCGCGCTATCCTTCCCCATCCCAGAAGACCTGAGGCCCGCCCACGGGCTGAAACGCGGCGGCCGGCGGGTGACACGGCGGGCGGGGAGCCCCGCGGCGCGGAACGCACCGCTTCTAAGCCGGCCAGGCATGCGATCGCGGGCAGCGTGTTGGAAAACTTGCGGCCGCGGCGGGAGTGAGCACCGTGGGGCTGGGCCCCCGACGCACACACGCTGGAAGCGTG
>JBBTEL010000072.1:0-1238 GCA_038042325.1 Candidatus Methylomirabilota bacterium
TGATGAAGGTCGTGTTGAGCCGCTTGACGAGCTCGTGGGTCAGCGTGTCGCCGGCATGCTCCAGATCCTTGATCTGCTCGGCCTTGGCCTTGGCGTTGGGATAGTCGTGAACCAGCTCCTCCAGGACCCGGGCGGCTGCCACGATGGTGGACGCCTGCTGCTCGAACAGGTCGAAGAATTTCTCCTCGCGGGGAATCAACCTGAATGCCACTACGCGTTCCTCCTCATGGAGCCGAGGGAGACGTCTTCCGCTTCTTCCCACGCGCCTTGACGATCTCGGCGACGATGGGGAGCACCGAGAGCACGACGACGATGGCGACGATCACGTGGACGTGCTGCGTGATGTTGGGGACCGTCTGGCCGAGCAGGTATCCGGCCCACGTGAGGCTGGCGACCCACCCGATCCCCCCGAAGACGTTGAAGAAGAGGAAACGGCGGTAGGCCATCTGGCCGACCCCCGCCACTACCGGGGCGAAGGTGCGGATGATCGGGATGAACCGCGCGAGCACGATGGTCTTGCCCCCGTACCGCTCGTAGAACTCCCGGGTCCGGATCAGATGGCGGCGGTGGAAGAGGAGCGAATCTTCGCGGGTGAAGAGGCGGGGGCCAGCCCTGAAGCCGATCGCGTACCCGACGCTGTCACCCACGATGGCGGCCGCGATCAGGAGGACGTTGAGCCACCAGATGTTCAGGCCCCCGGTCCCCGCCACCAGGCCGGCCGTGATGAGCAGCGAGTCGCCCGGCAGGAAGAAGCCCACCAGAAGACCGGTCTCGGTGAACACGATAGCCACCAGGACGGCGTACCCGCCCCAGCGGATGAGGTCGTCGAGCGCGTACCGACCGCTCGCCAACTCGAGCAGAAACTCCACCGGGGCCTTACTTCCCGCGCACCGCGGCGCTCACCTGCCCGGCGCCCGCCGGAGCCGCCGCGGGCACCCCGCCCCGGATGCGCATGCTGTAGAACGACCGCCAGACGAACACCACCGAGATCCCGAAGAAGACAGCGGCCAGGACGCGGCTCAACACCGGCCCGCTCTCGGTCGTGAGCGTGACAGCCAGCTCCACCGCCAGCAGGCCGAACAGCGTGGTGAACTTGATGATCGGGTTCATGGCGACCGAGGATGTGTCCTTGAAGGGGTCCCCGACCGTGTCGCCGACGACGGTGGCGGCGTGGAGCGCCGTCCCCTTCTCCTTCAGCTCCACCTCGACGATCTTCTTGGCGTTGTCCCAGGCGGCGC
>JBBTEL010000073.1:0-3519 GCA_038042325.1 Candidatus Methylomirabilota bacterium
CCCTGGTCCGCCTCGCCCACGATCTCGCCGTCCATCAGGTTCATGTGGTGGCGGGCGTCGGGGCCCGGCCGGTCCTTCCGGATGAGGCGCACGTACTCGGGGCGGATGAAGAAGGGGAGCGCCGCGCCCGGGGGCGGCAGGAACAGGCGCGAGGGGGAGTTGACGGCCTCCAGCGTCTGCTCCCGCCAGCGGAGCTGGATGACCTCCGGCGTGGATTTCAGCACGGCGCCCCTCAGGAGGTTTCGCACGCCGATCAGCCGCGCGACCCGCTCGGAGGTGGGCTGCCAGAGCAGCTCGGACTTCGGCGCGGCCTGAAGCACCCGACCGCCCTCGTACACCACGATCCGGTCGGCCAGCTGGTACGCCTCGGCCAGGTCGTGGGTCACCAGGACCGTCGCCTTGCCCCACTCGCGGATAATCCGCCCGAGCTCCTCGCGAAGCTGGCGGCGGAGCGGGGCGTCCACGGCCGAAAGCGGCTCGTCCAGGAGGAGCAGGTCCGGATCCACGGCCAGCGCGCGACCCAGGGCGACGCGCTGCTGCTGGCCGCCCGAGAGCTCGCGCGGATACCGCGCCTCGAAGCCGGCGAGGCCGAGACGCTCGAGCACCATCCGCGCGCGCGCCCGCCGCTCTGTGCGGGGACGACCCTTCAGACCAAAGGCGACGTTCTCTTCGACGGTCAGATGGGGGAAGAGCGCGTAGCCCTGAAAGACGTACCCGAGCCGCCGGTCCTGAGGCCGGAGGTCCACCCCGGCGGCGCTGTCGAAGAAGACCCGGTCGCCCAGCGCGATGCGCCCCCGGTCCGGGCGCACGAGGCCCGCCAGGCACTGGAGCGTCAGCGTCTTGCCGGCGCCGTTGGGGCCGAAGAGGGCCACCACCTGGTCGCCGGCCTCCCAGCGGACATCGAGGGCGAACCCGTCAAGCCGCTTGCTGATCAATAGGGAAAGCACGCGCGCGCCCCTAATACTTGAGCCGGGCCATCCGGCTCACGCCGAAGAGCAGGAGGGCCACGCCGCCGACGGCGATCAGGGCCAGGGCGTTGGCCTCCCCCATCGCGTTCGCCTGGACGCGGTCGTAGATCGCCAGCGGGAGCGTCTGGGTCTTCCCCGGAATGTTCCCCGCCACCATCAGCGTGATGCCGAATTCCCCGACGGCGCGGCAGAATGCGAGCACCGTTCCGGCGAGGACAGAGCGCCACGCCAGCGGGAGCGTCACGGACCAGAAGACGCTCCACTCCGAGCGGCCAAGGGTTCGGGCCGCCTGCTCCAGCCGCGCGTCCACCGTCTCGAACCCCGCCTGGGCCGATTTGATGAGGAGCGCGATGGAGCCGACGGCCGCCGCCAGGACGGCGGCGCGCCAGGTGAAGGCCAGCTCGAATCCGGCGACGGCCAGCGCCCGGCCGACGGGCCCCCGGCTGCCGATTACGAGGAGGAGGTAATAGCCGAGCACCGTCGGCGGAAGGATCAGGGGGAGCACGACGAGCGCTTCGAGCAGGTCCCGCCCGGGGAAGCGCCGGCGCGCCAGGACCCACGCCACCGGCACTCCGACGAGGAGGGTCAGCGCCGTGGCCATCAGCGAAACCTGAAGCGACAGCCAGATCGGGAAGAGATCCATCAGAACTCCCCCGGAAGGCGAAAGCCGTAGCGCTTCATGATGGATCGGCCCTCGGGCCCGTTGACGAACTGGATGAAGGCCAGTCCCAGCTCCGGCCGCGCCGTCCGCTTGACCACCACCGCCACCTGCTGGAGTGGCGCGTGAAGGCTCGAGTCGATCAGCGTCCACTCGATCTCGGGGACGTTCGCGACTGACAGCGCCACGATGCCGGCCTCGGCAGCGCCCGTCTGGATGAACTGGAGCGCGTGCCGGATGTTCTCACCGAAGACCAGCTTGGGCTTCACGGTCTCCCAGAGACCGACCTTTCTCAGGGCCTCCTCGGCCGCCCTGCCGTAGGGCGCGTGGACCGGATTGGCGATCGCCACGTGACGGATCGGCGGATCGCCGAGCTGCCGGAGATCCGTCAGCCTGGGCCCGAAGCTCCTGGCCGTGGCGAGGACAATTCTCCCTTGAGCATACACGGCCCGGCTCTCTGCGATCACGGCCCCGCGCGCCGCAAGGCGCTCCACGAAGGCCCGGTCGGCGGAGAAGAAGACGTCCGCCGGCGCCCCGTGCTCGATCTGGGTGGCGAGGTTGCCGCTCGAGCCGAGCACCAGCGAGACCTTGGCCCCCACGCTCTTCTCGAAGCGCGGCACGATCTCCTTGAAGGCGAAGCCGAGATCGGCGGCGGCGAACACCGTGAGCGAGGGAGCGTCCGCTCCCGCCACCGGCATCGCTCCCGCGAGGCCGAGCCACGCGGCCAGCAGCCACCGCTTCATTCTACACGCGCCGGCGCTGCTGGATCCACGTGAGCGCCCAGTTCACGAGAAACGTGATCAGCAGGAGCAGGAGCGACAGCGCGATGGCGACGTCGAAGTTCCCCTTGCCGGTCTCGAGCACCGTCGCCGTCGTGAGCACCCGCGTCTGGCCCCGGATGTTGCCGCCCACCATCATGGACGCGCCGACCTCCGAGATGACGCCGCCGAAGCCCGCCATCACCGCCGCCAGCAGGGGCAGCCGCGCTTCCCGGAGCAGGACCCAGAGGAGCTGGACCCGCGAGGCGCCGAGCGCCAGGATCTGGAGGCGGAACTGGAGTGGGATCTGCTGGACGGCGGCCAGGGTCAGCCCCATCACGATCGGGGCCGCGATGACGAACTGGGCGATCACGATGGCCGTCGGCGTGTAGAGCAGCTCCAGCAGGCCGAGGGGCCCGCTCCGCCAGAGGAGGATCGAGACGAACAGGCCCACCACGACCGGGGGGAGCCCCATCCCCGTGTTGATCAGGCTGACCACGAGGCTGCGCCCCGGGAAGCGGGCGAGGGCGATCAAGGTCCCCAGCGGGATGCCGACCAGCAGCGAGACGCCCGTGGCCACGGCGGAGACCTGGAGCGAGAGCCGCGTGATCCCGAGGACCTCAGGGTCGCCGTTCAGGAGGAGCCAGATGGCCTGCTTGATCCCTTCCCAGATGAGCTCCATGCTACCCTCCACCCACAAAGAAGAGCGGCTCGCCGTACTTTTCGACGCCGAAGGCCTTGATCACCTGCTGCGCCTCCGCGGACAGCATGAAGTCGGCAAACGCCTTCCCCCCGGCCGCGTTCACCCGCGGGTGCCGCGCCGGGCTCACCTCCAGCACATGGTAGATGTTGAGCAAGGCAGCGTCTCCCTCGAGGAGCACCATCAGCGGAATTCGCCGCTTGAAGGCGAGATACGTCGCCCGATCGGCCAGCGTGTACGCCCCCTTCTCGGCAGCGATGGTGAGCGTCGCCCCCATCCCCTGCCCCGATTCGATGTACCAGCGCCCCTTAGGCGAGATCCCCGCGGCTTTCCAGAGCGACTTCTCCTTGTCGTGGGTCCCCGACTGGTCGCCCCGGGAGAGAAAGACGGCCCGGCGCTCCGCGACTCTCTTCAACGCCTCGGCCGCGTTCTTTT
>JBBTEL010000074.1:0-1378 GCA_038042325.1 Candidatus Methylomirabilota bacterium
TCCGCTCGCAGCGGGCCAAGGCCGAGGCAGAAGAGGTGGCCAAGCGCATCGAGACCCTCAGCATCGCCGAGGCTCGCCAGGCCTCCGAGGAGGGGCGGCTCTACGGCTCCGTCGGCGTCTCTGACGTGGCGGCGTTTCTCGCGCAGAATGGCATCAGCGTCGAGAAGCGGCGCATCGGCCTCGACGAGCCGATCAAGGCGCTCGGGGAGTACACGGTGCCGATCCGCCTCCACCACGAGGTTACCGCCTACCTGAAGGTCAACGTCTCCCGCGGGTAGGCCGTGGCCCCCCTCACGGAGCTCCTGACCTCCAAGATCCCCCCCCACAGCCTGGAGGCGGAACGGGCCGTCCTGGGCGCCATCCTGCTCGAGCCGGAGAGCCTCCCCAAGGCGGTCGAGATCCTGAAGCCCAGGGATTTCTACAAGGAGGGCCACCGGAAGATCTTCGCCACCATGCTCGGCCTCTTCGAGCGCTCCGAGCCGGTGGACCTCCTGACGCTCTCGGAAGAGCTCCGGCGCGCCGGCGAGCTCGACGAAGTGGGGGGCCCCGCGGCGCTCGCCTCGCTGGTCGAGGAGGCGGCCACCGCCGCTCACCTGCTCTCGTACGCTGGCATCGTCCGCGAAAAAGCGCTCCTGAGAGACCTGATCCGGATCGCCACCGAGATCGTCGGGCAGAGCTACGAGGCCAAGGAGGACGTGGACAGCCTCCTGGACCAGGCCGAGACGCAGATCTTCCAGCTCTCCGAGCGCCGCATGCAGGGCACGGCGGTCCAGGTCCGCACCATCCTCAAGGAGACCTTCGAGTACATCGAGCGGCTGTACGAGCGGAAGGAGCACGTCACCGGCCTGGCCACCGGGTTTGACAGGCTCGACAAGCTGACTTCGGGGCTCCAGCCATCGGACTTCATCCTCGTGGCGGGACGCCCCTCCATGGGGAAGACGGCCCTCGCGCTGAACATCGCCAAGTACGCGGGGATCGAGCTCAAGAAGAAGGTGCTGGTCCTGAGCCTGGAGATGTCCCGGGAGCAGGTGGTGCAGCGGCTCCTCTGCGCCGAGGCGCGCGTGGATTCGCACCGCGTCCGGACCGGCTACCTCGAGCCCAAGGACTGGCCGCGCCTGACGAACGCGGCCGGGCGGCTGGCGGAGGCGCCGATCTTCATCGACGACACGGCGGGGCTCACCGTCCTGGAAGCGCGGGCCAAGGCCCGCCGGATGAAGGCGGAGCATGGGCTGGACCTCGTCCTCATCGACTACATCCAGCTCATGCGCGGGCGGGGGAGCATGGAGAACCGCCAGCAGGAGATCTCCGAGATCTCGCGCGCGCTCAAGGCGATGGCGAAGGAGCTCCGCGTCCCCGTCGTCGGCCTGTCGCAGCTCTC
>JBBTEL010000074.1:1478-20361 GCA_038042325.1 Candidatus Methylomirabilota bacterium
GAGCGAGATCCCGCCCGACCAGCAGAACCTGGCGGAGGTCATCGTCGGCAAGCAGCGCAACGGCCCGACCGACACCGTCCGCCTCACCTTCATCCCCCAGTACGCCAGCTTCGAGAACCGCGTGGAATCGGACCGCCAGCCGTACTGAGGGCGCCGTCCCCCGGGCCTCCGGCGCCTTTCCAGGCTCCCTATGCGACTGTATTCACTGAAGAGGCTGTTCGTCGGCTCGCCCCTGCCGACGGCCCAGGCCCGCCACGAGCGCCTGGGCAAGATGACCGGGCTCGCGGTCTTCGCCTCCGACAACCTGTCCTCCGTAGCCTACGCCACGGAGGAGATCCTCCGGGTGTTGATCCTGGGGGGGATGGCAGCTCTGGCCTATTCGGTGCCCATCGGCCTGGCCATCGCCGTCGTCACCGCCATCGTCATCAACTCATACCGGCAAACCGTCCTCGCCTACCCTCAGGGCGCCAGCGACTATATCGTCGCCAAGGACAACCTGGGGACTTCGGCGGGTCTCACGGCTGGCGCCGCGCTCCTCATCGACTACACCCTGACCGTGGCGGTGAGCGTCTCCGCGGGAGTCGCCGCGATCACCTCCGCCGTGCCGGAGCTCTATCCGTATCGGGTCGTGCTGGGCGTCGCCCTGGTGGCGGTGGTCGCCGTCGCCAACCTGCGGGGCCTCAGGGAGTCCGGCCGCCTCTTCGCGGTGCCGACCTATCTCTTCATCGGCGGCTTCTTCCTGATGCTGGGGGTCGGCTTCGCCCGCTACCTGATGGGCGGGGTTCCCGCGGCGCCGGGTCCGGCCCAGCCGGCAGAGGCCGCATCGGGCATCGGGCTCGTTCTCCTCCTCAGGGCGTTCTCCTCCGGGGCCGTGGCCCTGACGGGCATCGAGGCCGTCGCCGACGGCGTGACGGCCTTCAAGCCGCCCGAGGTCAAGAACGCCCGGATCGTCCTCCTCTGGCTGGGCGGGATCATGGTGACCCTCTTCGCGGGCATTACGGCCTTGGCCGCGCTCTTCGGCATCGTCCCGAAGGAGGAGGAGACCGTCATCTCCCAGCTCGCGCGCGGAATCTTCGGCGGCGGGGTGCTCTACTACTACATTCAGGCGGTTTCCATGCTGATCCTGGTCCTCGCCGCCAACACTGCGTTCGCCGACTTTCCCCGGCTGGCCTTCTTCATGGCGCGGGACGGCTATCTCCCCCGGCAGTTCGGCAGCCGGGGAGATCGCCTGGTCTTTTCCAACGGCGTCATCATCCTCGGGCTGGCCGCGGCTCTCCTGATCGTCCTGTTCGGAGGGAGCACCCACGCGCTGATCCCGCTCTATGCCGTGGGTGTGTTTACCTCCTTCACGCTCTCCCAGTCGGGCATGGTCCGCCGGTGGCTCCGCCAGCGGCCGCCCGGGTGGTGGGGGCGCGCCGCGATCAACGGCGTCGGCGCGGCCACCACGGGGCTGGTGGCGGTGATCGTGCTGACCAGCAAATTCGTCGCGGGGGCCTGGATCGTGGCCGTGCTGATCGTGCTCTTCATCGCCCACTTCCTGGCGATCAACCGCCACTACCGGGCGGTGGCGGGGCAGCTTTCGCTGGAGGGATACGAGGGGCCGCCGCCGATCCGCCACAGCGTTCTGGTGCTGGTCGGAGACCTCCACAAGGGCGTGGTGCGGGCGCTCCAGTACGCCAAGACCCTCTCGCCCGCCGCCAAGGCGGTCTTCGTGGAGACGGATCCGGAGAAGACCCGGAAGCTCGAGGAGAAGTGGGGGGAATGGGGGTGCGGCGTGCCGCTGGTGGTGCTGACGTCGCCGTACCGATCACTGCTGGGCCCGTTCCTGGAATACCTGGACCACATCCAGGCCCAGGGGGAGAACCACATGGTGACCATCGTGCTGCCGGAGTTCATCCCGGCCCGCTGGTGGCAGCAGCTGCTCCACAACCAGACGGCGCTGCTCATCAAGGGGTCGCTGCTCTTCAGGAAGAACGTCGTCGTGACGGACGTCCCCTACCACCTCGAGCGCTGACGACCCACCCGGAAAATTGCGGACGGCGGGAGCGAAGCGTATGATCTAGCCTCCGTGAAGCCTTACTGGTTCAAGCGGCTGATCCTGGGCGGCCGGTTGCCCCTCGCCCAGGCCCGGTACGAGCGGCTCGGCAAGGCGACGGGCCTGGCCGTCTTCTCCTCCGACGCGCTCTCCTCCGTGGCGTACGCGACGGAGGAAACCCTCCGCGTCCTGATCCTGGCCGGCGCCGCCGCCCTGACGCTCTCCGTCCCCATCGGCATCGCCATCGTCATTCTCGTGGGGATCGTGGGGGCCTCCTATCGTCAGACGATCCGGGCCTATCCCCAGGGCGGCGGCGCCTACATCGTTGTCAAGGACAACCTCGGGACGTTCTCCGGGCTCATCGCCGGGGCGGCGCTCCTCATCGATTATGTCCTGACGGTGGCGGTGAGCGTAACGGCCGGCGTCGCTGCCATCACCTCCGCTGTGCCGGCCCTCTTCGGGCACCGGGAGCTGCTCGGGATCGTGGCGGTGACCGCCATCGCCTTCGCGAACCTCCGGGGCGTGAGGGAGTCGGGAGCGATCTTCGCCGTTCCCACCTATCTCTTCGTCGTCAGCTTCGCCGGGATGCTGGGGTACGGGCTCGTCCGCTTCCTCGCGGGGAGCCCGCCCCTCGCCGAGGCCTCCGCGGCAGCGGGGGTGCCCGCCGAGCTCACGCTCTTCCTCATCCTGCGCGCCTTCGCCTCCGGGTGCACGGCGCTCACCGGCATCGAGGCCGTGTCCGACGGGGTCATCGCGTTCAAGCCTCCCGAGGCCCGGAACGCCCGAGCGGTGCTGGCCTGGATGGCGCTCATCCTCGGCGCGCTCTTCCTGGGTATCACGCTGCTCTCCTCCTGGTACGGGATCGCGCCAAACGAGGACGAGACGGTGGTCTCTCAGCTGGCCCGGAAGATCCTCGGCACGAGCGTCTTTTACTACGAGATCCAGGCCGTGACGACCCTCATCCTGATTCTCGCGGCGAACACGAGCTTCGCCGACTTCCCGCGGCTCCTGTTCTTCATGGCGCGGGACGGCTTCGTGCCGCGCCAGTTCGGGAACCGCGGCGACCGGCTGGTCTACTCCAATGGGATCCTGATCCTGGGCGGTCTGGCGGCGCTGCTGATCGTGGCCTTCGGCGGGGATACCCACGCCCTGATCCCGCTCTACGCGGTGGGTGTGTTCATCTCATTTACCCTGTCGCAGTCGAGCATGGTCCGCCACTGGATCCGGAGCCGGGAGAAGGGCTGGCAGTGGCGGGCGGCGGTGAACGGGTTGGGCGCGGCCACGACCGGCGTCGTCATGCTGGTCATCGCGGCGACGAAATTCACCCATGGGGCGTGGCTGGTCGTCCTTCTGATCCCGGTGCTGATGGTGGCTTTCTTCTCGGTGAACCGTCATTACCGGGCGGTGGCGGCGCAGCTCTCCCTGGAACGGGTTCGGGAAGAGCCGGCGTTCACCCAGACGGTGCTCGTCCTGGTGGGAGATCTCCACGGAGGGGTGGTGCGCGCCCTCCGGTACGCCCAGAGCCTCTCCCCGACGGCCAAGGCCGTGTACGTCGAGATGGACCCCGACAAGACGCGGAAGCTGGAGGAGAAGTGGGGCAAGTGGGGGTGCGGCGTGCCGCTGGTGGTCCTGACGTCGCCCTACCGGTCGCTCCTGGGGCCGTTCGTGGAGTATCTGGACCACATCCAGAGCCAGGGGGAGAACCACATGGTGACCATCGTGCTGCCGGAGTTCATCCCGGCCCGCTGGTGGCAGCAGCTGCTCCACAACCAGACGGCGCTCCTCATCAAGGGGTCGCTGCTCTTCAGGAAGAACGTCGTCGTGACCGACGTTCCCTATCACCTGGCCAGGTAGCACGCCCCCTCACCTTGATCCTCTCCCCCCTCACCTTCATCCTCTCCCCCCTCACCTTCATCCTCTCCCCCCCGAGGGGGAGAGGGCAGGGTGAGGGGGAGAGGGCAGGGTGAGGGGGAGAGGAGAAGAGGTGAAATCCTTCGTGGCGAAGCACTGGAGCTGGGCCTCGACGGTGGATTCCAGCTCGGCCCAGAGGTTCGACTCCAGCCCGCGGTTGAGGCCAATCCTGAGCGCCTCCTTGGCGTCGATGAGCTCGCCGGTCAGGATCAGCTCCGTGGCCTTCGCGAGCCCGATGATCCGGGGCAGCAGGTATATGCCGCCGAGCGCCGGCACGCACCCCAGCTTGATCCAGACCTCGCCGAAGCGGGCGTGCTCCGAGGCGATACGGAAGTCCGCCGCCACCGCGATCTCGCAGCCGCCCCCACCGCGGCGCCGTTGACGGCGGCGATCACGGGCTTCGGCATCCCGCGGAGGGCCCGCGTCACTCGCTGGCACGTGCCGTTCACGACCTCTTGATGCGGGCCGGCGGCATCGCCGGGATCTGCTGGAGGAATCCGAGGTCGCCGCCGGCCGAGAACGCCGACCCCCCGCCGGTGACGATCACGGCCCGGACCGCCGGGTCGCCGCCCGCCGCCTCCAGCGCCTCGGCGAGCTCGCGCGTGCTCTCCACCGTGAGCGCGTTCAGGGCCTCGGGCCGGTTCAGCGTGAGGGTCCGGACGCCGTCTTGCTGGGCGATGAGCACAGAGCCGGTCACGGCGCGTACCTCGCCTCGAGCCGCTGGTGCTCGGGCAGGCCCACCAGGTCGAAGTACTCCTCGAAGCCCATGAGCCGGTCGTGCACGCGCGCCGTCGTGCCCTCGTCCCTCAGCGTCTCGAGCACCTCTTTCACCGCCTTGGCGGCGGCCCAGAGGGCATCGGTCACCCAGAGGACGATCTTGTAGCCGAAGCCCTCTAGCTCTTGCGTCGTACAGAGCGGCGTTTTCCCCGCGGCGAACATGTTGGAGACGAGGGCCACGCCGGGGAGCTCGGCGGGCGCGCGCCGCACCTCCTCCCGGGTCTGGAGCGCCTCGAGGAACACGCCGTCCACACCGGCCTTCTGGTAGGCGCGGCCGCGGCGGACCGCCTCCTCGAAGCCGAGCGGGCCCCGCGAGTCGGTGCGGGCGATGATGAGGGTCCGGGGATCGCGCCGCGCCTGCAGCGCCGCCTCGAGCTTCTTCAGGTGCTCGTCGAGGGAGACGACCTGGCGCGGGCCCGGGATGTGGCCGCACTTCTTGGGCCACACCTGGTCTTCGAGGAAGATGGCCTGGGCGCCCGCCGCCTCGTACTCCTGGACGGTGCGGCGCACGTTCAGCGGATTGCCGTAGCCCGTGTCCCCGTCCGCCAGCACCGGAATTCCCACCGCGCCCGCCATGGCCCGGCACGCCTCCACCATCTCCGACATCGTGAGGTAGCCGACGTCGGGCAGCCCCAGGCGGCTCGCTGCGACCAGGAACCCGCCGAGCCCGACGGCCTTGAACCCGACACGCTCGGCGATCTTCGCCGACAGGGCGTCGTACACCGCCGGCACCACGAGGATGCCCTTCTGATTCACGAGCTCTCGCACATGCATCGCCATGACCGGATCTCCTCTGGGTTTTGGTCCCATCACAGTACCCGAGGGCACGCAAGAAGGGCAACTCCCCCCTGAGGTTCCAATCCCTTTCTCCCTCTGGTAGACTTAGGCGTCGCGCGCCGCCCACGGCGCCGTTCCCATGAGAATCCAACTGTCGCCCGACGGCCCCCTCGACGTTCCTCAGACGCTGGCCCGCTATCGGATCTGGGGCGAAGACCCCTCTAACCGGCTGGGCGCCGGGGTGTTCCGGCGGGTGCTGGCGCTGGACGGGAAGCTTCACGGCTATGCCGTCCGCTGGGCCGGGCCCCCCGACGACGCGCGGATCATGATTAGCGTGCCCGGATCGCGGTCAACCCGCGTGGCTGAGGCAGTCAGCGGCGAGGTCGGGCGTCTGCTTTTCCTGGACGCCGATGTGCTCGGTTTCTACCGGGCGGCAAAGTCGGACGCGGTGCTCCAGGGCCTCATCGCGCCCTTCTACGGGATGCGCCCCACGCTGGCGCCGACGCCCTTCGAGATGCTGGTGGGCGCCGTCACCGCTCAGCAGGTGAACCTTGCCTTCGCCGTCACGACCCGGGGCCGCCTCGTGCGCCGCTTCGGGCGCCCGGTCCAGGTGGAAGGCGAGCGCCTCTACGCGTTCCCTGCTCCCGAGACGCTGGCGAAGGCGAAGGTCCGCGACCTGCGCCGGATGCAGTTCTCGACGCGGAAGGCCGAGTACATCATCGGGCTGGCCCGCCTGGTGGCGCGGGGGGAGCTCGACTTCGGCCGGCTGGCGACGTGTCCCAACGAGCAGGTGATCGCCGAGCTGACGCGGATCCGCGGGTTCGGGCGCTGGACCGCAGAATGGTTCCTGGCACGCGCTCTGGGGCGGGGGGATGTATGTCCGGCCGGAGACCTCGCGGTCAGGAAGTGCTTCGCCCAGTTCTACGGCCGCGGGCGCGCGCTCTCGGAGCGGGCGATCCGCCGGCGGGCCGCCGGCTGGGGCCCGCATCAGAACCTGGCCATCCACTATCTCCTGGCCGGGCTCCGCCAGCTCCGGGCGAAGGCGGGAGGCGGCGCGTGAGCGTGGCCTTGCGAGCCGCAGGACGTCGCGGGGCTGGGGCCCCGCCGTGCGAGGCGAGCAGATGAGCGCGGAGCCCCTCCAGCGCAAGATCGTGCTCGCCGGCGTCATGCTGGGCATCTTCCTGGCGGCCATGGAATCCACCGTGGTCGCCACCGCCATGCCGACGGTCATCGCGAGCCTCGGCGGGATTCGGATCTACTCGTGGGTCTTCTCGGCCTTCCTCCTGACCTCCACCATCACGATGCCGCTCTGGGGGCGGCTCTCTGACCTCCTGGGGCGGCGCCCGACCTACCTCGCGGGGGTGGCCATCTTCCTGCTCGGCTCCGGGCTCTCGGGGCTCTCCCAGAGCATGGCCCAGCTGATCGTCTTCCGCGCGCTCCAGGGGCTGGGCGCCGGCTCCCTTATCACGATCGGCATGACGCTGGTGGGCGAGCTCTACGGTCTCGAGCAGCGCGCCAAGAAGCAGGGATACATCTCCGGCGTATGGGGGGTCGCCTCGCTGGTCGGGCCGGCGATCGGCGGATTCCTCTCCGACCACGTCTCCTGGCGCTGGGTCTTCTACATCAACCTGCCCTTCGGGGCCCTGTCCGCGCTCGCCATCGCCTGGGGGCTCTCGGAGCCCGTGGCCCGCCGCCGCGCCGGGTCGATCGACTTCCTCGGCGCGGGGCTCTTCGCGGCGGGGATCGCCTCGCTCCTCGCGGGGCTGGTGGAGGGTGGGCGCGTCGCCTCCTGGCTGACCCCGGGCGTCCTCGGACCCCTCGCGGTGGCGGTGCTCTTCCTGGTGCTCTTCGTCCTGGTGGAGCGGCGGATCGCCGAGCCGCTGATCCCGCTCGACCTCTTCAAGAACCCCATGGTGCGCGCCGGCGCGGCCACCGGCTTCCTCTCGGGCATGGCGATGTTCGGCGCCATCTCCTTCATCCCCCTCTACATCCAGGCCGTGGTCGGCGCCACGGCGACGCAGGCGGGATTCGTCCTGACGCCCTTCGTCCTCGGGTGGGTCGCCTTTTCCATCCTGAGCGCGCGGCTCGTCCTTCGCGTCGGGTACCGCGGGGTCGTCGTGGCCGGCATGGCGAGCCTGACGCTGTCCTTCCTGCTCCTGTCGGAATGGGACCAGAGCCTCACCCGCCTGGGGGCGGTGCGCGACGTCGTCTTCGCGGGCTTCGGCATGGGGATGGTGATGGTGCCGATGCTGATCGCGGTGCAGAGCGCGGTGCCCAAGCGGGACCTCGGGATCGCCACCTCGACGGTCCAGTTCTTCCGCACGATCGGGGGCGCCGTGGGGGTGGCGGTGATGGGGGCGGCCATGGCCCATCGCCTCCAGACCGAGCTCCAGGCGCTGCTGGCGGCCTCGGGCCCGGGGACGCGGCTCGCCGCCCAGGTGCGGGAGCTCGTGGCCCAGCCCGACCTCGTTGTCAACCCGGCCACGCGCGAGACGCTGGCGCCGGCGCTTGTGGTCCACGTCCGCCTCGCCCTGGCGAACGCGCTGCACGGCGTTTTCGTGGTGGGGCTGATCGTCTGCGTCGTAGCCCTGGTCTCGTCGTTCCTCGTGCCCTCCGGCCGCGCCCGCGATCTGGCGCGCGCCGAGGAGGCGCCGTCCACCCCCGGGTCCTAGGCCATGTCCCAGGACGCGCCGCTGCTCGCGCGCCTCGCCCGGCTCCCGGCCGTGCCGGTCGCCGACCTGCTGGCGCTCCTCGAGCGCATGGCGCGCCCCGACCAGGACCCGCTGCTGGCGCGCCTCGTGGCGGTGGACGAGGAAGGCGAGCGCGGGATGCCGCCCCTGGTCGCGGCGGTCCTTGAGCATCTCCAGCGCAATCCGGAAGCGACGTGCTATCAGGCGTTGCTCGAGGCCCTGACCGGCATCTGGAACGCCGCGGTGCGCGCGGCGGTCGTCGCGCGCCTCCGGGCCGCGGGCCTGCCGCCCGACGATCTGCTGCTCCGGCTCCAGGCACTCTCGCCGACGCTGGGGTTCGCCGCGGAGAGCCAGGAGTGGGCGCGCGAGTGGCTGGCCGATCCCCTGACGCAGGATGCCGCGCTGGTGGACCAGTGCCTGGTGCGGCTGCTCCTGGCCGTCCGGGGCATGGCCGAGGCCCGCGCGGCGGCATTGACCGATAACACCTGAGGTGACCATGGGACACTTTCACGACAAGAAGGCCGAGAAGAAACGGATCGACGGGCTCGCGCTGAAGTCCCCGATGAAGGTCTTCGGCGCCTTCAAGGACCTGGGCAAGAAGGTCTTCGCCGACGGCGCGCTGTCCAAGAAGCAGAAGGAGCTGACGGCGCTGGCGGTGGCGGTCTCCCAGAACTGCTTCGACTGAATCGAGCACCGCGTCGAGGAGGTCCTCGACCTGGGCGCGACGGAGCAGGAGATCGCCGAGACGCTGGACATCGGGCTCCTGATGGGCGGGACGCTGGCCGCCAAGTCGGTGCGCCACGCCTTTTCGGTGATGGACGAGATCAAGAGAGGAGGAGCGTAGCATGGCCGGGATTCCCGACACGTACAAGGACCTGTTCCAGAAGAAGGCGTTCGCCCACCTGGCGACGGTCGGCGCCGACGGCAACCCCCAGGTGACGCCGGTCTGGGTGGACTTCGACGGCACCCACATCCGCTTCAACACGGCCAGGGGGCGCGTGAAGGACAAGAACCTCCACCGGAACCCGAAGGTGGCGCTGTCGATCCAGGATCCCGACAATCCCTACCGGTACATGCAGGTCCGGGGGCGCGTCGCCGAGATCACCGAGCAGGGGGCGGACGCCCACCTCGACGCGCTCGCGAAGAAGTACATCAACCAGGACAAATATCCGTGGCGCCGGCCCGACGAGGTGCGGGTGACGTACAAGATCCTCCCCGAAAAGGTTCACACGCTGGGGTAGGGGCCGGGATGCGCGCGGAGCCGTACCTGAGCACGGTCAGCGAGGACGCGTTGCGCCGCGAGCGGCAGAAGGCCCGCGCGCTCCGCGGGAGCCAGTGGTGGAAGCGGCGCATCGCGGCGGGCCGCTGCCACTACTGCGGCCGGCAGATGGGGCCCCGCGCGCTCAGCATGGACCACGTCGTGCCGCTGATCCGCGGCGGCCGGTCCAGCCGCGGCAACGTCGTGCCGGCCTGCAAGGAGTGCAACAACCAGAAGAAGTCGCTCCTCCCCGTGGAGTGGGAGGACTACCTCCGCCGGCTGGCTGCGCACGAGGACGCGTGAGGGGCCATCACGTCATCCTCTACGACGGGGTCTGCGGGCTGTGCAACCGGCTGAACCGCTTCGTGCTGGCGCGCGACGCCCGGGGCGTCTTTCGCTTTGCCTCGCTCCAGAGCCGCTTTGCCCGTGAGTTCCTGACGGGGCACCACCTCGACCCGAGCGATCTCGACACCCTCTACCTGATCGCCCACTACGGGACCGAGCGGCAGGCGATCCACACCAAGTCCCGCGCCACGCTGCTCATCTTGAAAGATCTCGGGGGCCCGTGGCGGGTCGCCGGGATTCTGGGTGTTCTGCCGTCCGGTCTCCTGGACTGCGTCTACGCCCTCGTCGCGCGGGTTCGCTATCGGATCTTCGGCCGGTACGATTCGTGCCCGATGCCGCGGCCGGAGTGGCGGGACCGGTTCATCGACGTATGAGGCGGCTTGGGCAATCTGGCCCAAGGATGACAAGTTGACCTCTTTTTACCCTCGCGGGTAACTGGTAAAATCATTATTTCTGTTAGGAATTCCAGCCGTCTCCCGCTGGCATCCCCCTTGCTGAGCCATGAGTCAGCCACAGGAGGATCATGCATGGGACGAGATCGGAGACGGTACCCGCGGGTCGGTGTGGCGCTGGACATCAGCGTCGAGGTCGCCGGCCGTCGGTGGGACGTGAAAACGGTGGACCTGAGCCCGTACGGCGTGAAGGTGGCCCTGCCGCCGAACGGCGGGATCAAGCTGCCTTCCGGGACGGCCATCCAGGTCCGCCTCCTCCTGCCCGACGGAGCCCCTCCGCTCGCCCTCACGGCGAGAGTGGTTCGGACCGATCGCGACGGCATCGCCCTCTGTTTCGAACATCTGGAGGCGGGCTACTTCGAGCGCCTCAAGGCCGTGGTGGATTCGCTCCTGGGACGCCTCGCGGAGGGGCCGGCCCGCCTCGAGGTGAGCGTCAAGCCCGCGAGGGAACGCCGGAAGGTTCCGCGGACGGACGCCCAGCTGGATATCGCGTTCGACGCTGAAAAGCCCTACGATTGGCGGGGCAAGACGATCAACCTGAGCCCGTACGGCGTGAAGGTGGCGCTGTCGGCCTCAGCCATCCGGCCCTCGGAGGGCACCAGCGTCAAGCTCCAGCTGACCGTGCCCGACCGCGCGGACCCGCTCTCGATCAAAAGCATGGTCTGGCGCCGGGAGCCGAAGAGCACCGTCCTGATCTTCATCGAGCTGGGGCGCGAGCAGCTCGAGCGCCTCAAGGACCTCGTCGAGCTCCTCCAGACCGCGCCCGCCTAGATGCTCGGAGGGGGGCGTTGCCCCCCTGCCGCGTGCAGCGATTACTCATGCTCGCCGTAGGGGACGCCCAGCACATGGATGATCTTTCCGACGGAGATGAACTCCCCGATCACCCACGAGAGCTCGAGGATCTCGTCGTCGCTGAAGCGCACTCGGAGCTGGGAGAAGAGCCCGTCGTCGATCTTGTGGTGGTCGATGTACATCTGGTCGGCGTATCGGAGCGCGGCCTTTTCGCGCTCGGTGAACGGTCCCCTCTCGTAATCGGGGAGCGCCGCGACGATCTCTTCGGTGATCCCCTGGTCCCTGCCCGGGACCCAGCGCGTGGACATTCAGTAGTGGCAGTCGTTCAGCTGGGCCAGCCTGAGACGGACGAGCTCCTTCGTCCTGAACTCGATGAGTCCTTTGCGTACCAGCGGGGAGTAGAACTTCAGGAAGCTCTTGAGCGTGTCAGGGAGCCGCCCGAAGGTGCGGATGAAGTTGGGGTCGCCGCCCAGGGCCTGCCACTTGTGGATGATGACCTTCAGCTCGTCGTCGAGGCGCTCGAGGTCCACCATCGCGATCCGCATACGGATTGCCCCCTTTCGACCGGCGCCGCTAGCCTAGCCTTCGGGCCCTGGACGGGTCAAGCGCCGCCTTGATACCTGTCGTTACGCTCCCTACACTGCTTCCAGTTTCCATGACCTATTGCCGGTGATTAGTATGCGACTATTCCAGTCACTCACCACCATCCGGAGCATCGACCGCGTCGACAACTATGGCCGAGTGTGGTTCACGTACCGAGGCTCGGGGGGTGAGAATCAAGCCTTCCTCGCCTGTTACCAGGAGCTCGTGCGGGAGAAAACCCAATCCACTCCCCTCGTTGCGACAGGTCGCATCTCGCCGCGCGCGGGAGCTCCGACAGGAAGGTCGGTATCGAGGTTCCCTTCAACGCCCCCAAACGGATCGTGACGCTGCTCGGCCGGAAGCTGTATTGATCATTGGACATTGACAGCGCCCGCCCAGTGGTGAGAATTCCCTGCTCATACTCTCAACCAACTCTCACCAAGGAGGGCGCCATGATCCAGAAGGTGTCGCTCGGGTTCTTGCTGTCCGTCGCGCTGGTCGTGGGCGGGGTGTCGCCGTCGGTCCACGCGCAGTCTCGCCAGTCGGCGGCGACCGCTCAGGAAGTGAAGGTCAACATCAACACCGCGTCGAAGTCCGAGCTGATGAAGCTCAAAGGGGTCGGGCGGGAGGTCGCGGAAAAGATCATCGCCTACCGCGAGAAGAACGGCCCGTTCAAGACGCCGGAGGCGATCCGGAAGGTGAGTGGGATCGGCAAGGGGATCTGGGAGGCGAACCGCGAGGCGATCACGGTGAAGTGAGAATTTTTCTTGGACAGGTGCGGAGGCTGACGTAGGATTGGGGGAAATCGGTCGGAGCGCACACAGGCTCCTTTTGGGTATCCCCGCCGGCAATCCCGCCGGCGGCGACCTGACCGAGCCCCGGGCCGGGAGTCGGCGTCCGGTTGGGGGTGGTGGGACTTGGGCCCGCGTGGAGGGCCTCGCCGAGAAAGGAGGTGGTCCAGCCGTGTGTATATGTGCCCCTACGGTGATCTGTGAGGTGGTCGCCTCCTAAGGCACGTCCACGCTAGTCCCGGGTGGCGGCCTGGGAGGACCCAGGCACCACCGACCCCGACGGTCCCGCCCACACCAGCGGGGCGGCTCGGCTCTCCGACGCCGCAGCCACCGTCGGGGTTCTTTTTTGCCGCGAAGAAGCCTCCAAAAAAGAAGCGGCCCGCCGGAGTTGCCCCCGGCGGGCCGTCAAGTGGTCCAGCGATCGCGTTAAATCTTGCGGACGTTGGACGCCTGGAGCCCCTTCGGCCCCTTGGTGACCTCGAACTCCACGCGATCACCCTCGCTCAGGCTCTTGAAGCCGTTGGCTTGGATGGTGCTGTAGTGGACGAAGACATCCTCCCCGCCCTCCACCTGGATGAAGCCATACCCCTTCGCGTCGTTAAACCACTTGACTGTGCCCTGTGCCATACTCCCTTTCCTTTTTCTTCTGGGGCGTTGAGCCGCCCCGGTGATACCCGACCCCCATGGCCGGGCTGACCCCCTCTGGGGGGCAAACGAAAACGCCGGAGGACCTCGGTCCTCGCGGCGTCAAACCCTCAAACCGAGCGATTCCTTGTCACGAACTGGTTGCCGGACTCTGACGGAACTCTCAAAACCGAGAAAAACATAACCCGGTTCGGGGAGGCCTGTCAACCCCGATTTCAGCGGGCCCGGGCGCGCTCCCGGCGGAGGGGCTCGCCCAGGTGGCGCTCGATGGCCCGGAGCTGGTCGCCCTCTTCGGGGGCGGCGAAGCTGGACGCGAGGCCGCTCGCCTCGGCCCGGGCGGTGCGGCCGATCCGGTGGATGTAGTCCTCCGGCGTCGCCGGCAGGTCGTAGTTGATGACGTGGGAAATGTCGACCACGTCGATCCCCCGGGCCGCGATGTCGGTGGCCACGAGCACCCGATACTGGCCCGCGCGGAAGCCGTCCAGCGCCCGCCGCCGTTCGGACTGGCTGCGATTGGCGTGAAGCCGCGCCACGCGATGCCCGGCGGCGCCGACGGCGCGCGCCAGGCGGTCGGCCCGGTGCTTGGTGCGCGTGAAGACGAGGACCTTGCCCCGCTCGCCCCGGAGCAGGGACAGGAGCAGCGGAGTCTTCTCGTCGCGATGCAGGGGATAGAGGATCTGGCTGACCTTGTCCACGGGCCGCGACGCCGGCCCGACCTGGACGCGGACGGGCCGGACCAGGTGGCCGCGCACCAGCCGCTCCATCTCGGGCGGCATGGTGGCCGAGAAGCAGAGGGTCTGGCGGTCCAGCGGCACGTGCTTGAGGATGCGCTCGATCTGCGGGGCGAACCCCATGTCGAGCATCCGGTCGGCCTCGTCCAGGACCAGGATGCGGATTGTCCCGAGCGAGACGTTCCCACGCTCCAGGTGGTCGAGCAGGCGGCCCGGGGTCGCCACGAGGACGGCGGGCCGGCGGCGGAGCGCCTCGACCTGAGGGCCCATGGCCTCGCCGCCGATGACCGTGGCCGCGCTCACGCGGCGCCCGGCCCCGAGCCCGTCGAAGCACTCCTGGATCTGGAGCGCCAGCTCGCGTGTGGGAGCGAGGACGAGGGCGCGGAGCCCGGCGCTGCCGGCCAGCCGCTCGATCATCGGGATCGCGAAGGCGGCGGTCTTGCCGGTGCCCGTCTGGGCGCAGCCGATCACGTCGCTGCCGGCCAGGGCCGGAGGGATGGCCTGGGCCTGGATCGGCGTGGGAGCCTCGAAGCCCGCCCGCCGGATATCGGCCAGAATTTCAGAGGAAAGGTTCAGGGATTCGAACGTGGACATATTTCTCCGATGTGGGGTGTTAGGATTTCTGGTTTGAGTGGGGGGATCCGGGCCCGAAGGCCCGGATCCCCGAGCGAAGCGGAGATCGTTAGACCTTCCGAACGTTGGCCGCCTGGTACCCCTTGGGACCCTTGACGACCTCGAATTCCACCTTGTCACCCTCGGCCAGGCTCTTGAAGCCCCCGGCCTGAATGGCGCTGTAGTGGACGAAGACGTCCTCGCCACCTTCCTGGGTGATGAAGCCGTAGCCCTTCGCGTCGTTGAACCACTTCACGCTGCCTGTTGCCATGTTGCTCTACCTCTTTCTTGGGGCGATGCCCCTGTGTTTCCCGGCCACCACGGCCGGGGTGCCCCCAGGAATTTGGGGACAAACAAAAACGCCGGAGGACCTGGTCCTCACGGCGTCAACTTCGAATCTGCTCGAATCTGAAACACGCTTGGAACCTAGAACCAAAACTGACGATACAGGATCGGGCGCCGGGTGTCAAGCACTATTCTCGATGCGCTTGGTGACCGCGCGGGAGCCGTTCTTGGTCCCAAGCCAGCCGGGGACGGCGACCGAGAAGCGCCCCGCCGTGCCGCCGGCCACGACCACGTGGAGCTCCTCCGCGGCGGCAAACTTGGGAACCAGCTCATCCGGCTCCGGCGGAGTGTCGGCGAACCGGAGATTCGTGCCCTCGCCGCTCTCCTCGTCCGGGAGGAGCTCGCGGTACGGCCGCCGGATGGTCTCGACGAGGAAGCGCTTCAGGTCGGCCTTGGACCAGCCGTCCTCCGCGAACGTCCGGGCGTGCTCCGGCCCCACCACCAGCATGGTCTGGGAGTAGAGCGGGAAGTGCTTGGCGTTCCAGAGGCACGCCATGGACCAGCCGAGGGACCCCGCCAGGCTCTTCGCCGTGCGGCTCGCGTGGTCGGAGATCCCGTGGGGCGCTTCGCCGGCGAAGAGGGTCACGGCGCTGTCCTCGGGCCGGAGGCCGCGCCCGACGTGGAGCGGCTCCCAGGGGCTGGCCTCCTCGTGCTCGGCGATGCAGTAGGTGTAGCGCCCGGGGTGGCCGAAGGTGGACATGGAGATCTCGCCCGCCCGGGCGCCGCCCAGGTTCATCAGGATGAGGCGGAGGGCGCGGCCGATGGTCGCGTTGGCGCGGAACCCGGGGCCGAAGACGCCGAAGCCCGCGTTCAGCCCGATCCGCGACCGGATGGGGCCGTTGACGACGATGAGCGGCGCGGCGAAGTGGGTGGTGGCCTGGAGCCCGTGGAGGTTGAAGACGGGGTCGCACGCCGCCTCCACGGCCGCCAGGACCGCCGGGAGATAGTCGGGGCGGCAGCCGGCCATCACGGCGTTGACGGCGATCTTCTCCACCGTGGCGCGGCCGTAGTTGGGCGGGACGAGGCCGGTGAGCTCGTCGCGCTCCCGCCGCGTCGCGGCGAGCATTCGCTCGACGCGTTCCCCCGTCGGCGGGACGACGGGCAAGCCGTCGGTCACGCCCTTGTCGAACCAGACCTCGAATTCGTCCGGGCCCACGGTGAGGCCATTGTACCCCGCCTTGACACCTCTCGACGCGGCGTGCTATGACGGTAGGCGCCGAGTCCGGCCACCTTCCTCTTATAAGGAGATCGCACATGAAGCGTCATTCCTGGCTCATCCTCATCGTCCTCGCGGTCTGGAGCCTCTGGGCGGCGATGCCCGCGGCGGCCCAGCAGTACAAGCCAGAGTTCAAGTCGAGCCTCGTCGTCGGCCCCGCCGGGCCGTGGGGGGAGGCGGCGGCGAAGTTCGCCGACCTCCTCAAGGAGCGCACCCAGGGGCGGATCAACGTCAAGAACTACTTCGCCGGCCAGCTCTTCGCGGGCAAGCAGACCAACGAGTTCACCCTGCTGGCTCAGGGCGTGGCAGACTTCGCCCTGGGCTCGACGATCAACTGGTCGCCCCAGGTGAAGGAGCTGAACCTCTTCGCGATGCCGTTCATGTATCCCTCCTACAAGGCCCTGGACGCCGTGGAGAACGGCGAGCCGGGGCAGAAGCTCTTCAAGCTCATCGAGGAAAAGGGCGTCGTCCCCCTGGCGTGGGGGGAGAACGGCTTCCGCCAGGTGACCAACTCCAAGCGTCCGATCAAGGGCCCCGGCGACCTGGATGGGCTCAAGATCCGCGTGGTGGGCTCCCCGATCTTCATCGACACCTTCCGCGCGCTGGGCGCCAACCCGATAAATATGAACTGGGGCGACGCCCAGACGGCCTTCCAGCAGGGGACGGTGGACGGCCAGGAAAACCCGGTGGTCTCCGTCATCACGCCGTACAAGCTCTGGACGACGCAGAAGCACATCACGCTCTGGCACTACGCCATTGACCCCGTGATCCTCGCCGTCTCCAAGATCACCTGGGACAGCCTGACGCCGGCCGACCGCGAGATCGTGAAGAAGACTGCCGAGGAGGTCATGGCCTGGCAGAAGAAGGGGGCGCGCGCCGGGCTCGAAGGCTCCAACGAGGCCATCGACAACTTGAAGAAGAACGGCATGGAGGTCGTGACGCTCTCGGCGAAGGATCTGGAGGCCTTCCGCGCCAAGACCCGCCCCGTGTACGACAAGTGGGTGGCCGAGGTCGGCCCCGACCTGGTGAAGGCCGCCGAGAAAATCATCGCCGCCACCAAGTGACCGCTTCCCCAGCGCCCGAACCCCCGGGGAGCCCACCGCCCCGGGGGTTTTTTGTGAGCCGCCTCGCGGACCGCCTCGAGGAAGGGGCCTGCGTGCTCCTCCTCGCGGTGATGACGCTGGTGGCGTTCGTCAACGTCGTCACCCGCTACCTCATCCGCTTCTCCCTGGCCTTCACCGAGGAGCTCGTGGTGAGCCTCTTCGTCTGGCTCACCCTCCTCGGGACCGCCGTCGCCTTCAGGGAAGGGAGCCACCTGGCGTTCACGTTCCTCGTGGATCGGTCCCCGCGCCCGGTCCGCCGGCTGTCGGTCTGGCTCAGCGCGGCCCTCGGCATCGCCCTCTTCGGCCTCTTGATCTACTTCGGCCTCGGCCAGATCGGGATGGAGCGACGGCTCGGCACCACGTCGGAGGCCCTCGCCATTCCCCAGTGGTGGTACACGGCGGGGATTCCGGTGTTCGGGCTGGTCGTGATCGTCCGCATCATCCAGGCCGCGGTGGGCACGGACAGGAGGGCGCGCGGCTGATGGAGCCCGGCCTCTTCCTCTTCGGCCTCTTCTTCCTCCTCCTGTTCCTGGGCGTCCCCATCGTGACCTCCATCGGGGTCTCGGCGCTCCTCTTCCTCTGGCAGTACAGCCTCGGCATCCAGGTCACGGCGGCGAACGTCTATGCCAACATCGCCAAGTTCCCGCTGCTCGCCATTCCCTTCTTCATCCTGGCCGGCTATGTGATGGACAAGGCCGGGCTCTCCCGCGGCCTCGTCAATCTCCTGAGTCTTCTGATCGGCCCGATCCCCGGCGGGCTCGGGCTTGTGGCCGTGGGCGGCTGTGTCTTCTTCGGCGCCATCTCGGGCACCGGTCCTGCCGACACCGCGGCCATCGGGACGGTGATGATCCCGGCCATGGTCCGCCGCGGCTACCACGTGGGCTTCGCCGCCGCGCTGGTGGCGGCGGCCGCCACGACGGACGTCCTGATCCCCCCGAGCGTGGCCTTCGTCGTGTACGGCGTGATCACCGAGTCGTCCGTCGGGCGGCTCTTCGCCGCGGGCGTCGTTCCGGGTCTCCTGATGGGCCTGGCCCTCGTCCTGCCGGTCTACTGGATCTCAAAACGTCACGGCTGGGGCGGCGAGCGCTGGGGGACCTGGGCGGAGATCCGCCAGGCCGCCTGGGAGGCCAAGTGGGGGCTGGTGGCCCCGGTCGTGATTCTGGGCGGGATCTACGGGGGAATTTTCACCCCCACCGAGGCCGCGGTGGTGGCGGTGGCCTACGGCCTGTTCGTCGGGGTCGTCGTATTCCGTAACCTTGGCTGGCGGGATCTCTACGGTGTTTTTCTCGACTCCGCGGTGGCCACCTCGGTGGTCATGGTGGTGGTGGCCTTCGCCGGCCTCTTCTCCTGGACCGGCTCGACCCTCGGCGTCATGGACCGGGCGGCGCGTGGGATGCTCGGGCTGACCGACAACCCGTACCTGCTCCTGCTCTTGCTGAACGCCATGCTGATCGTGGCCGGGATGCTGCTCGACGCGATCTCCATCTATTACGTCTTCCTCCCGATCCTGCTGCCCGTGATGAAGCAGTTCGCCTGGGACCCGATCTGGTTCGGGGTGATGATGACCGTGAACCTGGCGATCGGCACCATCACGCCGCCGGTGGCGGTGAATCTCTACGTGGCCTCCAATATCTCCGGCGCCAGCATGGAGGAGGTCTCCCGCTGGGCCCTGCCCTTCGTCCTGGCCCTGATCGCCGTCCTGCTCCTGGTCACCTACGTCCCCGCCCTCAGCCTCTGGCTCCCCAACCTCCTCGGCGTGAGGTGACGGCCCCCTCACCCCACTCATAATCCCCTCACCTTCATCCTCTCCCCCCCGAGGGG
>JBBTEL010000075.1:0-2217 GCA_038042325.1 Candidatus Methylomirabilota bacterium
GGCGGGAGTGAGCACCGTGGGGCTGGGCCCCCGACGCACACACGCTGGAAGCGTGGTGCGTGGGGAGGGCGCGGGGCAGGACCCGCCGGCCGCCAGGCGCCGTGCTAGTTCTTGGGGGGGCCGCAGGTCGCGCCCGGCTCGGTGCCCCGCACGAACGCCATCAGCACGGGCCTGACGCACGTCCCCGCCGGGTCCATGTCCACCGGGACCAGCACCACGCGCTCCGGCACCGGGAACTCCTCCGACGGCGTCCCGGCCAGCACCCTGCTCATGTAGTCCACCCAGATCGGCACCGCCACCCGCGATCCCGTCTCGTCCCGGCCGAGGCTCCGCGGCCGGTCGTAGCCGACCCAGACGCCGGTGACGACCTTCGGCGTGAACCCGATGAACCAGGCGTTGGAGTAGTCGTTGGTGGTCCCCGTCTTGGCGGCGAGGGGGCGACCGAGCGTCTTGGCCCCGACGCCGGTCCCGCGCTCGACCACGCCGCGCAGCATGTGGGTCATCACGTAGGCGATCTCGGGGGAGATCGCCTCCCGCCCCTGCGGGATGTTCTCCTCGAGGAGCTTCCCCTCGGCGTCGGTCACGTACCGGATGGCCGTGGGCGTGACCCAAACTCCCTGGTTGGCGAGAGTCCCGTAGGCCGAGGTGAGCTCCAGGAGCGTCAGATCCGAGGAGCCGAGCGCAATGGTGAGGTCGTCGTTGAGGGGACTCTGGACGCCGAGCCGGCGCGCCACCTCCACGGTGCGGCGGATCCCGATCTGCTCCTGGAGCTTGACGGTCACCACGTTGATCGACTCCTCGACCGCCTGCTGGAGCGTGGTGACGCCGCGGAACTTCCGGTCGTAGTTATCTGGCTTCCAGGGCTGGCCGTTCTTGCCGTACGGATACGTGACCGGGGCATCCTCGATGGTCGTCGCCGGCGTGAGGCCCGACTCGAGGGCGGCGAGGTACACGAAGGGCTTGAAGGCCGACCCCGGCTGACGGCGGGCCTGCACCGCGCGGTTGAACTCGCTGCGGAAGAAATCGTAGCCGCCCACCATCGCCTTGATGTATCCCGTCTGGGGGTCGAGCGTCAGGACGGCTCCCTCCGGGCGCTCGGACAGGGCTTTCGCCGGCCGGCCCTTGGCGGCGGTCTGGGTGCGCCCCTCCAGGGTCTTGAGCCCCTCCCGCAGGGCCTGCTCGGCCTGGAGCTGCATCGTGGGGTTGATGCTTGAGTAGATGCTGAGGCCGCCCTTGTAGACGATGTCGGCGCCGTACTTCTCTTCGAGGAGCTGCCGGATGTACTCCGCGTAGTACGGCCCGGTGGTCCGGCGCCGCTCGGGGGGGACGAGACCGAGGTCCGCGGCGTTGGCGCCGGTCGCCCGAGCTTTGGTGATCGCGCCCACCTCCGCCATCCGGTTCAGGACGTGGGCGCGCCGGCGGCGGGCCTGCTCGGGGTGCTCGAACGGCGAGTACGTGGATGGCGCCCGCGGGAGGGCCGCCACCAGCGCGGCCTCCGGCAGCCCCAGCTCGGAGACGGATTTGCCGAAGTACGTGCGCGCCGCCGCCTCCACGCCGAAGGCCCCGGCGCCGAAGTAGATCTGGTTCAGGTACATCTCGAGGATGCGGTCCTTGGAGTAGCGGCGCTCGAGCTCGAGCGCGAGGAACGCCTCCTTGAGCTTGCGGTCCAGGCTCTTGTCCGGCGTGAGAAACAGCACTTTGGCGAGCTGCTGCGTGATGGTGCTGCCGCCCTCCACGATTCGCCCGCGCCTGAAGTTCTGGTACACGGCGCGCGCAATCCCCATGGGATCGACGCCCCAGTGGGAGTAGAAGCGCGCGTCCTCCACCGCGAGGATGGCGTCGCGCAAGGGCTTGGGGATCTGGGGGAGAGGAATGAAGATCCGGCGCTCGACGTGGAATTCCGTGAAGAGCTCGTCGTTGTCGTCGTAGACCTTGGAGCCGAGCAGCGGCTGGAGGGTTTCCAGCGCCGTCACCGACGGCAGCGAACGGGGAAGGACCGTGAACGCCCAGAGGGCGGCCACGGCGACGGCGAGCATCCCCAGGAGGAAGACGCCGCCGCCGACCGCCACGAGTCGCCTGAGCCATCGCCGCCGCCGAGGCTTGCGGAGGGTTTTTTCTAGACGCTTCGGGGCCATACGCGCCCATTATACCGGGCGGAGCGAGCCGCGGACAGCCCCCCTTGCCTCCGGACACCCCGTGTGATACAAACTCCCTGCT
>JBBTEL010000076.1:0-5002 GCA_038042325.1 Candidatus Methylomirabilota bacterium
GCGCTCACGGGGCGCTATCGGGTGCTCCGGTTCGACACGCGCGGCCACGGCCAGACGAGCACCCTGCCCGACCCATACACCCTCGAGCAGCTGGCGGAGGACGTCCACGGACTGCTTACTGGGCTCGGCATCACGGAGACGCACTTCGTGGGGCTGTCCATGGGAGGGATGATCGGCCAGGTCTTCGCGCTCAAGTATCCCCAGATGGTCCGCAGCCTGGTGCTCTGCGATACCACGAGCCGCTACCCCGCCGAGGGCCAGGCCGCCTGGCAGGAGCGCATCCGCACGGTGGAGGCGAAGGGGATGGAGGGGATCGTCGAGGCGATGCTGGAGCGCTGGTTCACCGCGCCGTTCCGTGCCCGGCGCCGGGACGTGATGGATCGGGTGCGCGGCATGCTGCGGGGGACGCCCCCGCAGGGCTACATCGGCTGCTGCCACGCCCTGCCGAAGATCAACACGACGGACCGGCTGCGCGAGGTCCGCTGCCCGGCGCTGGTGATCGTCGGGGAGGAGGACCCCGGCGCGCCCCCCGAGACGGCGCGGGTGATCCACGCGGCGCTGCCGATAGCCGAGCTGGCCATCCTGCGCTCGGCCTCGCACCTGTCCAACATGGAGCAGCCCGAGGAGTTCAACCGGGTGCTTCTCGGCTTCCTCGACAAGGTGACGGGGAGGAGCCCGCTCTAGGATGAGTCGCCACGCGAGTCCCACGGACGCTCCCGACCGGCCGCCGGCGCCCGAGCCGACTTACGCGGAGCGCGCTCGGACGCTAGTCTACCTCGGGAGGATGGGGATGCTCTCCACGCTCTCGCTGAAGCACCCGGGTCACCCGTTCGGCTCCCTCATGCCGTATGCCCTGGATGGGCAGGGCCGCCCGCTCTTCCTGATCAGCGCCATGGCGATGCACACGCAGAACCTCCAGGCCGACCCGCGCGCCAGCCTCTTCGTCATCCAGCCCGGCTGGGCGGGCGATCCGCTCGCCGCCGGGCGCGTGACGCTGATGGGCGAGGGCATCCCGTTGCCCGATACTGAGGCGCCCGAGGCCCGAACGGCGTACCTCGCCCGCCATCCCAATGCCCAGTACTGGGTGGACTTCGAGGACTTCGGCTTCTACCGGTTGGCGGTGGCCGATGTCTACTTCGTGGGCGGCTTCGCCGCGATGGACTGGGTTTCGGCGGCGGACTATCTGGCCGCGCGCCCTGATCCGCTGGCCGACGCGGCGGCGGGGATCATCGAGCACATGAACCGCGACCACGCCGACGCGCTGGTCACCCTCGCTCGGGTCCTGGCCGGCGCCCCCGCCGACGAGGCGAGCATGGTCGCCGTGGACCGCTTCGGATTCAAGCTCAGGATCAAGAGCGGCGCGCGCCTGCACAGCGCGCGGATCAGCTTTCCGCGCGAGGTGACGACCGCCGAGACGTGCCGGGGCGCGCTGATCGAGATGCTCCGGAGCGCGAGGAGGTCACCATGAAGCGGTTCAGCGTCCTCCGGTGGCTGTGCGCCGGCGTCGCCGGCAGTCTTGCCTTCTGGTATTTCCAGGCCCTCACCGGCGGCGCCACGATCACGCAGTTCATGGGCGAGCAGATCGTCACCGAGGGAGGCTATCTCAAGGAGCTGGCGCCCTTCGTCGGTTGGGCCGTGCACCTGGCGGTGAGCCTCTCGTATGCGCTCCTCTTCGCCCTGCTCATCGCGGTGCTCCCCATGGAGTCCTCCGGCGCCATTGCGACGGCCGGTCTTATTCTCGCCGCGCTTCTCGGCTGGGTCACCACCCTCCTGACCGCGCCCGCGATCGCCGTGACGATCAGCGTGCTGAGTGGGCACGGGTTCCCCGCGGAGCTGCCGGGGCTCAACACGGAGGTAGACCTGCCGCTCTACAATCACCTCATGTTTTTCGGGGTGGTGTGGTTCTTCACGGCGCTTGTGCCCGCGGCCAGAGGGAAGATCTGACTAACGCGCCAGGCAGTAAACCAGGCGATAGACGTCGAGCGTGATGTCGCCGCCGGCGCCACGCCGAGCGAGCGCCTCGGGGCTCAGGTGGTCGCGGCAGGCGGTCTCGACGGCGTCCCGCTCGGTCCCATCGACGAGCATCACCCAGCGGGCGACCGCGTCTTCCTGGGGGCGGAGCTTCCGCTCCTCGGTCGGGACCCGGGTGGCCGGGAGGTCGGCCTCGCAGAGGTGGGCGCCGACGATGCCCGGGCGCTCGATCAGCGCGGGGAGCGTCGTGCCGATCAGCCATCCCCGCAGCTCTTCCTCCCGTCCGGCCAGCGGCCCCAACCTGAGTGTGGCCAGCGTGCCTCCCACCCCGTGGCCCAGGCTCTGCGTGACCCGGCAGGCCGTTCGCACGCTGTCTCTGAACAGCGGGAGCACGCGGCGGGTCCAGGGGGTGGGATCGTTCAGCCGGGCCAGATAGGGGGGACTGGCGAGCGTCTCGACCGCCTCGGTTTCGTAGAAATAGAAATACGTCGGGCCGTGAGACACTGCCACGTAGCGGCGGCACCGGAGAAAGCCGGGAACGCCGAGGCGCTCCGGGATGTGCTCGCGGATATGCCACTGGTTGAATTCGGCATCGCCGCCGGGAGCGACGTCGTGCCAGAAGGCGAGAATCCCTTTGCCCAGGAGTCCCATGGAGCCGACCCTAACGAGGGAGCCGCCGCCCGTCAAGGGGTAAACTAGCGGCCGTGACCACCGCGCTCCTCTGCCTGATGATCTTCTGCAACACGTTCTCCATCGGCGGCTTCGGGCCGCTCCTGCCCGAGATCGCGCGCGCGCAGGGGCTGGCCGACTGGCAGCTCGGCGTGCTCGCCGGTGCCTTCGGGTTCGCCCGCACCCTGCTGGACATTCCGGCAGGAGGGCTGGCCGGCCGCCGGCTGGGCGCGACCCTCGTCGCCGCCCCGCTCTTCCTGCTCGCGGGGGTGCTGCTGCTCGGCAGCGCCGGCCCCCTCGCGATCCTCGTCACGGGCCGCTTTCTGATCGGGGCGGGGCATGCGCTGGGCATGGTGGCAGGGCTCACGGCCCTTCTCGAGCGCGGCGAAGGCGCCGCGTTTCGCCTCAATACGTTTGAGTTCTCCGGGATGCTCGGCATCCTCGGCGGCATCTCGCTGGTGGGCCTGCTGCCGGCCGACTGGAGCTGGAACCGCTCCTTCCTCCTGGTGTGCAGCCCTCAGCTCGTCATCCTGGCGCTCTTGCCGGTGTTTTGGCGCCGATTTTCCCCCGGTGGCGGGCGCGCCCGCGTGGATCCGGCGGCGCCCGCGGTCGCCGCGGCGGCCGTGAAGACGCCGCCCATCGTCGCGGGAATGTTCGTCGTCGGGGCGGTGATCGCTCTTGCCTGGTCCTCCGTGAGTCAGTTCCTGATTCCCCTCCGCGGGACGCGGGAGTTCGGTCTCGACCGCGCGGGGAACTCCTGGATGCTCGCGATCCCTCAGATCGTGGATCTGGTGGTGCTCCTTCCCGTCGGGTACCTGGCCGACCGGCTGGGGGGGCGGGCGGTGCTGGGCGCGGTGTGCCTGGCGCTCGGGGCCGGGACCTTCTTCGTGGGCCTGGGATCTTTCCCCCTGTTCGTGGCGGGCGCGGCCCTGTTCGGCCTGGGGCTGGCGGGTTGGATGCTCCCCGTGGGCGTGATCCGCGAGCACACGCCGCTCGGCGCGCTGGGCTGGCGGACGGGGCTTTATCGCGTGGGGGTGGACGCCGGGATTTTCCTCGGGCCGCTCGTGAGCGGGATCCTGGGGGAGGTCGGCGCGGGCTACTTCGTGGGGCTCATCGGTCTCGTGACGCTCCTGGCCGGCGCCCGGCTTCTCTGGCGTCGCTGAGGCCGCGCTATGATATTGCCATGACCCACGATCCGCCGCTGCCCGCGGCCTTCGAAGCCGAGTTTGCCGGCCTGGAGGAGCAGCGCGTCAGCCGGCCCGGGACGACCTATCACCGCTGCTTTGGCTGCGGCCCAGCCCATCCGATCGGACTCCGGGTCCGCTGCTTCATCACGGACGGCGGCGTGCTCTCGCCGATCATCATTCCCGAGCGGTTCGGAGGCCCGCCGGGGAGCGCCCACGGCGGCATCGTGGCCGGTTATCTGGATGAGGTGCTCGCCGGGGCGGCCGTGCGGCACAACGGCCGCATCCACGTCACGGGGGAGCTGACGGTTCGCTACGTCAAGCCCGTCCCTCTGGACACGCCGCTGCTGGGCCGCGGACGGGTGGTGCAGGACCACGGGAAATACCTGGATCTCGAGGGGACGCTGGAGGACTATCGAAGCCGCGCGGTGCTGGCCCAGGCCCGGGGCCGCTTCCTGCCCATCGCTTAGCTTCCAGGGATCGCTTCTTCCATCCGCTGGAAGCGGCGGCGCAGCGGCTCGAGCCCTTCGGCGTGAGTGATGACGTAGAGCTGGTTGGCGCGGATCGCCGGCAGCACCTGGGCGGCCACTTCCTCAGGGCTCAGCGTCCGGCCCATGAGCGGGACCGGCTCGCTCTTCTTGGCGTCGGGGTCTCTCAGGGCGCCGGGGCGATTCCGCTCGCTCTCGAGGATCCGGGTCTCGACCCCCATGGGGCAGAGGACCGACACGCCGATCCCGTAGGGCTTGAGGTCCTTCACGAGGGTCTCCGACAGGCCGACGACGGCGTACTTGGTGGTGTTGTACACGCCGAGCCCCTGGGTGGCGATGAGGCCGGCCATGGACGCCGTGTTGACGATGTGGCCGCCCTGCTTCTGGGCGATCATCCGCGGGAGAAACGCCAGGAGGCCGTGGATGACGCCCCAGAGGTTCACGCCGACCACCCACTGCCAGTCCTTGAGGGTCGTCTCTTCCAGCCCCCCCGACACGCCCACGCCAGCGTTGTTGCACAGGATGTGGACGGCGCCGAAGGCTTGCCAGGCCTTGTCCGCCAGCGCCTGGACCTGACTGAGGTCGGAGACATCGGTCCTCACGCCGACGGCCTGGCCGCCGCGTGACCGGATCGTTCCGGCCACCTCGGCCATTCCAGCCTCATCGAGGTCGGCAAGGACAACCCTGGCG
>JBBTEL010000077.1:0-2297 GCA_038042325.1 Candidatus Methylomirabilota bacterium
GGGGGAGAGGATGAAGGTGAGGGGAGTATGAGTGGGGTGAGGGGGGGGAGAGGATTAAGGTGAGGGGGCGGCGGGGGCGTCCTGACCAACAGGTGGCCGGCGGGTGTGCCAGTCGGTGACCCGCTGGTAGGCGTCGGCCACGCGCAGGACCGTCGCCTCGTCGAAGGGGCGCCCGATGATCTGCATCCCCATGGGGAGCCCCGCAACGGTGAAGCCGCACGGGACCGTGCAGGCCGGGTGGCCGGAGAGATTGAAGGGGCGCGTCAACCGGATCAGGCTGCTCCTCACGTCGTGCCGCTTGCCCTCGACCACGACCTCTGTTTGCCCCACCGGCGGGGCCACGATGGGGGTCGCCGGCGCGATGAGCACGTCCAGCTTCGCCAGGAGCGCGTCCACCTCGTTCCGGATGAGCTGGCGCGCCTGCTGGGCCTTGACGTACTGCGTGGCGGACACGAACGCGCCGAGCCGCAGCCGATCGCGGACATCGGCGCCGTAGTCGTCGGGCCGCGTCCTCATCCACTCGTCGTGGTACGCGAGCGCCTCCGCCGCCACGATGGCGAACGAGGCGCCCGAGACGTGGGCGGCGCTCTCCAGGGCGACCTCCTCCACCCGGGCCCCCTGCTCTTCCAGGCCCTTGACGGCCCCTTCCACGGCCTGGCGCAGGACCATCCCGGCCGACTCGAGGAAGAAGGCGCGGAGCAGTCCCACGCGTAAGCCCTTGATGTCGCCCGTGAGCGCGGCCCGATAATCCGGGACCGGCAGCACGCTCGTGGTGGGATCCCGCGGGTCGTACCCCGCCATGGGCCCCAGGAGGAGCGCGGCGTCGGCCGCCGTGCGCGTCATGGGGCCCACGTGGTCCATGGACCAGGCCAGCGCCAGGACACCGGCGCGGCTCGCCCTGCCGTAGGTGGGCTTGAGCCCCGTGAGGCCGCACAGGGCGGCCGGGATGCGGATCGAGCCGCCCGTGTCCGATCCCAGCGCTGCGGCGCAGAGCGCGGCGGCGACTGCGACCCCCGAGCCCGAGGAGGAGCCCCCCGCAATCCGGTGGGTGTGGGCGTCCCAGGGGTTCCAGGCGTTGCCGTAGTTGGCGTTGAGCCCCTCCGGCCCGTAAGCGAACTCGTGCATGTTGAGCTTGCCCAGCACGATGGCCCCAGCCTCCTTCAGCCGGGCCACGACGGTGGCGTCGTCCTCGGGAATCCAGTCGGCGAGGATCTTCGATCCCCCCGTCGTCCGTGTCCCCCTGGTGGCGAACAGATCCTTGAGGCCGATCGGGACGCCGTGGAGCGGTCCCACGGCCTGCCCGCCCATGACCGCGGCCTCGGCGCTCTTCGCGGCGGCAAGGGACTCCTCCCGGCAGACGGTGATGAAGGCCTTGAGCTTGCCGTCCAGGGCGTCGATCCGGTCGAGGTAGGCCTGGACGACCTCCACCGGGGAAACGTCCTTGGCGGCGATGAGCCGGCTCAGTTCCGTGATGGGCTTCCAGACGAGCTCCATGCGGCGCCCCTAGAACATCCGGTACTGCACGGCGGGCTCGACGTCGCGGAGCGCCAGGGCGTCGAGCCGCTCGACGGTCTCCAGGCTCTTCTGCACGAGCGGCAGGAGCGCCTCGAGCTCCTCGTCGGGCCAGTCATAGCCGAGAAGGGCCGCCATCCGCCTGAGCGTCTTCGCGTTCACACCCTCCATGCCGAGAGAGGATAGCCGGAGCCTCCCTCAGCGTCAAGAAAGGAGAATTGACAAGCCAGGGGAGGAATGGATAATGGGGCAACCCCGACGCGAGGAGGACGCTCCATGGCGAGAGCCTTCGTGATCGCCGCGCTGAACAAGCCGGACCCCCAGCTCCGCCGGCTCTGATGTGCCGAACCGCCTGGCGGGTTCTCCTCCTCGTCCTCCTCACGCTCGCGGGGTGCGGGGCCGGCGACAAGGAGGCCCGGGCCCGGGCGGCGGCGGAGGGATACCTTCAGGCCCTGAAGGACAAGGATCCCGACCGCGCCATGACGTTCTTCGCCAGGACGTACTTCGAGACGCGAAGCCCCGCGGGCTGGAAAGCCGACCTTCGGCTCATCACGGCGCGGCTCGGCGCGCTGCAGGCCTACTCCCTCAAGAACTGGAACTGGCGCACCAACTTCGTCCCGCCCGACAGCGGCACCCACGTCACCCTCGAGTACGAAGTCAAGTACGCCAAGCACCCGGCCACCGAGACCTTCGTCGTCTACAAACCCCTCGCCCGCCGCGAGTACAGGATCGTCGGCCACAAGATCGCCTCGAAAGGATTCACGCTCGAATGACCGCGCCCCTGC
>JBBTEL010000078.1:0-2197 GCA_038042325.1 Candidatus Methylomirabilota bacterium
GCTGCCGGCGGGTTGACGATGTGCTTGGGCATCTCGCCCTTGAGCGCGCTCAGGGTGGACTCGAGAGCCATCTTCAGGTTCGCCAGCCGCCCCGTCTCGGTGTGGCTCACGTTGTGCGGGGTGAGGATCACCCGCGCGGGATCGAGCATGCGCAGCGGGCTCTCCATGGGCAGGGGCTCCTGCTCGAAGACGTCGAGTGCCGCCCCCGCGATCCAGCTCTCGTCGATAGCCCGGTAGAGGGCGTTTTCGTCCAGCAGCTCGCCGCGGGCCGAGTTGATGAGGAAGGCCGTCCGCTTCATGGACCTGAGCTCTTTTTCCCCGATCATGTGGCGCGTCTTCGGAGTCAGCGACAGGTGCAGGCTCACGATGTCGGCTTCCGCCAGGAGTGTCGTGAGGGGGACGAGCGAGACACCGAGGGGGCGGGCCGTCTCCGGGGCGATGTAGGGATCGCACGCCAGCAGGCGCACCTCCCAGCCCTGAAGGCGCCGGGCGACCTGCGTGCCGACGCGGCCGAACCCCACGAGGCCGACCGTCCTTCCCGAGAGCAGCCAGCCGCGGTCGATCCGCTGGCCCCACTCGCCCCGGCGGAGCTTGGCCTCGTTGCGCTTGAGGCGCTTCAAGAGCGCGAGCATGAACGTGATGGTCGCCTCGGCAACGCTGTGGAAGTTCTGCGGCGTGGGGCTGTTGGCAACGATGATGCCCAGTTCGGTGGCGGCGGGGACGTCGATCTTGTCCACGCCGATGTAGGGGATCACCACCAGGCGGAGCCGAGCGGCGGCCGCCATCGCCGCCCGGGTGATCGCGTCCAGGTGGGAGGCCATGATGACGTCGGCGTCCCGGCACCACTCGATCAGCTCCTCCTCGGTGTAGGGCTGCCGCCCCGGCTGGTCCACCGACCGCCCGAGGATGACCTCGTGGCCGAGCTCACGCAGCGGCTCGAACTCCTGGGACGGCCCGTAGGCGCCGATGACGTAGATCTTCATGGCTTCTTGCAGATCACGTTCAGGAGGGCCTGCCGCCGCTCCTCGCTCACCACCTTGAGCGCACGCGCCAGCGCGCCGGGGAGCTCAGCCGGATCTTCCACGCGCTCGCCGTGCCCGCCCGAGGCCCGGCAGATCAGCTCGTAGTCGGGGGCGGGCTCGAGGTCGCTCATCGGCATCGTGCCCGTTCGCACCGCCCAGCCGTCTGGGGCGTAGGCCTTCGTCGCGCGCTTGACCGCGTTCCAGGCGCGGTTGTTGAAGATGACAACGAGGATGGGGAGATTATACGCCCGGGACACGAAGTGCGCGGCAGTGGGGGACCCGAAGATGTAGGCGCCGTCCCCCACCGCGCAGATGACCGTCTTGTCCGGCGCGGCGAGCTTCGCGCCGAGGGCCGCTCCCAGCCCCCAGCCGAGGCCCGCGGCGGGGGAGGAGCCGAAGTAACTTCCAGGCGTGCCGAAACAGGTCTGAGTCACGTCCAGGTCGTACTCGTTCACCACGATGGTGCTCTCGTCCAGGACGTCCCCCAGGCGGCGTGAGAGCCAGGCCATGTCGATGGGGCGGTCCCCCGCCACCGCGCGCGCGGCGGCCTCCCAGCGGCTGCGCTGGCCCGCGTGCTCGGCGCCCCACCGCTGTCGCCGGGCCACCGCCTGGGCGGGGTCGGGGCCCGCCGCGACGACGGCCTCCGCCAGCGCCGCGAGCGTCAGGCGCGGCGTCCCCGCCAGCGCCACGTCCGCCGGAAAGCCGCGGATCGGGTAGCGCGCGAAGAGGGGATCCACCGCCACCTGGATCACCTTCGCCTCCGGCCGCGGGGCGGCGAGCTTCGGGATCCACGGGACGTCGCTTTCGACGGCGAGGACCACGTCGGCCTCCGCCAGGTACGGCGCCGGATCGTAGCCCGCGTGGAGCGGGTGGTGCTGGGGGAAATTGACGTGGGTGTGCCAGTGGTCGAAGTGCGGCGCGCCGAGCGCCTCGGCGAGCCTGACCAGCGGCGCCACGGCGGCCGGGTCCCGCCCCGGCGCCTTGGCGATGATGAGGGGGTTCCGCGCGTCGGCCAGGATCCGGGCGGCTTCGGCGATCGCCGCGGCATCGGCGACGGTGGCGCTGTTGCGGGGTGCCCGGGACGGGTCGCAGTACTCGAGCGTCTCCATCCGTTCGGCGAGCACTTCCCGCGGCAGCGTCAGATACACCGGGCCGGGAGGCTCGGCGCAGGCGAT
>JBBTEL010000078.1:2297-4011 GCA_038042325.1 Candidatus Methylomirabilota bacterium
ACCATGACGGCCTGCGGGCGTCCCGTGACCATCGCGTACCCGTGGGCCATGGCCACGGCCGTCACCTCATGAGGGACCGTGACGGGACGCGGGGGCACGAGCCCCTGGGCGAGCCGCTTGGCGTACGCCTCCACGATCGGCGCGAAGTCGGTCCCCGCGTTGCCGAAGAAGTGCTCGATGCCCCGCGCTGCCAGGAGCTCCAGGTACGCCTCCGCCGCGCTCTCCACCGCCACCCGTTTCAGCATTTAGTGCATCTTCACCTTCAACCGCAGGAGCCGCCGCGCGTTGCCCTCGTAGATCTTGGTCTTCTCGTCGGCTGTCGCGCGCATCCGTTCCATGGCGGCGATCGTCTCGCGGATGAATCCGGGCCCTTTCTCCGGGTCGAAGGGCATGTCGGTCCCGAACAGGACCCGGTCGGCGCCGAAGAAGGCCAGGCCGCACTCCATGGCGTGGTGCGCGCCGAAGAGGGCGGTGTCGCCGTAGAACATCTTGAAGTAGTCGAGCGGCCGGCGCTTGAGCCGCTTGAGGGCTCCGGCATCGTCGGGGTCGTCGGTGCGGCTGCCGAGCTGGTCGAGCCCGTGGCCGGCCCGCCCCTCGAAGTACGGGAGCATGGCGCCCATGTGGTGAGTGATGATCTTGAGGTCGGGGAAACGGTCGAAAAGCCCGGAGAACACGAGGCGTCCCATGGCGATGGTGGTTTCGTAGGGCCAGCCGAAGGCCCACCAGAGATCATACCGCGAGCGCTTCTCCGTTGGGTAGTCGGCGAAGGTATCCGGCCTCGCGGGATGCATCCAGATCGGGAGCGCGTGTCTCGCCATGCGCTCGAAGATCGGCTGGAACTCGAGCTCGTCCAGCGGGCGGCCGTTCACGTTGGAGAAGATCTGGACTCCGGTAGCCTGAAGCTCGGTGATCGCGCGGTCGATCTCGTGGAGCGCCGCGTCGGGATTGTTCATCGGGAGAGAGGCTACAAAACCGGGAAAGCGGTCGGGGTGCTTGGCCACGATCTCGGCCATGCCGTCGTTGGCCAGGCGGGCCAGGTCGGGGGTGAGCTCAGGGCCGCCCAGAGCCTCGATCGGGGGGGACGCCAGCGTCAGCACCTGGACGTACCCCTCATAGCGATCCATGATCTTGAGGCGCAGGTCCAGATTCACCAGCACGGGGATACCGCGGGTCCGCTTCTGCATATAGCGCCCCGCCGCCGAGACCTGGGTCATCCGATCGTAGAACGTGCGGGGGAAGATATGGGGGAAGATGTCGATCTTCATGGAATCTCCCTTGCCGGACTGAGACGCGCCCCGTTCCGTTCCCACAGGACGAGGAGGACGCCGAGCGCGAGGCCGACGACATTGGTCGCGACCCAGAGGCCGCTCGAGGGCGGCGGGAAGAGGCAGAGCCCGGCGAGCGCCGCCACCCCGCGCTTGGTCCAGCCGAGCGGGCGGAAGAGGAAGCCGGCGCAACCGATCCCCAGGAGGATCACCCCCGCCGCCGCCGTCACGACCGCCAGGATGATCTCCGTGGGCGAGCCCTTGAGCAGCAACGCCGGGTGATACGCGAAGAAGAATGGAACGACGTAGGCCACGATCCCGAGCCGCACTCCGGCCCAGCCGGTCTTCATGAAGTCCGCCCGGCCGATGGAGGCCGCCGCGTAGGTGGCCAGGCAGACCGGCGGGGTGATCATGGAGAGCATGCCGAAGTAGAAGAGGAAGAGGTGGGC
>JBBTEL010000079.1:0-4905 GCA_038042325.1 Candidatus Methylomirabilota bacterium
TGCCGCCCTACGAAGTCACCCAGCTCTCGTACGGCTTGATCTTCGCCATCGCCGCCCTCGGCTTCAACTTGCTCCTGGGCTACACGGGCCTCCTCTCCTTCGGACACTCCGCCTACTTCGGGATGGGGGCCTACGGGGTGGCCTTCATGGTGAAGTACCTCAAGATCAGCTCCATGGAGGCGTTCATCGTCGGGGGCGTCGTGGCCGCGACCGCCGTGGCCGCGCTGTTCGGCTTCCTCTGCGTCCGCTACACGCGGATCTTCTTCGGCATCCTCACGCTCGCGCTGTCCCAAGTGCTTTGGAGCCTGGCCTTCAAGTTCTTCTGGGTTACGGGCGGGACCGACGGGCTCCGGGTCCCCACGCCGTCGTTGCTGGGCGTCGGGATGGCCCCGGGGCAGGACAAGATGGCCTTCCTGGCCCACCGCTACTATTACTACGTGCTGGTCATCTTCCTGGTCGGGGTGGCAGTGATGTGGGTGATCGTCCACTCCCCCTTCGGCAAGGCGCTCCAGGCCATCCGCGACAACGAGACCCGAGCGGAATTCGTCGGGGTCCAGGTCCGGCGCTACCGGTACATGGCCTTCCTCGTTTCGGGCGTGTACACCGGGCTGGCGGGGGCGCTCTGGGCGCCGCTGAACGGGCTCACGACGCCCGATATCCTGGTCTGGACCTTCTCGGGCGAGATCGTCTTCTTCACCGTGCTCGGCGGCTTCCAGACCTTCGCCGGGCCCATCGTCGGCGCGGTGGTGTTCAACTACCTGAAAACCTTCGCCGTGGGGTACACGGTGTACTGGCAGATGTTCCTGGGCGGCGTGCTCGTGGTCCTGGTCCTGGCGCTGCCGGCGGGCATCGTGGGAACCGCCAGCCGGCTGATCGACCGGCTCCGGAAGGCGGCCTGATGTGAGCCTGCTCTCGACGAAAGCCCTCGTGAAGTACTTCGGCGACACCCACGCCGTGGACCGGGTGGACTTCACCGTCAACCAGGGCGAACTGCTCGCCCTCATCGGCTCCAACGGCGCCGGGAAGACCTCGCTGGTCAACCTCATCAGCGGCCTCCTCCGCGCCGACAGCGGTCAGATCCATTTCCAGGGCACGGACGTGACCCACCAGTCCATCCACGAGCGGATCGCAGAGGGGATCGCCCGGAGCTTCCAGCTCGTCAATCTCTTCGACCAGCTCTCCGCCCTCGATAACATCGCGCTCTCCATCTTCTCCCGGGAGGGCAAGACGCGCCGCCTCTTCACCCTGGCCGACCACGACAGCGCGGTGCGGGACGAGGCGACCGAGGTGCTCCGGCAGTTCGGCCTCGAGGCCAGGGCCCGGATGGTCGCCGGCGGGCTCTCCCAGGGCGAGCGCAAGTTGCTCGACGTCGCGGTGGCGTACGCGCTCCGCCCGAAGCTCCTGTTCCTGGACGAGCCGACCAGCGGCGTCAGCACCCGGGAGAAGGCGCCGATCATGGACGTCATCACCGCGATCGTGCGGTCGGGGAAGATCACGGCCGTGATCATCGAGCACGACATGGACGTCGTCTTCAAGTACTCGGACCGCATCGTCGTGATGCACCAGGGAACGATCCTGGCTGACGGGACGCCCGACCAGATCCGGACCAACGACCAGGTCACGATGACGCTCCTGGGGACCCACGCGGGCGCCTGACGATGCTCGAGATCCAGCAGATCAACACGTTCCGTGGGCCGGCGCACATCCTCCGCGGCGTCTCGCTGACGGTCGGCGACGCCGAGGCGGTGTGCCTGGTCGGCCGGAACGGAGCCGGCAAGACGACCACCATCGACAGCATCATGGGGCTCCTGCCCGTCCGGTCGGGCACGGTCACCTTCAAGGGGCAGGACATCACGCGCCTGCCGACCCACGAGCGCGCCCGGCTCGGCATCGGCTATTCGCCCGAGGACTCGGGGATCTTCCCCGACCTCACCGTCGCCGAGAACTTCCAGATCAGCCAGCTGATGGGGGCGTCGCGGGCCCGCGGCGCCTCAGCCTCCGGCGCCGAGATGGACGAGCGTATCCTGGCGGTCTTCCCGGAGGTCAAGGAATTCACCGGACGGCGGGGGCTGAATCTCTCCGGCGGCCAGAAGAAGATGGTGGCCATCGCGCGGGCGATGACGCTCTCGCCCTCCATCCTGCTGCTCGACGAGCCCTTCGAGGGGCTGGCCCCGGTCGTCGTGAACCGCTTCATCGACGCCGTGAAGAAGATCAAGGGGATGGGCATCTCGCTCTTGATCGCCGAGTCCAACCTGAACACCGCCACGCGGGTCGCGGACCGCCTCTACGCCATCGACCGGGGCGAGATCATCTTCCAGGGGGACCCCAAGAGCGCGCTCCAGAACGAAGAGGTGATGAAGACCCTCCGCGGATGAAGGCGCGGATTCCCCTCCTGTTCGGCCTCGTCCTGCTCGGGCCGCTCGGCCCCGCCGGCGCCCAGCCGCTCCCGAAACTGCCCCTCCTCAACGCGTGCGCCGGTGACCAGAGCAACGTCCCCTATTGGACAAACGCGCTCAAGGCCCCGGACCCTCAGCTTCGCGTCAGAGCGGCCCAGAACCTCGGGGAGGCCCGAAGCGCCGCGGCCGTGCCGGCGCTGACCGAGGCGCTGAAGGATCCGGATCCACACGTCCGCGCCGAGGCCGCGCGCGCGCTCGAGAGAATCCGCCGGGCCCGCTAGGAATGTCCGACGAGGACGATGACGGGGGCTACTGCAGCTGGCTGAGGACCTTCCGCACTTCGAGGAACGTCTCGGCGGTAACTCCCTCGATCCGCTCACTCTTGCGAAAGATCCGGTAGGTGAAGTACCCGAGCACCACTCCTAAGACCACGACTTCGAACGCGACCAGGGCCAGCATTGTGGCAAGAAAACCATGCTCAGTCATCCCGTTCCTCTACACTTCACATTATCGGGCAGTCAGTCTTACGCGTCAACGTCCAGAATCAGATACATGAGTCCGGGGCAGGCCGTGTCTTGACGGGGTGAATTGCTCCCCGGTACACTGCCGCCATGCCCGCCACGTACCGGCTCGGGGTGGATATCGGCGGCACCTTCACCGACCTTGTTCTGATCGACGAGGCGAGCGGCGCCGTCCGGGTCGGCAAGCTCCTGACGACCCCCAAGGACCCCGCCCAGGGCGTTGAAACCGGGATCGTGCGCCTCCTCGAAGAAATGGGGGTTTCTCCGCGCGCCGTCGGCAGCCTCATCCATGGGACGACGCTCGCCACCAACGCCCTCATCGAGCGCAAGGGCGCGCGAACGGGGCTGCTCACGACGCGGGGCTTCAGGGACGCCCTCGAGATCGGCCGCGAGGGGCGCTACGACATGTACGATCTCTTCATCGACCCCCCGCCCCCGCTGGCCCCGCGCCACCTCCGCCGAGAAGTGGACGAGAGGCTCCTGGCCGACGGCAGCGTGATGAAGCCGCTGGACGAGGCCGGCGCACGCGAGGTCATCCGGGGCCTGCTCGCCGAGGGCGTCGAGGCCGTGGCGGTCTGCCTGCTCCATGCCTACCGGAATCCCGCTCACGAGCTGCGACTGGGGACGCTGCTCAGGGAGATGGCGCCCTCCCTTCCCGTCTCCTGCTCCTCGGACGTGGTTCCCGAGATCCGCGAGTACGAGCGCACCTCCACGACCGTCGCCAACGTGTACGTGATGCCTCTCATGGCGAGGTACGTGGAGGACCTCGAGCGCAAGCTCGTGGATCTGGGTATCGGGGGGCAGCTCTACATCATGCTCTCCTCCGGCGGCATCGCCCTGCCGGAGACGGCCAAGCGCGTCCCGATCCGCCTCGTGGAATCCGGGCCGGCCGCCGGCGCGCTGGCTGCCGCGCGGGCCGCCAAACTGGCCGGCGAGCCGCGCCTCCTGTCGTTCGACATGGGAGGGACGACGGCCAAGGCGTGCGTCATCGACGGGGGCGAGCCGCTGGTAGCCCGGGAATTCGAGGTTGCGAGGGCCGACAGGTTCAAGAAGGGCTCGGGGCTGCCGATCCGCGTCCCCGTCATCGAGATGATCGAGATCGGCGCGGGCGGTGGCTCCATCGCCCGGGTGGATCGCCTGGGGCTGCTCAAGGTCGGGCCCGACAGCGCCGGCGCCGACCCCGGGCCGGCGTGCTACGCCCTGGGGGGACGCGAGCCCACGGTGACCGACGCCGACCTCCTGCTCGGGTATCTCGATCCCGACTTCTTCCTCGGCGGCCTCATGCGCCTCGACGTGGAGGCCGCCCGCCGCGCTGTCGCCGAGCGCGTCGCCGCCCCGCTGGGGCTGGATCTGACGGAGGCCGCGTGGGGAATCCACCGCGTCGTGAACGAGAATATGGCGGCGGCGGCCCGGATCCACGGTATCGAGCGCGGCAAGGACCTCCGCGCCTACCCACTCTTCGCCTTCGGCGGAGCCGGGCCCGTTCACGCCTGGGAGATTGGCAAGATCCTGAAAGTCCCCCACGTCCTCCTGCCCTTCGGGGCCGGGGCCATCTCCGCCTTCGGCCTCCTCACCGCGCCGCTCGCCTTCGACTTCGTCAGGACGGCGCCCCAGCAGCTGGATCAGGCCCAGTGGGAGGGCGTGAACCGCCTGTACGTCGAAATGGAGGCGGAAGGGCGGGCGATCCTCGCCGCGGCCGGGGTGACCGGCAGCGCCGTCGGCATCAGGCGCACCGCCGAGATGCGCTACGTGGGGCAGGGCCACGAGGTGGAGGTGCCGGTCCCGCTCGGTCCCCTCGGTGGGGAGAGCTTGGAGACCCTGACGCAGAACTTTGAAACGGCCTACCGGGCGCTCTACGGCCGCACCGCCCAGGGGGTCGCCATCGAGGCGCTGAACTGGCGCCTCGTGGTCTCCGGCCCTCCCCACGAAGTGAGGATGGACAGCGCCAGAGATCGCGGAGATGAGGGATCGCGAAGGAAATTAGCGGC
>JBBTEL010000079.1:5005-7862 GCA_038042325.1 Candidatus Methylomirabilota bacterium
ATCGGCATCGTCAACGAGCAGGCCGCGGCGCTCCAGCGGACCTCGTTCACCTCCGTGGTCCGCGAGGCCGGCGACCTCTCGGCCGGCGTCTTCGACCGCCGGGGCTGGATGGTGGCCCAGGCCGTGACCGGGACGCCGGGACACATCAACTCCATGGCGCTGGCCCAGCGCCACTTCCTCGCGGCGTACCCGCTCGAGACGCTCCACCCCGGCGACGTCCTCATCACCAACGACCCCTGGAAGACCTCCGGCCACCTCAACGACGTTACGATCTCGACGCCGATCTTCCGCGGGGAGGAATGCGTGGCCTTCTTCGCCTCCACCTGCCATGCCATCGACATCGGCGGGCACGTGCTCTCCGCCGAGGCGCGGGAGGTGTACGAGGAAGGGCTCTTCATCCCCATCATGAAGCTGTACGAGGCGGGAAAGCCCAATGAGACCCTGATCAGTCTCATTCGGGCCAACACGCGGGCGCCGGAGATGGTCCTGGGCGACTTCCACGCCCAGATCGCCGGCGGCAACGTCGGCGGCCAGCGCCTCCTCGAGTTCATGGACGAGTTCGGGCTGGAGCGGCTGGAGCCGCTGGCCGACGAGATCATCGGCCGAACGGAACGGGCCATGAGGGAGTCCATCGCGGGGCTGCGCCCGGGCGCGTACGAGTACGCCATCACCTCCGACGGGTTCGACGAGCCCATCACGATCAAGGCGCGCTGCGAGGTGAAGGGGGATGAGCTCTGGATCGACTACGCGGGGTCCTCGCATGCCTCCCGCCGGGGGATCAACGTGGTCATGAACTACACCCTCGCCTACACCACCTACGGCGTGAAGGTGATCGTGAGCCCTGACGTCCCCAACAACGAAGGAGCGTTTCGGCCCGTGAGGATCACGGCGCCGGAGGGCTCGATCCTGAACGTGAAGCACCCGGCGCCCGTGGCGGCCCGCCACGTGGTCGGCCACTTCCTCCCTCACGTGGTGGCCGGCGCGCTCTCCCAAGCGCTGCCCGACAGCGTGATGGCGGAGGGGTCGGCGAACATCTGGGGTGTCCAGGTGGCCGGCAAGGACCTGGCGGGCCGTCCCTTCACGTACATCTTTTTCACGTCGGGCGGAACCGGCGCCCGGGCGACCAAGGACGGATTGTCTTCCACGGCGTTCCCCTCGGGGGTGCTCGGGACGCCGGCGGAGGTCATCGAGTCGCTCTCGCCCCTGCTGATCGAGAAGAAGGAGCTGCGCTCGGGCTCGGGCGGAGCCGGAAAATATCGTGGCGGCCTCGGCCAGACGATCCAGTTCCGGGTGAGGACGCGGGAGCCCTTCGTCTGCTCGATCCTCTGCGACCGCACCCGGACCCCGGCCCAGGGTTTCTTCGGGGGCCTGCCCGGGGCCACGGGCCAGGTCCTCGTCAACGGCCGGCCGCCGGCCAACCCCAAGGCCGAGCAGGTGCTCTCGCCCGACGCCGTGGTCGAGATCCGCCTCCCGGGCGGCGGCGGCTACGGCAGGCCGGAGGCTCGGGATCCGGAGCTTACCCGGCGCGACTTGAGAGAGGGGTATGTCGGCGGCACGCCTTGACAGGCGCGGCGGCCGGCCCTAGAATCGGCCCGCGTCTTGACAGCCTCATCGCCTACAAAGGAGAGCTTCCCATGAAGCGACTTGGCGTCCTGCTCTCGCTCTCGCTCCTGCTCTGCCTCCTGGCCGCTCCCGTTTCGGCCCAGCCCAAGGAGGTCGTGATCGGGGTCATCTACCCGATGTCCGGGGCCAACGCCCAGGCCGGCGTGGACAACAAACCGGTCCTCGAGCTGGCCGCCGACATCGCCAACGGCGCGGTGGATATCCCGTACCCGTTCTACCAGCGGCTCAAGGGGATGCCCGGACTCAAGGGCGCCAAGGTCCGGCTGATCTTCACCGACCACCAGGGCAAGCCCGACCTCGGCCAGGCCGAGGCCGAGCGGCTCATCAGCCAGGAGAAGGTCGTGGCCCTGGTGGGCTCGTGGCACAGCTCGGTCACGGCGACCGCCAGCCAGGTCGCCGAGCGGTCGGGGACCCCGTTCATGAACCCCGAGTCCTCCTCGCCGCCGCTGACCCGCCGCGGCTTCAAGTGGTTCTTCCGCACCTCGCCCCACGACGAGCACTTCACCCAGGTGATGTTCGACTTCTTCCGCGACTTCCAGAAGAAGAAGGGGATCACCCTCAAGACCCTCGGGGTCACCTACGAGGACACCCAGTTCGGCGCTGACAGCGGCAAGGTGATGAAGGACCTGGCCAAGAAGTACGGCTATGAAGTCGTGGTGGACCTCCAGTACCGGGCCCGGAGCACCTCGCTCGTGGCTGAGACCCAGCGGCTCAAGGCGGCCAATCCGGACGTCTGGATGCCCACCTCCTACCAGACGGACGCCATACTCTTCGTCAAGCACTTCAAGGAGCTCGACTACAACCCCAAGATGATCATGACCCAGAACGCCGGCCACATCTCTCCGGACTTCATCCAGGCGGTGGGGAAGGACGCCGAGGGGACGATGACCCGGGCGCCGTTTTCCACCGACCTGATCGTCAAGCGCCCCATCGCCCAGGCCGTCAACGAGCAGTACAAGAAGCGCTCGCCGGGGGGCAAGGACCTCTACGACTTTCCCGCCCGCGCCTTCACCGGGATGATGACGCTCCTTGACGCGATCAACCGGGCTGGCTCCACCGACCCGGAGGCCATCCGCAAGGCGCTGGTCGCCACCAACATCCCCGGCGACCAGCTCATCATGACGTGGGAGGGCGTCAAGTTCGATGAGACCGGCCAGAACACCGGCGTCAAGGGGATCATCCTCCAGCTCCAGGGCGGCAAGTACTACACGGTCTATCCCTTCGAGTCCGCCAC
>JBBTEL010000080.1:0-3393 GCA_038042325.1 Candidatus Methylomirabilota bacterium
AGATCTCCACGGAGCCGTCGGCCGGCATCGCCTTGACGCTGATCCGGCCGCCCTCGGGCGTGAACTTGACGGCGTTGGAGAGGAGGTTTAGGAGGATCTGCTTGATCTTCCGCTCGTCGCCGGCGAAGGCGCCGAGCCGCTCGTCTACCGCGACACTGAGAGCGATCCCGTGGCGGTCCGCCCGCTCCCTCACGAGCGTCATGGCGTTCTGAAGCGCGAGCGGCATATCGAAACTCGCCAACTCCAGTTCCATCCGGCCTGCCTCGATCTTGGAGAGGTCCAGGATGTCGTTGATCAGGGAGAGGAGGTGGCGGCCGGACGAGATGATGTCCTGAAGATATTCGGCCTGCTTCTCGTTCACCTCCCCGAACATCCGCTCCTGGAGCACCTCGGAGAAGCCGATGATGGCGTTGAGGGGCGTGCGCAGCTCGTGGGACATGTTGGCGAGGAACTCCGACTTGTGCTGGTTAGCCTCCTCGAGCTGCCGGCCCTTGTCCTCGATCTCGCGGAAGAGCCGCGCGTTCTGGATGGCCAGCGCCGACTGCGTGGCGAAGGTCTTCAGGACGTCGACGACTTGGGGAGGAAACTCGCCCGGCGCCTTCCGGTTGAAGGAGAGACTGCCGATGACTTGGTCTTCGCGTAGCAGGGGAACCGAGAGGAGAGCCCGATAGCCGGCGCCGATCAACAGATCGCGGAGGCGGCTCTGGTAGGCGTCAGGCTGCGCGATGTCGGGGATCTGCGTGGGCTCCCTCGACTCTGCCGCACGACCCATGAGGCCTTCGCCCTTCCGAAGAGGCACCGTCCGAAGGGTCTCGACGATCTCCGCGTTGAGATTGTGGGTCGCGCGAACCTGGAACACCTCGGCCGCCTCGTCGTACTCGGAGATCGCGCAGGCGTCCGCGCCGGCGAGCTGGCTGGCGCGCGAGACGATCGTGTTGAGCACGGTCTGGATGTCGAGGGTCGAGCTGACCGCCTGGCCGATCTCGCCGAGAGCTTTTAGCTCCTCCACGGACCGGGTCAGCTCTCGGGTCCTCGCCTGCAGTTCCTGGAACAGGCGGACGTTCTCGATGGCGATGACAGCCTGGTCGGCGAAGGTCTTGACAAGGGCGATCTGCTTGTCGGTGAATGGCCTGACCTCGCGCCGCCATGTCGTGATCACCCCGACAAGGGCGTTCTCCCGAAGCATCGGGACGGACAAAACCGTCCGCGCGCCTTCGATTCGGTGGAGCTCCGGAAGAGAATACTCAGGATCATTCTGGAGGTCAGCAGCGTGGACTATCTTCCGTTCTAGTGCGGCTCGTCTCGTGGTCGTTTCGCGGCTCGGGCGGAGGCGTGCCTGTTTCAGATATTCCGCGAACTCAGGCGAGACGTTGTGATGCGCGGCCGTGCATAGGACCTCGCCATCGTAAAGAAAAAGCGCCGCGATATTGGCTTCGCACAATCGTGTCGCGTTCTCGAGGATGGTCTGGAACACAGGTTGGACGTCGGTTGGCGAGCTGCTGATTACACGCAGGATCTCGCTGGTCGCGGTCTGCTGCTCCAAAGTCTCGGTCAGCTCGCGAGTGCGCGCCTCGACTTTCTGCTCGAGGCCGGCGTAGGACTCCTGGAGCTGGCCGGCCATGCTGTTGAATTGGTGGGCGAGGGCCTCCAGCTCGTCGCCGGTCTTGACCTCGATGCGGTGGCGGAGGTCCCCGGAGCCGATCCGGAGGGCGCCGGCCTGGAGGGCCTGGATCGGGTTCACCATCTTCCTGCCCAGGACGAGGCTGGCCAGGACCGACAGGGCGATGCCGAGAAGCAGGAGCAGGACCGTCCGGAGAGCCGAGGCGTAGATCGGCGCGAAGGCTTCTCCGAGGGGGAGATCGACGAACACCAGCCACGCCAGGGGAGAGATGGGAGCGTAGGCGGTCAGGACCTGCCGTGCCTGGAAGTCCCTGGCGATCGTCGCTTCGTCCCCTTCAGCGCCAGGTTTTGGAGACGCCGACCGGATGGCCTGCACGTGGGGAAGCGCCGACAGGTCCGTCTTCTGGAGGACCAGGCTGATGTCGGGGTGGGCGATCAGGCGACCGCGCGAGTCCACCACATACGCCTGGCCGGCCTTGCCGATCTTGATCTGGGAGACGACTTCCCAGATGAACTTCAAATTCACCTCGGCCACGGTCACCCCCGGATCCTCCCCGCTCCGCGGCATGGAGACGGTCATGTACGGCTCGGATTCTTTCCGGAAATACACCGGGCTGAAGTAGATCTTTCCCGCCTTGGCCTCGACGAACTTCGGCTCCTGGGAGAAGTCCGTCTGGCTTCCCGCCACGTCCATGGCCAGGCGGGAGACGCGGAGCTGTTCCTTGCCGGCCGTATCAAGCTGGCTGATCTCGGTCACCGCGGGGCTTTGCTTCAGAAGCCTGAGATAGTCGAAGCGCCGCTGGTCCAGGGCCATGGACCGGGCGCCCCACTGGGCCTGGGTGGTCCACCCGATCTGGCGCTCGATCTCCTTGATGAACTGCTCGATCTTGGAGGCGGCGGCCTGCGCCTTCTCCCGCTGGATGCGACCGAGCGCCATCTTGTTTTCCTGGTAGGAGAAATAGATCTCGACGAGGCCGCTGGTCACCAGCGCGCCGCTGACCAGGGTCACGAAGAGGACCACGTACTTCCGGAAGAGGCGGCCCCGAGGCTTACTGAGCGCCATGCTGGGCCATTATATAACTATTTGGTGTATAGTTGAGGCCGTGTCGTTTGGGAGGCGCTTCATGAAAGAGCCCGATCCCGAACTCCAGAAACGCCTACCGCCCGGCCAGGTGCTGACGGCCAAGTGGCCGGTGCTGACCTATGGCCTGACTCCCCATGCCAGTCTCAAGAAGTGGAGCTTCCGCTGCTTCGGGCAGGTCGAAACGGAGGTCTCCTGGACCTGGGAGGAGTTCCTGAAGCTCCCCCGGGTGGAGATCACCTCCGACGTCCACTGCGTCACGCGCTGGTCGAAGCTGGACAACCGCTGGGAGGGCGTCCACATCCGCGAGCTCATGAAGCACGTCAGGGTCAAGTCCGAGGCGGCGGCGGTCATGGTCCACGCGGAGGCGGGGTACACGACCAACATCCCGCTCCAGGACCTGATCGACGACGACGTGCTCCTCGCCGTCAAGCACAACGGCCGCGACCTCGAGCCCGACCACGGCGGTCCCTGCCGGCTGGTGTTGCCCAAGCTCTACTTCTGGAAGAGCGCCAAGTGGGTGCGGGGCTTCGAGTTCCTGGACGTGAACGCGCCCGGCTTCTGGGAGGTCAACGGCTACCACATGCACGCCGATCCCTGGAAGGAGGAGCGCTACTCCGACCAGGAGACCCGCGCCATGCAGCAGATGCGGGCCGAGGCGGCGCGCAAGCTCCGCGATCGCCCCTCACCTT